>URHD01000013.1 GCA_900547585.1 uncultured bacterium | reverse complement strand
CATGGGAATGTGGTCGAAAATCAAGAACTACCTGCCCGTTAGGGACAAAGAGGAGGAGCCGGAAGGAGCCATAAAATGAACATTTTCGAGTATTTCAAATTTGAAACCCCGAAACTTGATACGCTAAAATCCCTTTTTATTTACGGAATACCCATTGCAATCGCGTCAATAAGCATGTGGGCAATAAATCAGAGCAACCGGTTTATTCTGAGGCATTTTAACGGGTTTGAGGATGTAGGATTGGTGGGTGTTGCTTACGGATTGAGCTTTCCTCTGCTCATGACGCTGTTTTCAATTATTACGGTTGCCGCATTTCCGCGTATTATTAATATGTTTGAGGATAAAAAGGATGTCCGCCCCGTAATATCAAGGTTAACAGGGTATTATCTTCTGGTTGCGCTGCCTCTGGTTGTGTTAATGGCGCTTTATTCAGTTGAAATTGTTGATATTTTTGCAAACTCAAGGTTTATTAATGCCTCTGTAATCCTTCCTTACCTTTCAATCTCGGTGCTTTTTATGGGTCTTGCTGATTATACGACAATGCAATATCATCTTGCGAATAAAATGTACATAAACACGATATTAAAGGTTTCCGCAGGGGGGCTGGGGCTTATTTTGTATTATTTTCTTATAAAATATCATGGAATTGTCGGGGTCGGGATTGCAGCTTTGATTACGAATTTTGTATATTTTGCTCTGAGCGTTATTGTTACTGTTAACGGGTTAAAATGGCAGGTTCCATGGACAAGAATTTTTCAGCTGGTGCTTTCTTTTGTTCCTTTTGGTGTAATCTGGGCTGTTTTTCGTAAAAATCCGGTTTTGCCTCCGGTTTATGAAATGTTAATTTTGCTGGCGGTATATTACTTTGCTTATTTTGTACTTTCCTTTGTGAGAGTAAGGCGCATAGGCGGGATTAAATAAATATTAAATATATACGTAACAATTATTTAAAAATAGTTTACCTGATTACTTTATACCGCTAAAATTAGTATATCTGTGAAGTATGTAATGTCAGGAGAAATATATGCACTTTTTGAAGTTGAAATCCAATGTTGAAAAGCAGGCAAAAAGGCTTTTGTCTTCATTTCTTGCTTTTTCAATGCTTGTAATGCCCGCTTTGGGCGCTGTGGTCGGTGCTGATGGCAATACCGGCAATATAGTTACCAACGGTGATGTGACGAACATTAACGGCGGGTATGTCAGCGGAAATAACACTTTTAACCATTTTACCGAGTTCGGGGTTGACGCAGGACATACGGTAAATCAGTATTTCAACACAAATAACGCAGTAAACATGGTAAACAGCCAGGTTAATATTCAGGGTATTTATAATTCCTTTATGAATTCCGGCGGCGCTGGTACCGGTAACGTCGTATTTATTTCTCCTCTTGGCATGATTGTTGGCGCTGGTGCCCAGATGAACGTGGGCAGTTTGCATACTATCGTTCCGACTCAGGCAGCATATGACAGTATGACCGCTAATTTCCAGAATCTTATTAAAAACTACACTATGCCGACCACAGGCGCTTCAACCGAGATTCCGGAAACCGATTCTAACTGGTCTGCCTTCAATACTGACTTTACAAATCTACTTAACGGCAATAACATAAGCACATCAACCGGAGTTGAAATTGCGGGAACAATTACTGCTTCAGGGCTTGTTAAAATCGATGCAAACTCTATTGAATTTGCCAATACCGGTTTGATAAAAACCTCAAATATGGGCGGTGTCGAACTTCTTGCGAATACCGGAGGCATTCAGGGCAGCGATAGTGTAAATATTGACGCGGCCGGAAATATATCTCTTACATCCAAAAGCGGGAATATTGGTTCAGTAAACGCTTTAAAATACAAATCCGGCGGAACTTTGAGCGCTTCTGCCGAAAACGGAAGTATTTCTGTTGCAAGCAGCGGTGCAAATGCTCAACTGGGCAATATAACCGCGAAAAACGGAATCAGCATTTCTTCTGACAAAGGTATAACGCAGACGGATTCTTCCGTAATCAAAAATACTTCGTCAGGTGTTGTTTCTCTTGCAAATACCTCAAATGATTCTGTTACTTTGAAAAATGTTTCTAATTCGTCGGGGAATATTGAGGTGCAGTCCTCAGGCGATGTTCTTTTGAACGGTTTGTTGCAGGTTACTGCCGGTGATGTACAAATTCAATCTCAAAACGGCAATGTTCTGTTTGCAAATAATGCGCAAACTTCCGCAGCTGGCGATATTACTGTTTCTTCGGGCAAGAATATTGAACTTGGCGGTTCTTATGCCGGCAAAAATCTCTCTTTCACTGCTGCACAAAATATTGATGGCTCAGCTTCCTCAATGACTGCTGACAGCCTGACTTTAACGGCTACTTCTGGCAGCATTGGTTCATCTTCTGCTCTTGCGCTAGCAGGAACAATCTCGGAAATTTCCGCGGAGGCAGCTTCTAATATAAACATTACAAAAACAGGTGATTTAAACCTTAAAACAGTATCTGCAGGAGGAAATGCTGCTCTTGCAAATACCGGTTCCGGCAATGTTAAAATTTCTGACAGTGTTTCCGGAAATACCGTAAATATTGTGAGCACAGGTGCAATTCAACATACAGGCAGCGGCAGAGCAGTTAATGCAAGCGGCGACATAACCCTCAATTCTGCGGGAACAATCTCCGGCGCGGACGCATCATCAAATTTCAATGTAAATTCAACTAACGGTAAAGTTAATATAACCTCAGGCGGGGCTGTCATGCTCGGTACAAGCGGTTCTGATGCCGTGAAACTCGGAAATATTTCTGTTTCAGGCTCTGATTTTAATTATTCAGGCAACGACGTCAAAATAGACGGAAATATTACTGCTGACAATGTTAACTTTACAAATATTAATTCGTTCACTCAAAATGCAAACACTACTATAACTGCTTCAACCGGAAATATTGTTGTTGATACCGCAGGGAATGCTGTTTTGAACGGATTGCTGCAGGCGTCTTCGGGCAATGTTAAGGTTAATGCCTCAAATATTACCTCAAACTCCTCAAATGCAATCACTGCTTCGACAATTGAGCTAGTTGCGACAAATAGCATAGGTTCGGATTCTTCTGCTTTAAACTTTATCGCGACCGGTAACGTAAGTGCCAAATCAGGAACAGGCATGAATCTTAATTCCGCCTCATCTGTTACTTTTGGCGATTTAATCAATACCACCTCCGGAAATATCAAAATTTCTACCGGTGCAGACGCGCAATTTGCCAAAGTCACAAACACAAACGGCAATATTACAATAACTTCAACCGGTTCGGCAACTTTGTCCGACAAAGTGCAGGGTGTTGATGTTACATTCAACACAGGTGATATAATTGCCGCCAATGCAAACGCATTAATCAGCGGTACAAATATAAATCTGACTTCTTCGGGGTCTGTTGGATCATCTTCCGGTGCTGTTGCTGTTGAATCGGCAAACGGAATAAATGCAACAGCGAATAATGGCAGCATTTATCTTGCCGGTACAGATGCGACTAAATTTAATAATGTAAGTGCTAAAAATGTGGTAGAACTTTCCACCAAAGCCGGAAACCTTGAAACAACAGGCGCTATCAGCGGAGGAACCGTAAAAATTTCCTCTGCGGCTGATACAATTGTAAATTCAACTGTCAAATCAACGGGTGCAATGGAAATTATTTCCGCAGGCGACCTTACAATTAATACTACAAACGGCGCTACTTCGATAACTTCGGGTTCTACTGCAAATCTTTCGGGAACTAACATTACCCAGTCAGGTCAGGGCACTGCGGTAAGCTCTTCCGGCAAACTCACGCTGGATGCAGGCAGCGGCAGTATCAAAAACAGCTCTGCTGATGCAGCATTCAACGTAAATGCTCCGAATATGGAAGTGACTGCCGCACAATCTGTTAAATTGAACTCACTTGCGGAAAACAGTGCTCTTGATTCAATTACAACAGCTAATGCCGATATTACGGCGAAGAATTTGACAATAAATTCTTCGGCTATGGGTACGGCGCTTATAAATGCTTCAAAAGTTCTGCTGGGCGCTGATTTGACCACACAAAACGGTCTGACAATCGCAGCAGGAACTATTGACGCTGCAAACCACGCAATCACAAATTCTGCTGCAAATGAGATAAATATCACAGCTTCAAACAGCGCAAATTTAGGCAATGTTACAAATACAGGCAGAAATATAGTTCTTAACGGCGATGGCGCCTACACTTTAAACGGAACTGTTGCCGGAGCCGATGTTTCAATTAATGCAGGTTCAATTTCCGCAGGCGCTTCGGGCTTGATTGATGCAGCTACTGTTTCCCTTGCTTCAAAAGGGGCAATCGGCTCTGAGTCTGCTTCAATTAACATCACTAATTCCTCCGGAAACGTTAATGTAACCTCCGCTTCTGCGCAAAACGGCGGCTTATACCTCTCTGCTGACAAAAATGCAACCTTTAACAATGTTTCTTCTACAGCAAAAACTAGCCTGACAACTACTTCCGGCACACTGTCCTCAACAGGTATTTTGAGCGGTTCGGAGGTGTTGCTGAGCGCTGCTGATAAGGTTGACGCGCAAAATTCTTCTATTTCCGGTAAAATCGCTGCAAATGGCGTCAATGGCGTTACTTTGAACGCTTCTTCCGGAAATCTTGATATAAAAGATGTAAATTCTTCCTCGGGTGAGGTCAACATTACTGCGACAGCCGGGCAGGTCGCGTTTAATTCCGATTCTTCAATTTCCGGTACTAATGTAACAGTAAGCGCCGCTAACGATGTTGTTCTCTCTGGCACATTTAACAGCGGAAATGGAAATATTTCGCTCAATGGCGCAAATATCACCGGCAACGCGGATATGACAGCCGGCAGCCTTGTGATGAGTGCTGTTTCCGGTTCAATCGGCTCATCTTCTGCTCTGAATCTTTCCGGTACAATCGATGAAATCACTGCAACCGCGCAAAATTCCGTTAATATTTCCAAATCAGGCGACTTTAATATTAAAGATATTAACGCAGGCGGCAATATCTCGCTCGCATCAACAAATTCCGGAAATGTCGGAATAAAAGGTACTGTTTCGACAACTTCAGGTACTGTAAATATTGACAGTGCTGGCAAAATCACCCAAACAGGAAGCGGCAGAGCTGTTAATGCAACCGGTGACATTACTCTGAAATCAGCCGATGAGATTGCTAATGCGGATTCTTCATTAAAATTCAATGTAAATTCGCCCGGAAAGATTAATATCGAGTCCGGCGGCAATGTAAGCCTCGGCACGCTTGCCGGTGACAGCATAAAACTCGGCGAAATCACTCTGAACTCGTCAGATTTCAATTATTCCGGCTCAAATATAGTTATTGAAGACAATATTACTGCTAATAATGTAAGTTTTACCGATTTCACTTCATTTGAACAAAAAACCGGTACAACTGTTAAAGCAAACGGCACATCAGGAAATATCGTGCTTGACGGCACAGGAAACGCTGTGTTAAACGGACTTTTGCAGGCTACAAACGGCAAAGTCACAGTAAATGCCGGAAATATAACCTCTACTGCGGCAAAAGCTATTGATGCAAAGTCTGTTGAGCTGGTTTCGACAGGAAGTATAGGCTCGGGAAGCGCGTTAAATATTGCAGTTTCTGATTCAATCACTGCTCAGTCAGCTACGGGCATGCAATTGAACTCACTTTCTTCAACAACCAACTTCGGCGAACTTAAAAACACAACTTCCGGTGATATAACGGTCACAACAGCAGGAAATGCAACTTTTGCGGCTGTTACAAACACAAACGGCAACATCTCGCTCGGTAAAAATGGTTCAACCGGAAATTATACGCTTGGAGGCCTTGTAAACGGTAAAAATGTTGCGATTACCACCTCGGGTGCCGTAACTTCGGCTCTTGATAAGGCAATCAATGCAGAAAATATCACTATTGCCGCAGGAGCTATCGGTTCAGCCTCTCAGGCGTTGAATCTTACAGCCAGCGGTTCTGTTGACACTGCGGGTACAAACGGAATCAACATTAACAGCGTTGACGGTGATATTAATGTAACAAATGCTGTTTCTACCAACGGCGCTGTTACAATTACTGCTTCCGGCAGCGATTCAAATATGACAATTGAAAATGTGAGCGCAAAAGATAACATTACACTCACAAATAATACGAATGGCTTGATTACACTCGGTGATTTGACTGTAAACTCAGGTAAAACTGCAACAGTAACAACATCTGCGGGCGCAAATTCCGGTGTAGTGCATTCAGCTGACAAAACCATTACAAACAACGGTACGCTTAATATCAACAATAGCGGCGATAAGGGGGTAAATATTGCCGGCTCGTTCAACAACTCCGGTACCGCCCAAATCACATCTACAAGCGGGGTTTCAATTTCCGGCGCTGTTACGACTGCGGCAAATTCTCAGTTGTCAGTCGGGAATACAAACGGCGACCTCAATATTTCTTCATCTTCTGTTGATAACTCGGGAAAAATAACCCTGAATAACTCCGGAAACGGCGCAATCAACCTCACAGGAAGTGTTGAAAACAAAAAAGGCGCTGTTTTTGAGGCGATAAATAACGGTACGGGTGGTTTGAACTTTGCTAATACTGCGGTAATTAACAATAGCGGCTCGCTTCACCTTGCAAACAAGGCTGGTTCGTTCAATATGGACGGAACCGTAAACATGGCTAAAGGTTCTGAAAATACCTTTGAAGACGGAACCGCAAATGACTTCACTATCAGCTCCGACCTTACGAATGACGGTGCAGTTGTTTCTTTCCTCCAGACCGGAACAGGAAACCTTATTGTTGAAGCCGGAACCAGCATTACTAACAACAATGCAGGCATAATTAACCTCACAAACTCAAACGGCGGCTCGTTTGAACTCCAGCAGGGTGCGGTTTTGAATAACAATTCAAACTCAACTCTTAACATAACCAACTCCGGCGCGTCCGGAAATGTAAAAATTGACGGACAAATCACTGCGGCAAACGGCTCAACAAATAACAAAGTCAATATAACAAACAGCGGTGTAAATGTTGAAGTTGCAGCGAAGACAAACATCTCAAATATCAGCGATTTGAGGATTACAAACACGGAAGCCTCAACAGGCAGCCTGAATATCAACGGTACATTAACAAACAATCATAATGTTACTCTTGAAAACCTCAATAGCGGTGCAACCGGCATAGAAATCGGCTCAAATCCTCTCTCAACAACCGGACTTTTGTCTATGACGAACTACGGTCAGTCAGGACTTGTGGTGAACGGTGACCAGATTTCTTCAACGGGCGGTATTCACCTTACAAGCAACAATTCGATTACAGTAAACGGCACGCTTGTAAACAATGAAACAACCACAAATAACGGTTTGCAAATTATTAATATTGTAAATGACGGAACTGTTAACAATTCAGGGATTTTGATTAACGGAACCGTTCAAACAACTGCAAAAGCTGATGCTCAGGGAAATAATGTTAACAAAATTGTTAACCACAATACTGACGCGACTTCTTCGGTAAATATTGCAGAAACTGCGCAGATTATTTCTGATGGCGGTATTGATATTATTTCTGATGGCGGACAGGGCGTAATTCTTGACGGAACTGTGCTGAACACGGGTAATTTGGGCGGAAATATCAATATTACCGCAACAAATACCTCAATTGATTTGAAACATTATGATTTTGATGCAAATTCTCAGGATTATGCAAATACCCCCGTTAGAGTTAAGAATGAACAGGGCGATATCTCAGTAACTGCAAAAAGCATAACAAACAGAACCCAAAAAGAGGGTGTAAGCCTTATTGCAACAGGCAATATCAGTCTAAATGCAACCGGCGGCAGCGTGGGAACCATGGACAGCGTTGTTAATAACGCTAAAACAGATGGTTTTGTGAATATTGACGATACTATTTCCGTAAATGTTCTTGCGGGCGGCAAAACTTCCGCAAGTGCGACCGGTGATGTGAATGTTCGCGGTTATAAAATGGTAAACGAGCTGACAACAAAAAATATGGAATATGGCTCTGTAAATGCAGGCGCAACAGCTTTTTTACCGGCCGCAGAGGGCTACATCAAGGCTGACAGCGTTGCTGCAACTGATGCATATATTTATTCCGGTCAATCAAAGGCTGACGGAGGTTTTATTGAAATCGGAAAAGTCACAATGAACAATGATTCCGGCTATTTCTCGCTGGAGGCTGATGGCGATGTGGTCGTGAAAAGCTCTGCAGCCAACAAGCCTGTTGATTTTGATTTTGTGATAAGCAAATCAGGAAAAGTCGACTTGGCGTTGAATGGGGATTCCTCTATAAACACTGTTACGGCGCCTGAATCTGTTAAAATCCACTCAACCGGTGACAATCTCGGCATTGAATACCTTGGTAAATTCGTTGATGACGACGGAAATGTAATTGCCCGTGGCGACGGCATTATCCCGTCCACCCTTGACTTGAAAGTTACGGGTACAGAATCAGGAGCAAAAGACAGTACTCTTGGAATTATGCATGCTTATGTTAAGGATTCAGTGACAATGCGTGCTGACAATATTTATGCATATGAAGATGCTGCGGAAGGCTCCACAGGTTTCCACAGTGCAAATGAAAAAGGAGAGTTGATTACTTTTGATATTCAGGGCGTAAACACGCCTCAGTATGATAAATTCTCTCCGATTATCGATTTCGGAAACCCGAATTACCATCCTGAACCCGGTGACGCAAGCGTCCGTAATTTGAAGTTGACTATAGGTGATGTTGAAAACCCTGATGCGCTCTTCGGGGCTCAATTTGACAGAGTATACACTGAAAATGCATATATCAATGCGACTTCTAAGGTAGATGCAGATACTGGCTTGCCCGTTGCTGCAGAAATGGATTTTAAAAACATCACTGTCAACCAGAAAGGTCGTTTGCAAAATAACAAATATACAATCGACATAAATAACGTCGATAAAAATTACGATTACAGTGCGGATGCGACATTGTACACAAAATTGACCGGCTCATTCCAGACTTATATGGGTGAAAACGTTACAATAGATACAACTGCGCCAATCGTTGTTTACAATCCGCACAGAATCTTCAATCTGCCTCAGACAGAGAACAGTTTCCAGCGTTTGACCAATAAATCGAACAGAATTGAGGAGGAAACGACACTTTACAGGTTCCGTGACGGAAGAAAAAATACCAGAACAGCAAAAGACAGAAAAGATATCCGCTGGTCAATTAGTGATAAGGAACACAAGGTGCTGGGGTCTTCAACAAGCGAGTCAGGAGCGATAATCACGGATATTCTCGACATATCTAAAGGCGGTATGCTCGTAGCAACTAACAATCCGCTCAAAAAAGGCGAATTGCTCAATGTGAACTTCATGTACAAGGGGATTCCTTTTGATGTTCAAGGCGAGGTTGTAAGGGTTGAAGAAAACAACCGTGCAGGTGTTAAATTTGTAGATATGGATAGATTTACGTCTAATATTATCCTTTATATGGCTATGATGACGGAAAATCTTTAATAAGATTAAATAAAGTGAATTGAAAACAGGTCTAAAAGGACCTGTTTTTATTTTGTGTTTTAGATGGTGCGTCGGGATGGTAGATTTCTCTTTTAACGCTCCAAACCATCTCACCTGCCGGGAGAGGTGGAATCTTTCGTCCCAAAGTCAAAGCTGCACCCAGATAACCAACGGGGCTGTGCCCCTAAACAATCACACCAATCGTGAAAAAACTGCATGAATCTTCCGCCCCAAAGTCAAAGCCGCACTAAGATAACCGACGGGACTGTGTCCCTAAACAACCACACCAATCGCAAAAAAACTGCATGAATCTTCCGCCCAATATAAAAAAAAGCTCTAATCGAAACGATTGGAGCAATACTTTAATAGGAAGGGAAGGTTAGGAAGTTAGGTAGGTTAGTGTGAAAGTCTCATCTTATTTAAATCTTTGTGTTTATTTAATGCTTGGTTTGTTTTGTCTTACATATATATAAAGTATATACAAAACTAAAAATTGCAGACTTTAGTATATACTGTTACAAAACTTTATATTTTCATAATAATGGCAAAAATTTTATTTACGTGTTTTTAAGTCAGTATGAAAATTCTGCCGGTAATTAATTCCCACTTTTTAATAAAACCGCTATCTGCGCACACATTTCCATCTCAAACCATGCAGGAAAATAAGCAACAACTGCTGCCTGCGGGATATTATAAACCTGTTTCGTTCGGTGCAATAGTTAACCCCGAGTTTGAAAGCGAATTGAAATCGCTGCATGATGTAAGATGTCCTGTTTGCAGCACAAAAATGCTATCCTATGAGGACTTGCAGTATCTCAAAATCGAAATTTCCAGAGTTGAATCTGCATATGATTTTTTGAGGGTATTGAAAAACCATCAGGAGAATATCCCGGTATTTGCAAAACGTTTGCTGCGCAAGGCTGATGAGTATCTCCAAAAAATGCCGGAAATAGAACCTAAGGATTTTGCGAATATTCTAAGCGGAGAAGCATCGAAAAAGATTGATTTTGCTTTGCAAGGAGGCATAGCTTTGCTCAACGAAAAACAAAATCAAAAAATCTTTTCTGACAGCGATGAGGTTCTGGCGGATGAGTGTAAGATGAGGCTGGCTGAACTCACGCACCAGCGGGACAAACGCCGGGTCGTAACAGATGTTAAAAAAATCCTCGGAGAAACTGTTGCTGTGATGGAAAATCCTGAAAAATGGGAAATTTATGATTCTATTAAAAAAGAAATAATAAAACGTTCAAATTACAAATCACTCTTTCGATACGGGGCTTTTGATTCTGAGAAAAGACTAAAAATTATACTTGAAAACCTTTTTTCAAACTCTGAAATTAACCTGCGAAAGGTTGAGGAAAAACTTCCGTTTGATAAAGATAAAAATTTTAACGCAATTATGTTGTGTAAGAGTTGCAACTATGACAAACAAGCGTTTATACAGGCGATTTATAAGGAAAATGAACAAACTAATGAAAAATTTAGAGGATATCTTGCTGATATAACCCGTGAAATTGTCAAGGGTAATATTTCTGCTAATAAAAGATACCCTATTGAACTTAACGGTCTTCTTAAAAAACTCTCTAACGGGCGCCTTGTGCCTTTTGAAGATGAAAAATTAAAATCTGATATAAAGATGAAGAATTTTAGGGATTTTCATGAAAAAATAGACTTTAAACCCGTTAAAATAAGCGGCATGACCTGTGCATGCTGCGGAATAACAACCATCACACACGAGGAAAAATGCGCTCTGATGGAGAAAATTAAAAATGCGCCTGATTTAAAAAGCATACTTTCGATTATGAATGGGGTTAGCGGATTTATTCATGAAAAATATATACCCCTTTTGGACATTGCAGAAAAGGGAGTTAATGAAAACCTTACGGAAAGGGAAATTCTTTACAGAATGAGGCTGTATGAACAGCAGAATTTGAATAATGCACTGGAAAAGGCTGCAGAAAAACTGGAAAAGGTTGCGGCGCTGAGAAAAATTCCTCCATCGTATTCCGCTCATATTGACGAATTTAAGGAACTTATCAAAAATAAATATTATGGCTACGATTATCTGAAAGAGTTTCCTTATGAAGAATACAAAAACGATGTTAAAAATATAGTGCGAAAACTTGGTCAGTATGATGAAAAACACCTCCGCTCAATTGCAAAAGAACCTGTGCGAACGGCATCTTCAGAACAATTGCTGCTTTTCCCGCTTGGCTCAACAACTTATAAAGTCGGCTCAGTCTTAAAATGTGTAATGCAGGATATTTTGAAACGCTCAACGGCTACAATTGACCATCTTCAGCCAAAAAATAAAGGCGGAAGTAATGAAATTGAGAATCTTGCGGTACTTTGCGATGATTGCAACAAGCGTAAAACTGATTATGATTTTTCGATATGGCTGAAAATCAATCCCCGAATGAAACATAACTATAAAAAATATTTTAATAAAATTGACGAACTGGTTGCCAGGGGCGAATTAAAAGGATACGAAAGCTACCTTGCAAAACAAAAGAAATACATAAAAGACCTTACCGGCTGGCTTGTGAATGCTAGGGTGAAATCGGATTATGCTTTTAAAAGCGACTCGACTTCGCGTTTGTAAATTTTTACGTTAGGCTGCTCTACTTCCGGCAAAACTGACGGGTGGGCGGTGCCTTTCAGGCTTCTTGAGAACATTCCGGTATAAATTGCTTCAAAATGCTTGAGTTCAACATATTCTCCGATGGCTTCCGGTGAAAAATTCTTGAATTCTATTACAGAAACGGGATGGCGCTGCGAATATGCTTTTAAACTGCCGCCAACAAGTGCGTTGTAAGCTTTGTAATCTTTTGAACCATCGTTTTTGATTGTGTTAAAGGTGTAAAATGAGGTTGTGTTGCCCGCATCAAGGTCGCTTTCCGTGGAATTGTGCAGGAATTCAGGCCCGATTAAATCAGCCGGTTTGTAGAGTGCCTTGTGCGATTCTTTTTTCATCTGCGTGTTCCAGAACTTTGTCCCCTCGAATCTGTCGCCAAAATAGTAATCATACTGGTTTGTCTTGCCTTTTAAAATGCAATCAGCATTAAAAAGCGCCCTCTGTACGGCGGGATTGTTGTTTATGTCGGCGGATAGGAACTTTTTCTGGGCTTTTTGAGCGGATTGCAGCATTTTTTTCATGTCTTCTTTGCTCATTCCCGCATATGCAAGTGCCGTAAGTGCATGGTCGTCAAAGGCACCGAATCTTCCGCCGCAATCGTCATGAATAATCCCTGTTTTGTATCCTTTTTCTTCTGAGATCTTTCTTAAACGGCTTGCTTGGGGATTTTTGTCCGTAATACCGACAAAATGCTTTGCTGCTTCGGCCTCTGCTGCCTTTTGGGCTTCGCTTTCGTTCATTCCTGCGGCAATATAATCATTTTTGAACTTTTCAACGAATTTTTTCTCAACATATTCGTAACCGGTTGAGGGTTCAAGCGTTGTGCCTGATTTTGAGGCTACCATTATGCTTACACCTCTTAAATCACCTAATTTTTCAACGAATTTGTCCATACTTTCCGGATCAACCGCAGAAAGAAAAATAATATTATCTGATTTTCCATTGAGCGAGAGCAGATTTTCGATAGTGTGCTTTGAACCGCCTATTCCGATGATTCCGAGCTTATTGCCGCCGTTTTTCTTCATTGAATCAGCAAGCGCATAGATTTCATCCAGCCGTCCGAGCTGTTCTGCGGGGAGCGATTCAATCCAGTTAAGCACCTGACCGGGTTTTGCGGCTCTTGTTGCGAGTTCTGCGATGTCTTTTCGGGCAATTTCGCCGTATTTGGCGCTAAGTTCAGGAATTGAGGGAGCATTGTAGAATTTTACGCTTAAAGATGAGGCTGTGTTTGATTTTCCGAGCATATAAGCTAAAAGAGTAGGTGCCGGCACAGGTTTTTGCTGAAAGTTTGCAGCTGTTGAGGGTTTTTGCTGCTCCGCTTTGAACGATTGCGGCTCAAAACCTTTATTTATGCTGAAATTTGGTGCTATTTTCATGAATTTACCTGCATGCCCTGTCTGACATAATTATAAACCTCCTGACAAATAAAATGTGCCTGATAGCAGTATGTTTTTTCATATATTTTAACAATTTTAGCGAAAAAGTGCAGTGTTTAACCTAGCCCGATATTCTAATGAAATAAATTTCAAAGATGACAAAATGAAAAGGTGCCTGATGGCGCAGAAATGAAAAAGACAGGAGAAAAACATGAAAAAGATAGCTTTATTGACTGCATTGACAGTCGTTTTAGGAACTTCAAGCGCATTTGCAATCTGCAACTGCCCGAATCCGAACCCTTATGCTTATGATATGAACAGAGTTAGTATTGCAAGACCCGTTGTTGTGGTTCCTGCTGTGCAAAACCCCTGTTGCAACCCTTGTTGCGGAGAAAAGAAGGTCGAGAAAAAATCTTTCTTTACACGTGTTTATGACGGTACAAAAACCGTTTACCAGAACACTTTCGGTAACTTCTTTACGTCGATGACAGGATATTAATCAAAAAAGAAGAAAAAGGCCCGTATTGCAAAAATGCGGGCTTTTTGCATTTTTGCCGCTGGAAAATGAGGGATTTATCTTATGCTATGCTGTAAAGCCCTACTGTATCGGGTTTATTCTTGCCAATTTGCATTTCATCGGTAATGTAATCAATATAAACCGCTCTATCTCCCGTCGAACCGATAATTTCGAGGTTGTGTTGCTTGTACGGGAATTTTTCAAGATGGACTTTGTGTCTGAACGGGCCGGCATATATGGGCATGTCGGGTTTTCCTATTTCTGCGGCGAGTTTCTTTGCATATTCAATTATCAAATCTCGTATTGTGTTGTTGAATTGATATTTTGTGTTTAATTCAATATTATCAAGCACCAGCGCGGTTTTTCCATCGACTTTTGCAAGGTAGCACATAGTGTTGCCTGCAAATTTGTCTCCATTTACAACCTCGATTCCTGAAATGCACCTGTTCATAATATATTCGGGGGCACTCCACTCATTTACGCCTGTTCCGACTGCCGTGCAGCATCCGGCATGGTTTCCGAGGAACAGAGCATGGGAAATATCGTTCATATCCGTCTGACGAACCTCAATATCAACCGTCCGGCTGCTTTTCAGGTTGGCTGCGTTTTTGTAATCGTTTGTTCTGAGCGTTAAAAGATGGTTGAGCAGGGTGTTTTTGGCGTTTTCGATTCGTGCGTCGGGATTTTGTTTGTTCCAGAAGTCTTCTTTGTTTAAAACCTCCTTGATTTTCGTAATCACAACGCCCAGTTTCTCAAATTTTATTGGTTCTCCGTCGTAATAAAGCCTTTTTATTGATTTTTCGCCGAGCGGCAAACCATCATCATCGTATTGGATTTCTGTTCGCCCAATCAGGCTTATACCAGCATTTTTTAGTGATTTTTCAAGTTTTTTACGCTCGTTTTCCGGTATATCAAGGTAAATCGGGTCATTAAAATCATTTTCAAGATTCGTAACCGCTGCTTTTTGGGCGCATTCGGTGTCTGTTTGGATTGTGGCTTTTAAACAGGAGTTTTTGTCGACATTTGTCCATCTGGCGTAATTTATCCCGTTTTCTTCAAACAGACGGCGGGTTTTAATATTTTGTTCGAGCGAATCAATGATTTCTCCGATGGATTTGTACGGGTTCTTTCTTATAAGTTCGTACAAGTCCTTAAAACTTTTAATAAAATCCTCCTGAGCCATAAAAAGGCTGCCAAAATATTTGCTTTTTTCAAGTTTTAGCCGCTCTGAGGTTTTTTTATCGTATTTGCAATCCAGATGACTGTATAATTTTTCGGTTATGAACCTGTTGAACTCTTCTTTTTCTTGCGGTGTTTTTGTGTTCATTCTTTTTATTATTTCTGTTGGAAAAGTCACCGTAAATAGAGTCTCTAAGATTATCAGCTTTTCAATAATATCTTTCGGTTCGCTCATTGCATTTTCGAGCAGCTTTTTGCGCTCCAACCGGAGCTCATTTGCCTTATTTACTGCTATTTTAACGTTTGGCGTATTTTTGTTTAAGAAATCCTGCGTTTGTGCGTTCAGTTCTTTTATTGAGTCTGTTTTTTCTTTGATTTTCTGTTTAATTGGGGCCAAATCTGCTTGCAGCGCATTGTTTGCGGGGATTTGTTTTTTTTGCACGGAGAGTTGTTGTTTTAGTGCGGATATTTCTTTGTTCAAAATCGCAATTTTTTCATTATTTTCATCTTCAATTTCTTTTTCGGCAGCAGTTTTTGAATTTCTGATTTTTGCTTTGTTTTCGTTGATTTCTTTTGTCAATTTTTGATATTTTTCGGATTCTTTCGGGTTAGTGAGCTCAAGAACCGGCTCAAGAAGGTTTTTGCATTGCAAATCATCAAGCAAATTACCCACCTCATACGCGATTGTTCCAAAATTATCCAATTTCAGTGCAAAAGCGTCTATCAGCGCATTTGTTCCTGCTAATCGGGCGGCATCCTTTATATAATACGCATTATCAAGGAAAAAATGGTCAATTTTCTGATCAGTAAGGTCATCAAGCGCAGAGCGAAGTTCCTGTTTGTGTTTTTTTGCCGCGTCAAGAATCTCACAAAATTGTTCGGCGCCTTTGATGTCAAATTCTCCGTAATTTTCTGAATAAAATACATACAAAACTTCCGGCAGTATTTCCGTGTGGCCTCCGTTAATCATTTTTTCAATTATTGCAGCATTTTTAGGATATATTGTGTTTTCTTCTGCATTTTTTATGCATTTTGGAATTATGTATAAATTTTCTGTGTGTTTAATGTCTTTGAGGTGTTTCATGTACTCTTTTGTCTTTGCCAGCACGGCATGGTTGATTTCTTTGTTGTAATTCAGGCATTCCGGAACCATGTTTAGTATGTGAGCCGGTGTAAAATTGATGGATTCATTAAAAAATCCACGTACTTCTTTCCAGATGTTTATGTTTTGTTCATTTTTCTTGGTACATTGTTCAAATACGGTTCTTGAATGCTCCTTTTGCCCTGATTTAGGTTGATTTCGCAGATAGGTTGCTTTTACCGCCTCAAAATCATTTGCCAGTTCTTCTTTAAACCTGAAACTCGAATGCCCTTTCACTATTTTTAAAACAATCAAGATTTCCTGCGGAGAAAAACCGTCTTTTTTCAACTTTAGGGCGAAATCTGCGGCTTTTGGATCGAGGTTTCCTTGATTATTGCATATTTGGACTATTTCGCTTACAGCAGCTCTTTTCGGTGTGTCATACTGAATATCTGATTTAAAATGCTTGAGAAATTTGCATATTTCCGGCTTAAAATTGCCCTGGTCATCTTTGCTGTTTTCAAGGCAGCTTGTTGTGTAAAATCTGAAGCATTCATCATTATTAATCGTTCTCATTGCTTTTTCAACGAATGCAATTGCTTCTTCTGAGTGTTTGCCTTTTTTGTTTTTGCATAAAGATACGATTTTGCAGTAATCTTGTATGTGGTAGTCAAGAGTTTCTTTGTTTTTATAATTTTTAAAAATTGAACTTAATAATTGTGTTGAGTTTTTGTCGAATTTACCCTGTTTATTTTGCAAACAGCTTTTTATGGTAATAACTTCATTGTCTTTTAGAGGAAAATAAAGTTCTCCGGCAATTTTAATTACTTCCGTATTAAATATTCCGTCGGAATCCTTTGCTATCAGCAGGGCATTTTCAATGAATAATTCAGTTTGTGCCATACAGTTGTTTTTTTGATATTCAAGCACTGCTTCGAGCATTTCCGGTTGAAATTTATGGTTTTTATCTTTGCTCATTAAAATGAGTTTTTCGAGTATTTGGGGGTTAATCGGGCAAATTTTCCCTTCGACTTTATAAATTTCTTTTGCCAGGGCCAGAATGGTTTTATTGATGCTTCCGTCCGTGTTTTTGCAGGCAGAGATGATTTTTTTGCTTTCGGAGTACAGATATTTGTTTTCTGTTCTTGCATGTTGAAAATTCAGCGCATCCGTATTCTGTTTAAAACAGTTCCATGTGCCTTTAAACGATGTTGTTTTATAATTCAGTGCATTTTCGTCGTTTTTGGGCGTTAGCGGAGTGCTTGAGGGTGATATTTTTTTATTTTGATATGTATATACCGGCAGGATTGTGATTTTCATAGTGGTATAATGCTCCGGCAAAGATATTTTTGCTAGTATATTACAATTTAGTCTCCCGCCCCGTGCAAAAAATACACCAAGATAACCGACGGGGCTGTGCTCTAAACAACCACTATAATCGTGCCAAAACCGCACAAATCTTCCGCCCAATATAAAAAATAAAAAACCTCCGGAGGGAGGCTTGTTTATTTACTTCATACACACTTTCGAGGAATAATTAATCATTTTTATTAAGCATATTTAGGGGCGGATTCCTTTATTCCCTGTTCTTCTGCTTTTGTTACGCCTTCCATTTCTGCTTCTGCGGCTTTGAGCTGTGTTTCGATTTGCAGCTTTTCGTTCTGGATTTCTGTTTCCATCTTTTTGATCTGCGCTTGCTGTGCCTTGCCAGCAGCATCAAGAGCCTGCCTGAAAAATGAATTGAATATAAAGAATTGATTCATATTAATCGAATTCGGGTTCGACGGATCAACCGCCATTCCATATTGACCGCCTGATTGTGCGTTCATCTGCATCATATTATTCATGTACATTTGCGTGGTCATGCTGGCCTGGAAGAGAGCTTTCGGAATGCTGCTGTTCAGGTAGTTTTGCTGAACTCCGAAAATACTGGCCGGACTGCTCATAAATTCGCCCGGTGTAATCACACCGTCTGCAATATTTGCTGCATAAGCGGCTAAATCTTGTAGCCTTTGTGCCAGCTGCATCTGCCTGTATTGAAGCTGGTTGATGCGCTGAGTCAATTGCAGTTTTCGCATTGTAAATATTGCGTACACTTTAGTTCTCCTACCGTAACCAATTATTCTAACCTTACTCTTATATAAAAACATTTTTTAAATCAAAATTGCGCAAATCATCTTTTATTTTTCATGAAAAGTATAAAATGTGCTCAAGTTAAGGCATTACAAACCTTTCGAAGGTTTGTAAAGGCTAAAAATATATAAAAAATCTATAATTATTCATCATAAAATACATATAAACTAATGAACAATTAGATAAAAACTTTTTTAAGATTATTAAGAAATATTAAGCGCGGGTAATGACTTTGTCAATCAAGCCGTATTCAACAGCCTCCTGCGCGGACATGTAGTAGTCGCGCTCGGTGTCCTGCTTGATTTTTTCGATAGGCTGTCCCGAATTTTCGGAAAGTATGCCATTGAGCATGTTTTTCATTCTTATAATTTCTTTTGCTTCGATTTCAATATCGGTAGCCTGTCCCTGTGCCCCGCCTAAAGGCTGGTGAATCATAATTCTTGAGCTCGGGAGCGAGAGCCTTTTGCCTTTTGTGCCTGATGAGAGCAAAAATGAGCCCATGCTTGCTGCTTCGCCTATACAAATTGTGCTTACGTCGCATCTGAGGCTTTTCATTGTATCATAAATTGCCATTCCTGCCGTAATAACGCCGCCGGGGCTATTTATATAGAGCATAATGTCTTTTTCAGGATTTTCTGAATCTAGCAATAAAAGCTGGGCTACAATCGAATTTGCAAGCTCATCATCAATTTCTTCGCCCAGAAAAACGATTCTTTCTCTTAAAAGTCTTGAAAAAATATCGAAAGAACGTTCACCGCGTGATGAAGATTCAATAACCATAGGTACATAGCTTAAAACTTTTGAAAATTCCATTATTACTCCACAATTTTATTAAAATTTCTTAAAAAAATTATACGTTTAATGCTCCTATTTTTCAAGTGTTTGCAAATAACACGCCTTTTATTTTATAATCTTATTACACGTAAAATTAATAAGATTGGGGAGATAAACAATGAATATCGCAAGCATGATGAAACAGGCACAGCAAATGCAAAAGAAATTGCAAGAGGCTCAAACTGAACTGGCAAATACGGAATTCACTGCTGTTTCCGGAAACGGTGCAGTAACAGCCATTTGTGATGGGCAGGGCAAATTCAAGGCTTTGAAATTAACAAAAGCTGCTTTGAACCCTGAAAATCCGGATTCTGTTGATGATGATACACTCGAAATGCTTGAGGATTTGATTGCAACAGCCATGAAACAGGCTACAGAACAGGCTTCAACAGCAATGGAAGCTAAAATGAAATCCCTTACGGGCGGTATTCATATTCCGGGATTGTTTTAATGCAATATACTAAACCTTTAGCCAATTTAATCGACTTTTTCCAGCGTTTTCCCGGGATTGGGCCTCGTTCTGCGCAAAGAATTGCCTTTCATCTTTTGAAAATGCCAAAGCATGAGGTGGAAAAATTTGCTCAGACAATAATTACTGCAAAAGAAACCATTCACTACTGCGATATATGCTTTAATATGTCTGCAACAAACCCCTGTGAGATTTGCAGCTCAAATTCCCGTGATAATTCGATTATCTGTGTTGTCGCCGAAACAAAGGATTTGATTGCTATTGAAAAAACCAATGAATACAAGGGAAAATATCATGTTTTGCAAGGATTGATTTCGCCGATGGACGGAATCGGTGCTGAGGACATAAGAATTAAGGAGCTATTGCAAAGAGTTGCGGATACTGAAATAAAAGAAGTTATTCTTGCGCTCAGCACCTCGGTTGAGGGCGAGGCTACAGCTTTGTATCTCACGAAACTGTTAAAACCATTCAATATTAAAGTGAGCCGCATTGCTTTCGGTATACCTATTGGTTCTGATATTGAATTTGCTGATGAAATTACGCTTGCAAAAGCTATCGAATGCAGAAGAGAGGTATAAAAAAGAGGCATTTTGAGAATGCCTCTTTTTATTTATTGCTGTTTTAATATTAGCTGTCAGAAGACGGGAAAAGTGCTGAAAGCGTACTTTGCAGCTGTGTGAATTGCTGATTTAATTTAGCAATCATCAAATCCATATTGTTGTATTTTTTTGTTAAGTTTGCTTTATATGTTTCCAACGCAGAATTTTTATTCTCAATATTAGAAGCTATATTGGAAAGTTCGCTGTTTAAAGAATCGCTGCGGGCTTTGAAATATCCTGACTGAGAATCCAGTGCGGGTTTAAGTGCGGTTTGAAGCTCCTGCATTAAACCTGTTGTGCCTTTTTCTGTGCTGCCGACAAGAAGTTCTTTAACAGCGTCAGGGTCAGCCTCGAACGCAGCTTTGAATTTTTCTTCATCAATAACGAGCTGAGAAGTGTCAGCATCTACACTGGCGCCAACAGCACCGGTTGTAATACCAATATCTGCAAGCGATTTGTATTTTCCGCTGCCAACATTGCTAGTGATGAGGGTTCTTAAATCATTTCTTATATAATTAAGTGATGATTCCCCGTTAAGGTCGCCTCCAACAGCTGTTGCAGTGTCTGTTTTTGAAATAACACTGTTAAACGCGCTGACAAATTCATCTAAAGCTGTTTTAACGCCTGATTCGTCAGCTTCTCTGGAGATTCTTAGCGTTACCGGGTCGGTTGTTACTGAATTTAGTTCAATAGAAAGCCCTATAATACCAGTATCAGAGCTATCGAGGCTGTTTGAGGAGGCAGTTTTTTGTTCTCCGTTGATAGTGTAAACCGCATTGTCGCCGATTGTTTGGTTTTCTGTTTTGCTAAGACCGACAGCATCGGCAAAATCGCCGGAAATTGTCATTTCTTTTGCGCCGTACTCTTTGTTTTCCAGAACAAGCTGGCCGCCTTTTAAATAGGCGTTAACTCCGGCACCTGAATTGCCGATTTTATAGACAAGTTCACTTACTGACATATCATCAGAAACAGTAATGTCTGTGCCGTTGATATTCAATGTTCCTTTTCCGGAGAAACCGAGTTCGGAGAGCTTGTTGGATGCATTTTTCCAAGCATCATTTTTATCTGTAACTGTGGAAGTCTGTGAAGCCAAGCTTTCTACAGTGATATCAAACTCTGACGGTGTTGAAAGATTTGTTACTGTTGCAGTGACTGCTTTATTTTCTTTTGAATCCTCTGAAGACTTAACTGCCACTTTTGAAAATAAGTCAGAAGTCGGCCCTAGAAGAGAATCTGTCCATTTTGTTGCTGTTGTTTCCAGCGTGGAATATAGTGATTTTAAAGAGTTCAGTGTCGAACTTTTTGTTTGCAAAGTGGTTTGTTTTGCAGTCAAATTGTCGATAGTTGTTTGTTTCGAGCTGCAAAGTGCCTCGATCCATTCATCTATCGGAAGACCTGAACCTAATCCTGAAAAACTTATTGTCATGCTATTTCACCTCAGTTGTTTCCTTAACAAATTGTAGTGCACTCCTTGCACAAAGTAATCCTACATTAACTGTAGTTTACATATTTATATAATACCACTTTTTTTGAATTTTTAAACCCGCAATTCAAACTTTATTAACAAATATAAAGATTATATAACTAAGTTGCTTGTACTGCTAACCGGTGTTGATACTTTTTATTTTTTAAGGTTATAATATTTAGGAAGAGGTTCACAAATAGGAATTGAGAAATTAATACTTTTGGGAATAATATAAAGACAATATCAATAGCTTTGGGGATTCTTATGATGCTGGCTGCGCCTGCATTTGCCGAAGGGGAGGACTCTCCGTCTTCGCGCAGCTCAATTTTTGGCGATTTGAACACCGAATCCCTTTTTAACACTGCATATCCCTCCTCTGAAGAACCTCAGCAGGAAGAAGTTAAGCAGGAGCTTCCAAAATCAGCTGTTCACATTAAAAACATTGAAATCACCGGAAACAGGCTTATTGACACGGATGCAGTTTACCGTCAGATGGAGTTAAAGCCGGGTGATGCTTTCAGCGCGGAAGTTGTCCAGCAGAACCTCAAATCTATTTATAACATGGGCTATTTTAGTGAAAAAATCAAAGCTGTGCCAGTGAAACTGGACGATAATAACATAAAACTTAAAATTATTGTCGAGGAAAACCTGCCTGTTACTGACTTTATGATTGAAGGCAACGAATCAATTTCGACAGGTGAAATCTTGAAAATACTGGAGCCCATGCTCGAAAAACCTCAAAATATCCATGAGCTTAATGATGCTATAGAGCAGATTCAGGATTTATACGCAAGCCATGGGTATATTCTTGCACGTGTTACAAATGTTACAGATGATCCGGATGGAACTGTAAATTTAACCATTGATGAGGGCACAATTAATTCTATAATTATTCAGGGGAACAAAAAAACAAAAGAATTCGTTGTGCGAAGAAATGTTCTTACGCAGCCCGGCACGGTTTATAATGAAAATCTCATAAAAATGGATTTGATGCGCTTGTACGGAACGCAGGCGTTTAAAGATGTCAAAAGAACTATTGAAAGAAGCGAAGAAAACCCGGAACGCTACGATGTAACGATTCATCTTGAAGAGCAAAGAACCGGAACTATCTCAATCGGAGGTGGTTTGGATACTGCGACGGGGCTTTTCGGTTCAGCGGGCTTTACGGAAAACAATTTCCGCGGCATGGGGCAGAGAATTTCTCTTAACGTCCTTGCCGGTACCGGTGTAATCATGGCAGACAGCTCAACTCTTAACAGGGCTAATTTGCAGGCTGAAATCAGCTGGTTTGAGCCAAAACTCAAGGGTTCTGATAACTCTTTAATGGTAAAAGCGTTCGGCCGTGATTTTGCCAGCTACCAGATTCCTCTTGCTATTGAGCAGCGTTATGGTATTGAGGCGACTATATCTCATCCGTTTAAAGAGTATAAAAATCTCAGCGGTTCTTTTGGAATCGGGCTCGAAAATGTTGATGTAAAAGAGGGGGATTACAATCAGATTCTCGGCTTGTATAATGCTCACAGAATTCCTATTTCCGAACGCGCAAAACAGCTGCAGGGCGGCGTTTTCCTGACGCTTTCACCCAGCTTGATTTATGATACAAGGGATAATCAGACAAATCCGAGAAAAGGTGTATTTGCAACTGCAAGATTTGACGAGGCTATTGCTCTTGACGGGTTTGAAAACACATATGGAAAACTTACGGGAAGTATTAAACGCTACTACCCTGTTGGTAAGAAATCGACTGTGTCACTTGCTTTCAGAGCTGGCGGAAAAGTCCATGGCGATAGCATGCCCGAGGTTATGGCATATCGTTTAGGCGGCCCGTATACTGTAAGAGGTTTCAGAATGAGCGGAATCGGTACAGGTACCGGATTTATGATGGGTTCTGCTGAATTCCTGACTCCGATTCCATTTATTGACAGATTTACCGAGGCAAAATTCCTCGAAAATATCAGACTTGCAGCTTTTGTTGACGCAGGTCAGATTTACGGCTCAACAGTTACAAACGAAATATATAACCGTCCGCTCCATGCCATCACTGCCGGTATTGGTGTAAGAGTATTTGTTCCCGGAGTCGGGCCACTTGCCATCGACTGGGGCTATCCGCTTACGGGCGTGCCTGAAGGCACCAGCAAAGGTGCATTCACGTTTGGCGTAGGCGAATTTTACTAATTAAAAGATATTTGGGCTTATTTAATAGGTGCGTTTATAAAATCTGTAATTTTTTGCAAAAATTCATTTGCAGTGTGTTTAAACCTGTCAATAAGCGTGTAGTCAGTGACACCTGTTTTTTTATCTATGGTGGTGACAAGAATTTTTGAAGAAAGTCTGTTTTCTATTGCTGCGGAGGCATACTCATCATCCCTTATGAGGGCTCGTGCATCTTCAAACTTTACATCTTTGTTGTTTTTTTTCGCTAAGTCATTTATCGGGTTGATTTGGGCTCTCAATTCCCAGTATGAGTTTTCTGCCATTGTGTGCGGGTCTCTTATCTCAACATTGCTGCGTTTTGCGACAAAATCGCGGCTTGTTTCTCCAAGATATTTTTCGTATCTTGCCCGAGTTTGGTTCATTTCTTGATCTATTGTGCGGATTGTGCTTTTGACGGCTTTGGGTCTTATTTTGAACATTTTTTTTCTCCCTTTTTATGTTTCAAGTTCAGAAAAGAATTTTTTTTGCTGATTTTTATTGATAATTGTAAACTTTTGCAACTTTATTAAACTTTTAATAAGATTATGCCGATAATGATAGTGTAAGTTTTGATAACTTACGGCAGAATGTAATAAGAAGTGAGGTTGTGATGGAAAACCAGAAGCTCAAATCAATTATGCAAAAAGAAATTTTTGAACAGCCGTCAGTGGTTCAAAAACTTCTCGGCATGTACGTGTCAGAGGGCAATTGCATAAATATAAGCATGCCGGACGACATAGACAATATTGTGATTTCGGCGAGCGGTTCTTCTTACAACTGCGCGGCAATTGCAGCACCGCTTTTCAAAGAAATGGTCGGAATCCCTTGCGAATATGAGTATTCAAGTGAATTTATCCTCCAAAAAAATCACTTCGTAACGCCAAAAACCCTTTTTATCTTTATTTCCCAGTCAGGTGAAACCTCCGACACGCTCAATGCCCTTAAAATAATAAAAGAAAAGGGCGGAAGAACAATGTGCATAACGAATGCCAAGGATTCGACCCTGTGGAACGGTTGTGATTACCGGATTCTTTCAGATGCAGGCGTCGAAAAGAGCATTGCGTCAACAAAAGCGCTCTGCGCGCAGCTTCTTTGCATGATTTTTATTATTTTAAAGATAAAAGAGTTCAGGGGCGAGGATTTGTTTGTTGATTTGAGAGCCCTGCGCCGTTTGCCGCTTTATCTTGAGCGGATTATCGGAAATGTGGAAAAAATCAATGAAGTCGCCAAAGAAGCCTCGACTCACAGCAATATTGTTATTCTCGGGAACAAAAATTACTACCCCGTGGCAAAAGAGGGGGCATTGAAAATCAAAGAAACCTCCTACATAAATGTCATGGCTTATCCTTTTGGCGAGTTTATGCACGGGCATGTTGCAGTGCTTAATAACAGGGCGTTTGTTATTACAATTATTGATGACGAAAACGAAATTTCAGCAAAAAGGAACATTCAGAAAATCCGTGCTGATTATACGACCGAAATTGCCTGCATAACCTCGGTTCAGGAGGCTGATTGCGGCGACATGAATATATATATTAAGACAAGCAAAAAAATCAAGGCTATTTTCGGCTCACTGATTACCCTGCAGCTCATTGCGTGCGAAATTGCCAACCTTTTGAAGCGAAATCCTGACCAGCCTAAGGGGTTGAAAAAGGTCGTGCTTGATTAGCTTTTAATCGCTCTGAGCGTTCCTGAAAAGTCAAAAATAACTGCGTCTGCTTTTGTTTTTAGCTCTTTGGGGTCGAGTTTTTTGAGTTTGTCTATTTTTTCTTCCAGACATTGCGTGTCGTTTAAATTTGAGCACGGGATTTCGAATCTTCTTGCCAGTTTTTCGACTTTTTCGTCATAGCTCAGCGCCAGCGTTCTGATTCCGTATTTTAGCGCCAAAAGGCAGGCATGATAGCGCATGCCAATGAGATAATCCAGATTTGAAAACGATTTCAGCACTCCATCAATGCTCAAACCGCTGATAATTTTTGTTTTTATTGCTGGATTTGCTAGTTTTAAATTTCCCTCAAATTTTTTGCAGATTTCCAAATCCAGTGCGTCCTGAAAAGAATATATATATATTTCTTTGTCAGAAAAATTCATTGCAACCTGACGAGCAAGCGTAAAAAGGTACTTTCCGCTCAGACTTTTCCAATCTCTGAGCTGTATTCCCACCCTGCCCATAGGAATTGCCGGATAAAGCGGCATTCCCCAGGCCGGATCATTTACCAGATCAGCCTTTGCGCACCATCCTCGTACTCTGAAAAGGCTTTTTTCATCTCTAACCGAGATATAAGCGCATTTTTTAAGTACAGACTTTGTCAGGAGCCGCCCGAAAAGGTTTTTTATCGGGCCAATACCTTGAGCAAAAATTATAACCCTTTTTTTATAGTGCAAAGCCGCTGAAATAACAAATAGATAATACAAGAGGCTTTTCAGGCTGGTTGCGTCCTGAAGCAGGCTCCCTCCGCCGCTTATAAGCACGTCGGTATTTTTCAAAACCTCAAGCACTTTTTTTATATCAAAAGTGTTTACCGACATAACTCCAAGATTTTCCGAGGTTTTTGGCGGGTTTTTAGAAAATACGGTGATATCTATGTCGTTTTTCTTTAATTCGTTGACAAGCGAGCTCAAAATCGCTTCGTCGCCGAAATTGTCAAAACCATAATATCCTGAAATAGCCGCTCTGATTTTTTTATCCATAAAATGCCGAATATACCTGCTCTTTGTAAGGAATTGATTTTATTGCGCCGATTCCTTTGCACTGCATGCCAGCAACTATTGACGCAAGCCTTGTTGATTCAACAGCCGACATTCCTGAGCTCATTGCATGGATAAATGCGCCGTTAAACGTATCTCCCGAGCCCGTAGAATCAACAATTTCCGTTGACCAGAAGCCAATAAAGTTAATATCACCCGCATAACCCACGTGATAGCCGCCGTCTTTGATTGATTTTACGACCACGGTGCTAACTCCTTTGTCCCAGAAGTGTTTTATAATTTTTTCCGGTGATTCCACCTCAAAAAGCTTTTGTGCGTCATATTGGAGATTCAAAAAGAGAATATCTGTAAAATCAATAATTTCATCCAGCTCTTCTTTTGCTTCTTCAATATTGTGCAGCCCGGAATCATAATTCGGGTCGTAGGCTGTTGCTATATTGTGTTTTTTTGCCAGTTCAAATGCTTTTTTAACCGCTTCTCTTGCAGAAATTGAAAGTGCCTGCGTGACGCCGGTTGAATATACAATTGAAGCGCTTTTTATGTATTCTTCAGAGATATCTTCCACTGACAGTCTGGTAGCGGCGGTTTTTTTGCGGTAAAAAGAGAATTCTTTGTCGCCGTCTTCAGGCAATGCAACAAAATATATGCCGTTAATCCCCTCAACCAGTTTTACCTGTGAAATATCTAATCCCTCAAGCTGCCAGCTGTCCAAAAGAAACTCTTTAAAATGATCGGTTCCCACGCGGGTGATATATCCGACTTTTGAACCGAGCCTTTGCGCAGCAACCGCAGTGCAGAGCGTATCTCCTCCGTAATATTTATCCAGCGTTTGTGCATAGGTAAGACTTTTGTTACTCGAAAGCTCTACCAGTCCCTCTCCTATGGTTATTATATCTAAATTTTCTCCCATAGCAAAAATGTATCACAGATTGCTGTTTTGTTCAAATTTATATGAAATATTAAGAAATGTAACACAAAGTATATACAAAAAGGCAATTTTTGAAAAGTTATATACTTATTATATATACAGTTATATAAAACGAGGTCGATATGAGCGGAGAAGTAAAACAAAATTTAACTAAAAAGGCAGCAGCATCTAACAGCTGTTCACCCGCTTACACGAGCCTCGGTTCAAATGCGGCAAAAATAAACATCTGGCAACAACCTTTTAATGTTTCAAGAGTTTCACCCAGCAACTTTAACATCGGCAAGGATGTATCAAGAATTGATACAAAATCATCAGACGTATTTTCACTTGCTTACGGAAAAGATTCTTGCAAATACTTCAATACAGGTTACAATCTCAGAGATTTATATCCTACAACAAATTATGTTTCTAATTATAGAAACAGCGGAAACGGATTTTTAAATTTCGTTACTAAAATGATTGGTGTATTTGGTATTGCATCGGCAGTTACTTCAATAATCGGTTCTTTGAGCAACCTTTTTGGAAGCAAAAAGTCAGAAAAATCCGAGAACGGCACAAAAGTTAATGTTGAAAATTCTTCAAGCTCGGCACCTGCCGTAAAAAAAGGCGCAACAGCTGAAACCACAGCGATAGACGGCGCAGTAAAATCATCAAAATCACTTTCAGATTCTGAAAATATTGATGAAATTAAAGCCGGAGTTGATGAACTCGATTCCAGCATTGCCGCAGCCGAGCAGGAACTTGCTGATATCGATGAAGAAATTGATAATAAGTCGAACGAAGTTCTTGATGCCAGAAAAAGCGAAGAAAACGCAGAAAAAGCGGTAAAAACAATCGATGATTCAGTAAAAATTAAAGACAAAGAATCCCAAAAGCTCAACGATGCATTTGAAAAAGCAAAAGATGATGAATCTTCAGCTATGGATGCATATACAAACGCAAGCTCAAAATATGATAAAGCAAAACTCGCTTTGAACAAAATGCAAACCTCTGATCCGGGTTATGCTGATATGAAAGCAAAAGTTGACAAGCTTTATGAAGAAAAAGTGGCTGCAAAACAAAAATATGAAGACGCAGTACAAACCAGAATCAAAGCTCATAAAACTTTTGGTGAAGCAGCTGCAGAGGTTGAAAAACTTAAACAACAGCAGGAAAAAATCCACAAAATCTACGAAAAAAGAAAAGCAATAACCACAACAAAAGAAAATGAGCTCAAAGCTCTTCAAACTAACAAATCCAAGCTTCCGGCTAAAATTCAAAAAGCTAAAAACGAAAAAATTGAACTTGAAAACAGACTTGAAGCTCTCAAGCTCGGAAAAGACATCGAACTCGGATTGAACGAAGAAAATGATGAAGAATAAAAACTCCGTAATTAGCGGAGTTTTTTGTTTTTGGATTTTATGGCAATAAATTATAAATTTTTTGATACAAAACATTGCAAAAAATTTGTATTTCGTAAATATTTCATATATCCTTTAAGAAAGAGAATGGTTAAAGGATTTATATGGAAAACATTTCATCGGAAAATTTGTATGTTATAGATTTAACTTATGCTAAAACTCCGGCGGATGTTGTATTTGAACTAAGTACAATAATTGACGCGGAGGCTGCTCATAATCAAAAAGTATTTTTAAAACTCGGCAATATTGACCTAAATCAATCGCAACTGCTGAGCATAAACTCGCTCATAAACAGCATAAATTCAACACTTTCTGTCGTTTCCTCTGAATCAAAGCAAACCGAGCTTGCTGCTGCAACACTGGGATTTCTGATTAGTAATGCGGCTCAAGAAAAAGACAAAGAAGACGAAAAACCGGTTTCTCAATATGTTCCTATGACAGAACACCTGGAAACTCCCGAACAAAAACTTGAAGAAGCTATCGATGAGGCAACGGACGAAGCCGAAGAAGAATTTGAGGTTTCAGAGGAAAAAATCGAGGAAGATTTTGAAGAAAAAATGATGCTTGCTGCTCAAAAAGCTAAAGAAAAAATCTTCGGCGAGAGTGCAAAACCTTTTGAAACACAGCTGGATGTTACAAAGGAAGAAAAAGAACCAGAAACTCCTCAAGAAGTCGCAACAACGGAGGCTGCTCCTGAAATTTCAGATGATGAAATACATGATTTTGCGCCTGTTGCTGAAAATACAGAAAATAGCGTTTCTGATTTAGAAACTGCACCAAAAAGCGAGTCAGAAGAAAAATCTATACAGGACGAATTGGACAGCATTTTTGATTCTGAAAACAAACTTGAAAATATCTTTGCGCAGGAGGCTAAAAACTTCCCGGAAGCTAAAGAAGGCTTTGAAATTGAGATTCCTCAGGAAGAATTGACCGAAGAGGACTATCTGATTTTAAAAATGCCCACAAAATACATAAAACAAACCGTTCGTTCAGGTCAGGTTATAAAAGCAGAGGGCAATCTTGTTATCATCGGCGACTGCCACCCGGGTTCAGAGGTTCATGCACTGGGCGATATAACTGTTTGGGGGGCATTGGGCGGAATTGCTCATGCCGGCAGCGAAGGAAACAAAAAAGCCAGAATCCGTGCTCTCCAGCTTAATGCAATTCAGCTTCGCATTGCTGATTTCTTTGCGCGTAGGCCTGACGCCTCCAATATTGTTTATGTTGACAAAAGCAACACGGTAATGCCGGAAGAAGCGCGCATTGTCAATGACAATATTGTAATTTTAAAACTAAACGATTAAAAATAACCACATAAAAGGAGCAAAAATAATGACAGGGCGAGTAATCGTAATTACTTCCGGAAAAGGCGGAGTAGGAAAAACCACCACAAGCGCAAACATCGGTACGGCGCTTGCTAAAAACGGTGCAAGTGTTGTTTTGATTGATACTGATATAGGTTTGAGGAATCTTGACCTCTTGTTGGGGCTTGAAAACCGTATTGTTTATACACTTGTTGACGTTGTTGAAGAACGCTGCAAACTTAAACAGGCGCTCGTTAAGGATAAAAAGAATCCTAACCTGTGCTTGCTTGCTGCTGCGCAAACCCGCGATAAATCTGCTGTTACGGCTGAACAGTTGAAGTCAATTTGTGAAGAATTGCAGGAAGAATACGATTTTATCCTTGTTGACTGCCCTGCAGGCATTGAACAGGGCTTCCAGACCGCTGTTGCAGGCGCGTCCGAGGCAATAGTCGTCACTACGCCGGAAATGTCAGCTGTTCGTGACGCTGATAGAATCATCGGACTCCTTGAAGCAAGGGAAGAAATCAAATCTTACAAACTTCTGCTCAACAGAGTTCGCCCTAACCTCATTAAAACCAACGATATGATGAGCGTTGAGGATGTTGTTGATATTCTTTCATGTGATTTAATCGGAATTATCCCCGAAGACACGGGAATCATCACCTCCACAAACAAGGGCGAGCCGATTGTAAACGATGAAAAATCGCTTGCCGGAAAAGCATATTTAAATGTTGCAAAACGCATAAACGGTGAAGATGTTCCGTTCCTTGATATAGATGAACCCAAAGGATTTGCTGCTTTCGTTGCGAAAGTGAAAAAAATCTTCGGGGTTAAGGCATAGAAAGGGGCAGGAACGATGAGAGATATTTTTACGGGATTGTACAACAAAGTTTTGGGCTTCTTTCAGTCAGATAGAGCCGAAAACTCTAAAGAAACCGCTACTAACAGATTAAAACTCGTTCTTTTGCACGACAGAACGAACCTCGATACGATTACAATGCAAAAATTGAGGGAGCAGCTCGTTGCTGTTATTTCAAAATACATTGAAATCGACAACGAAGCACTTGATTTGAACCTTGAGGGCGAGGGTGATTCGATTGCGCTTATGCTGAATATACCTGTTATCAAAGCAAGGACAAAAGAAGAAATCGAGGAGCTCGAAAAAGCCGAAGAAGAGGCTAAAGCTGCTGAAATCAGAGCCGCTATCGAAGCAGAAATGGCAAAATCACAGGATTCTGAAGAAGATGGCGCTCAGGAAGAAGAAACTGCTGATTCTGCGCCTGAAACCGCCGATGAGGAAGTTGAACCGGCTGAATCAGAAGAGCCCGCAGGCAAAGAAACGGAAGAATCCGAAAATCCCCCTGAATCAGGGAACCCGAATGAAGATTTACAGCCTGAGGAAACTTCAAAGAAAAAGAAAAACAAAAAGTAGAAATCGTAAAACCTGATAAGGCTAAACCGAATATAAAACGTGAAATAAAAAAAGACAAAGAAAACGCCATTCATAAAAAAGAATCTTCACAGGAAGCCGAGGGAATGTATGAAACCAAATTCCCCGTAATTAACAGTCAGATAGAATACTCTGATATGAACGGCGAAGTAACGCTCAGCGACTGTATAAAACTTGCGATAACACATCACCCGACAATTATGTCAGCAATCAGCAACGCAGAAATATACAAAACCATGGTAGGGCAGGCTTGGTCTAACTACTTCCCGACCTTAAGCGCAGGCGTAAGCTACTCCAGAAACGATATGCTTATGACAAATCCTGGTTATGCAAGAATGATGTCGCAAAAATATAACATGTACTATGCGCCTACCGTTTCTGCAAATATGCTTTTATTCGATTTCGGTAAAACAAAA
>URHD01000012.1 GCA_900547585.1 uncultured bacterium | reverse complement strand
CTCTGCCGAATCAAATATGACTAAATGTCATATTTGATGAGAGGTAAGAATCGACTAAGGCGACACTAGATTAGATAAAAAAGCATTTTGAAAGCAAAAAAATGAATCCGGATTCGATTATCATAAAAAAAATGGAAAAAGATGATGTAGACGAGGTTGCAGAGCTTGAAGCGCTCTCCTACGGCGAACATCACTGGTCAAAAGATTCTTTTTATAATGAATTATCGAATAATCTTGCCCATTATTACTGCGCCCGGGATGAAAACGGCGGACTTTTGGGCTACGGGGGCTGCTGGCATATTTTTGAGGAAGCGCATGTTACGACCCTGTCGATTCATCCCGATGCAAGGCGAAAAAAGATTGCACAGGCGATTCTGCTGCGGATTTTTGATGATTGCTATGCGGAAATGATTAAATATGTAACTCTGGAGGTCAGAGAAAGTAATATTGCGGCAATAAGCCTTTATGAAAAAAACGGTTTCAAATCAATAGGCATGCGAAAAGGCTACTATCAGGACAACAATGAAAACGCGCTGATAATGTTTACGGAAAACATCTGGCACGAAAAGTTCAAAATGTTATATAATCAAAACAAAGAAGCGATGAAACAGGTAAAACTGCGCAATGAATAACACAAAACGACTAAAACAGGAACTCGAAGACTTCAACGCAGCGAATAAAAAAACGAGGCTCACTCTCGGAACGCTCGTTGTTATGGGATGGTGCGTGTTTTTGATTGTTATTGCGACTTTTACGCAGATTGATTTTTCGCATTACATGATAGGTCTGCCTGACCCTGAGAGCGGGAAATTTCTCTTTCTTAAACACTATTCATACGTTCCGCAGGTGCCTGTTATCTTTTTTATTGCTGCTTTGATAGGTAAAAGGTTCGGGATTTTGTCTGTTGTGATTTATATTCTGCTGGGACTGTTTGCGTTTCCGATTTTTGCACTGGGCGGCGGGATTAAGTACCTTTTTGAGTACAATTTCGGCTATATTCTGGCTTATATACCCGCAATTTTCATTGTTGCTTTCCTTTTGAAAGATAAATTTTCCTATGGCAATATTGCAAAAGCCTCGCTGCTGGGCGTTTTGACAATTCATATTGTCGGGGTTTTTTATTTAATGCTGATGGCGATTATACATCGTGACGCGTTTTCAAATGTTGCTGGATGGATTTATATGCAAAGCGGAGTGAAAATGGTGTATGATTTTGTTTTCGGGTTCCTTGCGATTTTGATTTCCCGTCCTGTGAAGCAGATTTTGTGGATTTCTATGGGGTAATTGCCCAAAATCCCGAAATAGTATAAAATATATTATCATCGGGAGGATTTTATTGTGGAAAACAAGCGCTGGTACGACAAATACGAAGAAACCTCAAAAGCATTGGCTCTTTTAAAAGATTTGAATAAAGATTTGCAGAAAAAGTTTTCAAAAGACATAATTGACGTGGCAACTGCCATTAAAAATGTGAACAAAGAAAATGACGAAGCACCTGTAAGCATAGGCGTGGAAAGGGTTCTGGGGCTTTATCAGTCCTCCGGGCATTCGCGCCGCTGGTATGACAGGACTCCGCATCTTAAAAACGCAATCCGTGCGGTTTCGACTTTACCTGAAAATGACTATTTGAACGTTATGGAAGGTATCTGCTCCTCGGTGAAAAAATAATGTCAGAAATCTTTTCAAGAAACGAACTTATATGGGGCAAAAAAGCACAAAACGCCCTAAAATCCAGGCATGTTACGGTTTTTGGCGCAGGCGGGGTTGGTGGATTTGTTCTGGAATCGCTTGCCAGAGCCGGCGTCGGGAATTTTACAGTTGTCGATTTTGATACGGTTTCTGAAAGCAATATTAACCGCCAGATTATTGCTTTGCATTCAACCATCGGAAAAAAGAAAACAGAACTTTTCGAGGCGCGCCTGAAAGATATAAATCCTGAAATTAACCTGAAAACCGTAGATAATTTTTATAATTCACGGCTTGAGGAGGCGATTTTTGCGGCAAAACCCGATTATGTCGTAGATGCAATCGACACAATGCGCTCAAAAATCGAACTTCTTGTTTTTTGTAAAAAACACGGCATTCCTGTCATAACTTCAATGGGAGCCGGCAATCGGAAAGACCCGACGGCGCTTTATATTACGGATATTTCGGAATTGCAGAATACAAAATGTACTTTCACGAAAAATGTGATTTATCAGCTCAAAAAACAGGGCGTGGAAAGCGGAATCGCAGCGGTTGCGAGCCGTGAAAGACCTCATAGTCTTGAAAAAATCGAAAATCACGAGAAAATCGAAACCCCTGATGGCGAAATTTTCGAGTTTACTAAATTTTCTCCCGCCTCAACCCCCTTTGTGCCCGCAGTTGCTGGGTATTTTATGGGGTATTATGTGCTTGAGCGGCTTTTGGATTAAGAGTTTGCTAAAAATCCGCCTATTACCCTTTCTGCTGCTATTTGCGGTGCGTGTGAGGGTAGGTGTTACGAGATTTCATATTTGTTGTGCTTTTTGCCGATATAAGCTAAAATATAACAGGAGGAGAATATGTCTGTAATTGAAAGCACTTTTGATATAAACGAGTTTTTAACAAATGCGGTAAAAGAGGGCGCGTCTGACGTGCATTTGCGGATTGGCGAGGTGCCTGTCGTGAGAATTGACGGCAAAATCGTAAAAAAAGAACTCCCGCTTGTCACAGAAAAGGATATTTCAAGGGTTTTGAATATTGTTTTGCCCAAATATCTGCGCACAAAGGTTCAGTCAGCGTTTGATTTGGATTTTTCTTATGAAATTAAAGGTGTTTCCCGTTTCAGGATAAACCTCGGGCGCCAGCTGGGCAATACTTCGCTGGTTTTCCGTATTATTCCTTACGAAATCCCGACTTTTAAAGAACTGAAGCTCCCGCCCAGCCTTGAGGCGTTTTCTAAATTTCATAACGGCATTGTTCTCGTCACAGGCCCGACAGGATGCGGAAAATCCACAACAATCGCCTCCTTAATCGACCTTATTAATACTCGTGAACAAAAACACATCATCACAATCGAAGATCCGATTGAATACATTTATTCGAACAAAAAATGCATAATTACCCAGCGTCAGGTCGAAATCGATACGACTTCTTTCCCTGACGGTGTAAAATATGCGCTCAGGCAGGATCCTGACGTGATTTTAATCGGTGAAATCAGAGATATTGAAACCATGACCAGTGCTCTCAAGGCTTCAGAAACCGGTCACCTCGTAATCGCCTCCCTGCACACGAACGACGCAATCCAAACCGTTAACAGAATCGTAAACATGTACGACATAAAAGACCGTGACAATATCCGAAAACAGCTCGCCGAAACCCTTCGCGGCTGTGTTGCACAAAAGCTTATCCAGAAAAAAGATGGTCACGGACGCATTCCGGCGTGCGAAATTATGGTTGTAACGCCGACAATCAAGGATTTTATCATCCGCGACGAACTTGAACAGGTTTATGACCTTGTTAAAAAAGGCAGCTACAACGATATGATTACGATGAACATGTCCTTGCTCCAGCTCATAAAAGAGGGCTTGATTACGCAGGAAACCGCGCTCGACGTGAGCGATAACAAGGTCGAAATGAACCAGATGCTCCGCGGCGCTTACCATGGAACGATTGACAGGTTCAATATCAACTATTAGGCATAAAAATGCAAAACTTCACCACAGACGCAATAAACCTTAAATCATACAACCTGAGCGAATCGGATAAAATCATCGTCATGTATTCAAAAGACAAGGGTATTATCCGCGGGGTCGCAAAAGGCGTGAAAAAATCCACCAGCAAACTCGGCGGAAGAATGGATATGCTCATTGCGAACAAGCTCATGCTGCACAAAGGCAAAAATCTCGACACAATCTGTCAGGCTGAGGCGATAAACACCTTTAAAAACACAAGAAATGACATGAATAAACTGTTTTATTCGATTTATTGCTCTGAAATCGTGCACAGCTTCGGGATTGAAAACGACCCGAACAGCGAGGAGATTTATGACCTGCTTTATATGACGCTCCAGAGCATTTCAAAGGCCCAAAACAAGGTTGAACTCTTGATTTCCGTGCTGAAATTCCAGTTAAAACTCACCCATATTGCGGGATATTCCATGGAGCTTGAAAACTGCGTAGTTTGCGGATGTGAGCCTAAAGAAGATGAAATTTATTATTCGGCTGCGCAGGGCGGAATCGTTTGCAGGGACTGTGCAGGGCCGTTGTGTGGGACAATCAGGCTGCATAACAAGCTTAGAGGCTTTCTGACTGCGCTTTTGCAGCTCGATTACGACACAAAATCGCGATATGACGAGCTTGCTAACGAAAAAGTTTGCGATTTTTGCTTCAAGCTTTTAAAATCCCATGTTGAGCAGCACTCGCCAAAGAAAATCAAATCGTCACAAATGCTCGATATGGCAGATTTTAAAACAGAAACAAAAATTATGACCGGCGTTGCCAAAGAGCCGGAATTGAGCCCGGAATAACAAAAATCGATGTCATTCCCTTGAAAAAAGGGAATCCCCGACGAAGTCGGTCAAAGTATAAGTCTAAAAATAATCGGAGAAAAAAATGGAAGACCTTTCAAAATACATCGAACATACATTATTAAAACAGGATGCCTCGAAAGAAGCGCTTTTGAAGCTTTTTGAGGAGGCAAAAGAGTACGGATTTAAAGGTGTTTGCATAAATCCATGCAATGTTGCGCTCGCAAAAGAAAAATTGAGAGGCTCAAATGTCAAAGTCGTTACAGTTGTGGGATTCCCGCTCGGAGCAAGCGTTTCAACAGTAAAAGCGTTTGAAGCTGAAACCGCAATTGCAGACGGCGCGGATGAAATAGACATGGTTTTGAATGTTGGCGCATTAAAAGACAAAAATTATCCTCTGGTGAAATCTGATATAGAAACTGTCAGAAAAGCCTGCAAAAACCGCGTTTTGAAAGTTATTCTTGAAACGGATTTGCTGGAAAAAGATGAAATTCAAAAAGCTTGTGAAATTTGTGCGTCAGCTGGGGCAGATTTTGTAAAAACATCGACAGGATTCGTGAAAAACGGCGTCGGAGCAAAGATTGAGGATGTTGAACTAATGTACAAAATTGTTGCGCCATACGGGCTCGGTGTAAAAGCCTCTGGCGGAATCCGTGACAGAGAAAAAGCCCTCGCGCTTATAAAAACCGGTGCCGCGCGCCTTGGCACTAGCTCGGGTGTTCAAATCGTCAAAGGAGATGAATGATGAAAAAAACTGCTTTTTATAAACTATTAGCGTTTTTTGTTCTGTTTGTACTGGCAATCGCCCCTGTATTCGCGAAATCCGTGAATTTTGCGGTAATTTCTGACGTACATTACAACGATGGCAGCTCAAAAGGTGCAAAAGCAGATGCAAAAAAGATTTTGAAAGGTGCTGTTCAGCGTATGAACGAAGAAAAACCCGATTTTGTTGTTTTTCTGGGTGATAATGTTGACAGGTCCAAATCGCCGCTTTTAAAGGGTTTTTTAACGGCTATAAGCCCTATAAAATCGCCGTATTACATAGTTGTCGGCAATCATGACTCTTATAAATATTCAGGAATGAATCGTGAGGAGTTCGGGCAAATCGTTTCCGCCTACAACCCGAATCAGAAAAAATATACTCCTAATTACGTGTTCCACCCGACTTCGGATATTACGGCTGTTGTTGTTGACAGCGTTTCTCCGGGCATGTTCGGGCCGCATGGATATTTTACACAGGAGACTTTGAGCTGGCTTGATGAAACTTTGAAAAAATACAAAAATAAAAAGGTTATAATTTTCCAGCATGTTCCCGCTTTTGAACCTGTGCCGAATGAAAGGGCAAATATCATAAACGAGCGTGAATATCAGGATGTTTTGAATCGCCATAACAATATTTTGATGGTCGTTTCGGGGCACTATCACTACGCAAGCATAAAACAGGACGAAAAAGGCGTTTATCATTTTTCAGTGCCGGCGCTTTATGAAGAACCATACTATTACGGCGTTATGAGGATTGATTATGATAAAACACCGCTTTGCGCGCCTGCAAATTTCAAAATTAACGGTGCTTTTAAGGAGGCATTCTAAATTTTAGTTATTAACCTGATTAATTTTTATAAGAATTTCGTTGATTCTGTCAGCTTCTTTGAGCTGCCTGTTTAAAAGGCTCTCCTTAAAATCCAGCGATAGGCTTTCAGGACGATATTTATAGGTTAATGCTGTTAGGTCGGCAAAACGTAAATCATTTTCCGCTTTGTTCTTGAATTCTTCGATTATTTTCTTTGAATGACGGGTTTTGGGCTGATTTTCGGGTTTTGCAAACTCCAGAAAATCAGAGCAATCCTTTTTTATTTTCTTTGCTTTTTTCAGTATTGAACTGCCGCTTTTTTCGCTAAGGGAATTGATTTCTGCAACTTTTCCTTCTGAAAATATGAAGTTTTTTGATTTTTGGTATTCTTTAAGGTTGTCAAGAATTTTTTCTGCGTTTTCTTTGTTGATTTCGAGCGGAATTTTGAAAAGTTTTTCAAGATTTTCATCAAGCGGCTTGAGGTATTCCTGCGTTTTTTGGTGATAAGTGTCAAGATATGTGTTGATTTCTTGTTTTATATTGCCGATTGCCTCAGAAATGGGTGCATATTTCTTCTCCAGAGCTGCTTTTAGTACTTTATCCGCTTTTGTCGGACGATTGTAGAGCACTTTTCCGGCTAAAAATAAAATCGCTGCCCCGAGAACCGAACCTGTTGAAATTGCTGCAGTTCTGGCTGTTTTGCTTTTAAAATAGGGTGTTTTAGGTGAATCCTGACGTTCTGAGGTTGTTTTGGGAGTGGATTTTTGTCCGGTTTGCGCTGTGGTTTGCCCGAATTTTACTGCTGAAATCATTTTTGCCCCGTTATACGACTTTATTTTTCATTATTTTAACAATAGCATAAGTAATAACGCCCAGAAACCCCCCGCTCACGCACGAACCGATAAGGATTCTGGCGCGGCGTTTTTGACCTTTGATTTCTTCGGAATTTTTTCCGTAGTCCTCGCGGGTTTCATAGTAGCGAGCCATTTTTTGCAGCCGTTCCTGCCTGCTTTCAGAAAAAGATACGGGGTTGATTACCGGAATGTTCATTTCTTCTCTTTCACCTTGTACCGCAATGGTTAAACACCCTAAAATTTATTTTTTTGCTGTTTTTTTATGTCAGGTTAATAAAAATTTACCTATTCAATCCATTTGAAATAAGTTACATATTTTTCACCATTGACGTCGCCGTCGATTTTTGCGGAAAAAATGCGGTAAGTCTGGTCGTTGAACTCAACACCGGGAATTTTGTTCAAATCTGTAAGTATTTTTGATTTTTCAGAGCGGTCGAGTTTTATTCCCGGGATAAGGTTCAAAAGCGAGTTAAATGAAGCGTTTCCTACGGGCCCGAGAATGTTTTGCGACTTTTTGGTCAAACGTCCGAAAACTATCAAATCCGCATTTTGTTCGGGGAAATCATATTTGCCTTTTATGTAAAGGCTGAGGTTGTTGCCGGTTGAAAATATCTCGAGATTCTCTGCGGAGCCGTTTTTGAGATGGATTGAGCCCTTGATTGAATCAAAATAACCTGTTTTTACCGGTGCAATAATGTCGAGGAAGTTATTTATGCTTAAACCTGTAATTCCGCTTTTGATAAGGTTTCCGGCTTTTAATAAATATTCAAGCGAGCCGAGTTTTGGCATTTTTCCGTCTAAGATTGAAAAATAAACGTTTCCGTTAGCGTTTTTTATACGCTCATCTTCTGAATCACCGTGGGTGGAAAGATGGATTGAGGCGTTTACCGAGCCGAAAATCTGGTTTTTTACGTCTAAAAATGCGTCAGCAACTCTATTTGCATCTACATTTTCGGCTCTCAGCTCTGCCGTGATTTTTGCGTTCTTAAAGTTGTAAGAAGCGCTTCCCTGAACGGTTCCGTCGGTAAGGTTGAGATTTATGTTTGAGATTTTCAGGATATTGTCTTTTCCGATGTTGAAATTGCCTGTATAGTTCGTTGCCGGAAGCCCGCGCAGGATAATATTTTCCGCCTCCATTCTGCCTTTTTTGATAATAATGTCCGAGGGTGAAATCTGTAGCTTTTCTTCGGGAAGTTTGCCTGATGTGGGGCTTGTGCCAATGTTTCCGAGGGTAACTCTGGTCATCGAGTCGATGATTGAATCGAGATTAACCTTTTTAGAGCTTATTTTTACATTATCAACGGTTACGGGCAGGGTCGTTTTGTTTTGAACCTGTGCATTCACCAGAAAATCCGAATCATAGCTCTTTCCGCTGAATTCAAGGTCAATGATTTTGGGCGCAAAGTTGATGTTTATGTCATTGATAATCGTGTCGTACAAAGGCATGTCAATGCTGTCCATTTTTATGGAACCCAGTATATCAGGTGCGTTTACGTCACCGTTTAAAACAAGGCTGCAGTTGAACATTCCCTGTTTAAGCACGGATTTTTTAAAAAATGCGTTGAAGATTTTCACATTGGCGTTGTTTTTTGTCAAAATGTGGAGATTTTTGACGAAAAATTTGTTTTTTGTCCGAATGGCTTTTCCGTATACGGTGAGGATTTCCAGCGGGTAGGAATAGTCGTTCTGCGAAGTCATATAACGCAGATAGGTCAGTTTTCTGATATCAAAAACGCCGTTTTTAATGTGAATATTTCCTGTGATTTCCCTTTTGTCGGTTGTGTCGCCGAGACTTGAACCCATATAGTAAATATCTGCGTCTTCGTTCAATTTTATTACGGGTTTTACGGTAATCCCCCTCTCATCACCCGAAAACTCGGAGGTAAATGTAATATCACCTTTAATTTTCAGCGGATAAGTAAGGCTGGAGTTTACATATTTGTTAATGAAGCTTTCTGTGAGTTTGGTGGTGATGTAGCCGTTAAATCCGGGGTTTTTTGCGAGATTCGTGACGCTTGAGTTCATAAAAATAGGGTTGTTGTCGAATTTTGCGTTTATTGATTTGAGAAGAATTTTGTCACCATCAACATGAATCTCGCCGCTGTCAACGTTTATCGGGATTTGGAGCGATTTTTGAACAAAAGCAATCTGCTGAAGCTTTACTTTGCCGCGATTTGAGTTGTTTCTGCAGGTCAGGTTCACATCTGCACGTCCGGCGTACTTTTCATAAGTGTTGAGGATTTTTTGCATATATTGCGGCATAAAATGCATTGTTTTCAGCCGCTCAAAGTTTGCCACGTCAAAATTCATAACTGACAAATCATAGTTATAAACCGGTTTTTCGCTAAAAACTCTGATAATTTTGCCATGGAGTTTTGCGGTTGAATTGAAAACTTTTGCGCGGAAATTTTTCACTGACAAATCGCCGTCGAAAAGCTCGACCGAGCCTGAGCTTATTACAAATGGTGATTCGGAGCCGGATGAGGGCTTGAAAGTGCCTTTCATTTTAATTTTGTTCTTTTCGATTTTTTTTGCGCTGCCTTTGTAGTCTGCTTTCAGCTCCATGACCGAGTTTGTGGGCGGAAAACTCTTGAAATCGCCTTTTTCATAAATTCTCAAAGCCGGAGAGTTCAAAATCGCGTCCAGATTTAGTGATGGGGCGCTTATTGAGGCAAAAAGTTCGTTTTTGTAGGATTTTGCTTTGACGAAAAATTTTGATGAAAGGATTTCTGTGTTCAAATCCGCATTCCAGTCGTCGTTGTTGAAATTTGCGATCCCGTTGATTTTTTTTGCTTCAATCGGGGCAAAAACGGATTTTGCACTGTTGTTTTTGAAGCTAATTTTTCCGCTTATCACGGCTTTTTCCATTACTTTTATAAAATCTCTGCCGAACCCTTTTATTTCAAGCTCAACACTGCAGTTTCCTCCTGCTTTTTCAACCGGAGCCAGCAGTTCGGCTTTCCTTTTCAGGTTTTTGCTTGTTTTTGCGATGGAAAGCAGCTCTGAAATGTCAAAACTGTCCGATTTTACTTTGAAATCTACGTTCCCTGTCAAATCAGCGTTGCCTGTGATTTTTACGGCAGAATTTTTGATTTTTCCCTGTGTTGTTTCAAAAAACATGTCTTTTTCTTTGAAATCAAGGTGCCCTGCGGCGTTCAGGAGTTTGAAATTGTACCCATCAATTTGTGCATCCGTGTTTTTAAAATTGAAATATCCGTTTGCAAACCCGTCAACAACCGTTCCATGGACTTTGAGGTCAATATTTCCGATTCCGGAAAGGGTCATATAAGGCAAAGGCCCTAAATCAAACCCGACAACATCATGCACGGGCAAAAGTAGTCTGTGTGCAGTTTTAAGGTCAACAACAGGGCTTGAAACAATATGAAAATTCCCTTTTCCGCCGAGCCAGTTGTCTGCGGAGCCTTTGATTTCGACAAACTGGTCTTTTCTTGCGAAAACTTTTGTATAAAGATCGAAGAATTGCCCCTTAAACTCCATATCTATGCGGCATTTCGGGATAAGCGGGTCATAATAAAGTATGTACAGGTCGCTGAGCAACATTTTTCCGAAAATATCGGGTCTTTCGGGGTTACCTTTGACTTTTAAATCCGCTTCAATCTCCCCGAAAACGCCGTATTTTTTGAGTTTTCTAGTTGCATTGTCCGTGTCGGGAACATTCGGTAGGAGTGCAACGAGGGAGTGGGTGTTGGATTTGGGGATTTTTACGTTTAGGTCAAGCACGGGCGTTTTTTTCCCAATTTTTTTCACAATTCCCGTGATTTTAGTTTGCCAGTCATAACCGTAGACATCCAGTTTTGATATATTCAGGTCTTTTTCATTTGCAAATCCCTCAAATTTTACGTCTGTCGTGCGGTCAGCGCGGATAGAGTCGTCGGGATTTTTCATAAAAATGCCTAAATCTTTGACGTGTGCAACAAGACAGAGTTTATTTTTGTCATTTTCAGTTGTTTTTGTGTAGAAAACTGCGCGGATAATGCCTTTCAGCCCTGTTACTTCGGGTGCATAAATCGAAATAAGTTCGGAATAAGCAGAAATATCCAAATTTTCAACAGAACCTGTTATTGACGCCTTTTCGAGGTGTTTTAGAAGCGGAAGCCTGCTGTCTACGTGGAATTGGACTGAGGATTCATTTGCTTCGTGGTAGATTTTTGCAAAAAAATCGGTATTCAGGTATTTATTTTCGCGGTATTTTTTTACGTGAAAGTTGATTCTGCAGGTTATTTCGTCATTGGTCGGAAGGTCTTTATAGATTATTGATGTATTTGTAATTTCTCCGCGGAAATTTTTGAGTTTCAGTTTGATTTTTTGGTTTTTGTCGAGTTTGTATGTGCCGAGGTAGATATCATTTTTTTCATCTCTGGAAATCCGCACCCAGCTCCGGTTTATGTAGAGATTTTTTATCTCAGGTGTTTGGAAAATCAAGGACGGAATTGAGATTTTTGTTTTGATTTGCTGAGAATCCATGATTTTTTCATGATTTGCGTCGCGCAAAACTGCATTTTTAACCTCAACAACAGCATTGAAACCCAATGTTGTTCTGACTTTCAGCTCGTCGGTTTTAAGCGCCAATCCGGTTTCTTTTTTTATAATTTTTTCAACAATTCCTTTTTTCAGCGCGTAGTTTATCGCCGGCGGGAGTGCAAACAAATAAAGCATTTCCGCCAGAATTGCAAGTGCCAAAATTATGATAAGTGATGTTTTTATGATTTTCATTATTATTAGAATTTAGATTTATTTTCTAATTATAAACCGCAAACATCATTTTTTCACTCGGTCAATGGAATGATAGTATAATTTTGTGTTGTTGGGGAGTTTTGTAGTAAGAATTTCACTTTGGAGTGACTATGGAGGAGGCCTCTAAAAATGGTAAAAAACAGATTATGCGCCGCATGGCCGGAGGAATCGGAACGGAAAAACAAGTAAATTCAAGACATTTTCGTGAAATTTACAAAAAACTAATCAATATCAATCGGCGAACGTTGAATTGCGTCAATTGCCGCCCTTGCTGTTTCAATTAATTTGTCAGAAACATTGGGAACAACCGTGAGCTGGCGCAAAACATCGATTGTGCGCTTGAAACTGCGGACAATATCGCCCTCGCCCGCACCGATTTGCTCAATCAGCTCGCTCCATTCACCACCGTTCACCCAGTATTCAATAAGCGGCGAATAATATGAATTTATGTACATTTCGGTTTCAATATCATGGTCGCGCTGGACAATGCTGATTCTTCTTCTGATGTTTTTAATCTGGTTGAGCGCTTTTCTCGTGCCTTTGCTGATGGGCAGCTCGGGATAAACATCCGCCCTTAAATCCTCTGTCGTGATTGCACAAATAACCGACGCGAGTTCGTCCGGTTTTAGCTCATCAAGCACCCCGCTGAATATAATTTCCGCAACAAAAAGCTCATTTTCAGCGCGAATCGCCGCAATTGTCATGCCTTTTTCATTCGGATAATCGTTTTCAATATAGCCCATCTCTTTCAGCGCTGCCGTGTGATTTAGGAACTTTCTCCAATAAATATCTTTTTCATATTCAATATTTTTTGCGAGCTTGTCCGCCCGTTTTTGGAACCTTTCGAGCAGCTCGGTTTCTTTCATGTGCTTTTTGTAAAGTTTGCAGGTATCGCACGCGTAACTGTGAACCTTTTTGAGAAAATCCTTTGTTTTTGCCTCAAATTCGAGATATTCTTTTTGTTTTTCCTCTGATTTGTGCTTCATCTGCTTTTTGAGCGTTTTTTGGATTTTTCTGTATTCAATATAAGTGTTTCTGAGCTTGTTGTACGCAAACATGTCCTCCGCTGTCAGTCCGGCAAAGCATTTAAACTCTTTGAACCCCGCAATAGCCGCATCAGCTTCGGATTTTTGCGCCATGAGCGGTTTTAAACGGTCAGTTGACGAAAAATACCCGAAACTCTTTAAAATCAGCTCTTTTGCCTCGTCAAGGCTGAATCGCTGCAAAAGATTCAACACCATTGAATAAGTCGGCGAAAAACGGCTTTCAAGCGGGTTTGCGTCGCTGGTTACAAGCTCTGCAACCTCCTCGGGCGACTGAAATGGCGTTCCGACGACCGTTACGTAGCCTACTTCGTCCATTCCGCGGCGGCCTGCACGCCCTGACATCTGCAAAAACTCGCTCGCAGTAAGCATTCTGTGGCCGGAATCGGTTCTTTTTGAAACTGAGCTTATTACCGTTGAGCGGGCCGGCATATTTATGCCTGCGGCAAGGGTTTCGGTGGCAAAAACAACCTTAATCAGCCCTTTTTGGAACAGTTTTTCAACAAGAACTTTCCACCCGGGCAAAAGTCCGGCATGGTGCGACGCTACACCGTTCAAAATGTATTCAATATGCTTGTTTTCGCATAAATAAGGGTTCTCTGCGAAATATTCGTCCATTATGCGCTTTATTTCTTTCCGCTCGTCAGGGGTTACAAGGCAAAGCTGGGCGCATTTTTCCATTTGCTCATCGCATTTTTTCCTTGAAAATGTGAAATAAATCGCCGGAAGCATCTCTTTTTTGTGCAAAATAGCCACAACCTCGCGTGCGGGTGAACGCATGGGCATTTTTCTTCTGAAAGCCTGTGCACGGCTTTCGGGCTTGATTTTTTTGTTTAATTTACCCTCGGGCGTCAAAAGCGGCAGGATTGTGTCGGGTTTTGACGAATCGTAATAAAAATACCGCAAAGGAACCGGTCGAAAATCAGTATAAACCAGCTCTGTGCGCGAATGAACCGTATTTATCCAGTCTGTGAGCTGCTGAGAGTTCGCGACAGTCGCAGAAAGCGCGATTATCTGGATATTTGTCGGGCAGTAGATGATGCTTTCTTCCCAGACGGTGCCCCTTTGCTCGTCGTTCATGTAGTGAACTTCGTCGAGAACAACGTAGCGCACGTCTTTCAGGTTGTCGGTAACAGAGCCGAAATTTGTGCCATAAAGCATGTTTCTGAAAACTTCAGTCGTCATTACGACGATTTGGGCGCCGCGGTTGATTGAAGTGTCGCCTGTGAGCAACCCTACTTTATCCTCGCCGTATTTTGTTGAAAAATCGCTGAATTTCTGGTTGGAAAGGGCTTTCAGCGGGGTTGTGTAGAATATTCTGACGCCCTCTTCCAGCGCTTTATGGATTGCCATCTGGGCAATACAGGTTTTTCCCGCACCTGTAGGTGCGCAAACCACAACACTTTTGCCCTCTTTTATGTGGTAGAGGGCTTCTTCTTGAAAATCATCCAGTTTAAAGTCGAATTTATACAAAATATCACTTCACATCTATTGTCTTTACTATATTTTACCGCATGAAACTCAAAAGGCAAAGGAATTATAAAGCACAAAATCGCAAAATGGGGTAGTGGTAAGGTTTTGAAACTATCTCCCGCCCCCACCAAACTCCGCATAAATCGCGTGACGGGGCTGTGCGCCTAAACAACCACACCAATCATGAAGAAACCGCATGAATCTTCCGCCCAATATAAAAAAGACTTCCGCAGGGAAGCCGTTGTTAGATTAGAGGATAAATGGAATCGGTTAGTTTTTAAAAAAGCTCATACTTCTTACTTTTGCCCGTAGTGGCGAATTATTTTACTGCAACGAGCGTCGAGGAAATACCCAAATCGTTGTTAATCATCTTTGCGCTGGCAACTGCCATTGCTCTTCTTTTTTTTGCTCCTCTGAGCAGAAATGCTACTCCGTCTGAAATGTTGCTGGATGGTCTTTGTGCCTTTTTTATCATTGACGCTGCTCCTAATCTGTCTTTGTATTATATTTATCGGCACTTTTTTTCACAACTTTAGGATTTTAAATAATATTTTAACATTTGTTTACAATTGGCTTAAAAATGTTCAATATAGAAAAAGAGATAGAATTTTCTTTGTAGTGACTATGGATGAGGCTCCATGAATTCGGAAAAGTTGCCGATTTTATCCGCGTAGCCGGGGGAATCGGAACGGAAAAGGAAATTCTATCTCTTTTTCTATATTGTTTTAAAAAAACTACTTTTTGTCCTCAACAAAAAACCTTTTGCTTTCAATAACAACAGGAATTCCCCTCAAAACGCAGAAAATCACCGCTGCATAAACGCAAAAATGTGCAAAGGGGCAAATTGCTATGCAAATGTTGTGGAAAACTTCCCAGGCGTGCATAGTCGAAGCGGACATCGTAGGATCAGTGCCCTGCAAAAAGAGTTTCAGGTTCGCAAACGGAAAATAGCAAAGAATCATCAATGCGAACGCCAGCGCCTTTGTTACCGCGTAAGTTCCTCTTGAAAAATTGGACGCAACAAGAAAATGCCCGATTTTTGACTGCATCATCGTGCTTTTTCCGAACGCAGTGTAGCCCTGCTCAAGCGCAATACTGCGAACACCGTCCGTGATAATGCCGCGCGTAACAACAATCAGCGGAATCCATACAGGAATCCACCCGAGAACCGCAAAAACAATCCAGTAAATGTTTTCAACGACTCTATCGCCCAGAATATCCAGAACTGCACCGAATTTTGAGCTTTCGTTCAATAATCGCGCCACAAACCCGTCCAAACCGTCAAACCATATTGCAATAACAGTCAAAATGAACGCTGTAATGTAACTTGCTGGCGTCTGGTAAAAAAGAAGACTGATTGCGATGAACGCGATTATCATTCTTAAAATTGTAATCATATTAGCCATGATTTCTTAAACTCCTCTTGTTTTTATTAAAAAGAAGGGCGAAAATGCCCCTCTTTGACTACTGTTTGCTTCTTGAAAGCGCAAAATTGTGCTCGTTGAGCGTCTTGAGCTTGTCGCCGAGCATGATTTTTTCGGCTTCTTCAAGAACTTTTACGACAAAATATCCGTTTTCTCCGTCGCTTCTTGCTTTTTTGCCGTTTTCAATACATTTGATGAAATGTTCGCATTCAAGCTTCAAAGGCTCAATTTCAAGATAATCAAGCGAAATTGTGCTTGCGGAATTGGGCTTGTCGTTCAAAAATACCTGCAATTTGTTTTCAGTGAGCGTATCATCGAACATTGCGCTGCCTTTTGAACCGCGAATCATGAGATTTACGCGTTTTTGCGGGTGAATCCAGCTGTCAGAAACGTGAGCGATTGCGCCTGAGGGGTATTTTATATCAACATGCGTGATATCCATGATTTCGTTGCCCTCTGAGCTTACGCCGACCGCGGAGATTACGCGTTCGGGCTCTTCGCCGAGAATATGGCTTATCATCGAAACATCATGCGGCGCCAAATCCCACATTACGCTTCTGTCGTTCTTAAAATAGTTGATATTCAGCCTGTCGCTTTGAACGTATTTGATTTCGCCGAGTTCGCCGGATTCTACAATCATTTTCAGGCGATTAACCGCCGGATGGTACAAAAGCAGGTGCCCGACCATCAATACAAGCCCCTTTGAGGTTGCCAAATCGTTCAGTTCTTTGGCTTCTTCGCTTGTTGTGGCGATTGGTTTTTCAACATAAACATTTTTTCCCGCTTCAAGAGCCGCTTTTACGAGTTTGAAATGCGTATGGCTCGGTGTTGCGACGATGATTCCGTCGATTTCAGGGTTGTTCAGCATTTCGCTGAAATCTTTTGTCAGATGAACCCCGGGATAATCATTTTTTGTCCTCTCAAGGTTCTCTTCATCCATATCACACACGGTGTCAAGGTAATTGAGGTTATAAAAATTTCTGACAAGATTTTTGCCCCAGATTCCCGCACCGACAATGCCGACTTTATAAGAGTTCATTTGTTTCCCTCAACTCAATAACTACATAGGTTAATTATATCAATCACAGAGCGTAAAAACAAATTCTTTATAAATTTTTTATATTATTGCCCCTGGCATTGTATTTTGGTTGGCATCAACGCGTTTTTTCAGCTCGCCGGTCGGGATGTAATAGGGCGTAACTGTCATTATTTTCGCAGCAATGTCGGGATAATAATAAATGAACCTCAATTCGCTGTCTGTGAGCGGTTGTTGGGTGTGAACATTGGCATAACGGCACAATTCGAGAATATTTCTGGCTTCGTCTTCGTCATGGAACTCAAGTTCAAGGTTTTTGAAGACATTTCTGAACCCTTTAATTCCGCCGTATTCGCCGGTTGTAATCATTCTGCCTGTTTCGACGATTTCCGGCTCGCCGCGGCCGAGTTCTTCGTAATCGTACAGTTCATAATTCCTTCTGTCTTTCAAAGCGCCGTCTGCGTGGATTCCTGATTCATGAGCAAAGGCGTTTCTGCCAACTGCGGGCTGGTTTATCGGAATCGGCACGCCGAAAGCGTATGCGGTGTATTTTGCGAGTTTCCAGGCTTTTGAAAGGTCGATATTGGGATCAATTTTGTATTTTCCGCCGAAACCGCTGGACTTCAGAACCGCAAGCAGGCAGGAAATCAGGTCGGCATTGCCTGCGCGTTCGCCCATTCCGTTGATTGCCGTGTTAATATATGCATTAACGCCCGCATCAATCGCCGCTTTTGCCCCCAGAACCGAGCATCCTGCCGCCATTCCGAGGTCGTTGTGAAAATGCATTTCGATATCGAGCCCTGTTTCTTTTGCGAGTTTGTAAATTCTTTCATAAGCGGTGTGCGGGTCGTCATAACCCAGCGTATCGCAGTATCTGAAGCGTTTTGCGCCGCAGGCTTTTACTTCTTTTGCGAATTTTATTAAAAAATCCAAATCGCTTCTTGAGGCGTCTTCCGCGTTTACGCCGATAATGCGAGCCCCGCAGGTTACGGCGGCTTCTACGGCTTCGCAGGTCATTTTCAGCACATCATCTCTGGTTTTTTTGCCCTGAAATTTGCCATTAATCATCTGATCCGAGGTGGATTGTGAAAGGTTGCAATAAGTAAGCCGCGGAACATTTTGAAAAGACTCAAAAACATCTTTTGCAATGCCGCGCATCCAGCCGGAGAGCTTTGTTTTCGTGATTACGCCTCTATCGACGAGCTGGAGGTTGCCGTTGAGGTAATTCAGCTCGTGGCGGGTAGTCGGGAAGCCGAATTCGGATTGCGTTATTCCCATATCGTCGAGCATAAGGTTAATAATGGTTTTTTGGAGTTTTGCCAGCCCCAGTCTGGATGTTTGGACGCCGTCACGGTTTGTTACGTCTACGAAATAAATTAAATTTTCTGAAGCTGCCATTTTTTCTCCTTAAAAAAATAAAACAATGGATGAATTATAGCATATTTTTTCAAAAAATTCTTTTTCAGAGGATTATATGTGCAAATAGTGAACATGTACGGAAAATGAGATGGATTTTTCTTTTCCGTTCCGATTCCTCTGGGCATCCGACATTTATTTTCTTTATTTCTTGTTACAAGAGCCCTCCCCCATAGTCTCTCCAAAGAAAAATCCATCTCATTTTCCTCTGGCTGATTGGAAATAAAGGTGGAGATTAGATGCAAAATTTTTGTGCAGGTTTGCGAATAAACTAGCCGGATGAAGGATTTCTATTTGTAGTGACTATGGGGGAGGCTTCAAAAATCTTGCAAAAGTATTTGATAATCTTGAGAGCCGGAGGAATCGGAACGGAAAATAGAAATCCTTCATCCGGCGTCATTTTATACAAAGTTTTTCATGGCAATTTTTTTCGTTTCCATGTTTTTATATAAATAAGGTTAAAAGGTAAGGTTTCCGTATGGACTTTAATGTAAAAAGCTCAACATATAATAATTTTTTGTCGCAGGCGCAAAATCCTGTGAAAAAGAAAGATGACGCGCAGAATGTGCAGGAAAAACCAATTGCCTCGGTTCTTGTTTCTGATGTTGAGCAGCCAAAAAGCGGGGTAAAAAAATACGTCGCAGGAATTTCTATCGGCGGAGGAATTTTGCTTACACTGATTGCCGGAGCTTTCCTTTCAAAAGGCGTTTCCGGCGGCGTGAACAGAAGAATCAGAGAATTTTCAAGAAAATTATCAAAGAAAACTTTTGACCTTAAAGCTGATTATAAAAACCTTACCCTTAAACAAAAAATCAGCTTAAAACTTGCTCAGGCAATGAAACCAATCGCAAACCTTCTTGAAGCAAGCTCAAATCTCAATGTTTTTAAAGACGGATTCGTTACTAAGTGTTTTAAAGAGCTGCATGCTATGCCGCTTTTTGACAAAATCAACGGTTCTTTCAAAAATGTTGTATTAAAAACCAAAAACAATGCCTATAAAAACTCTGAAATGTCGATGGTTAAATTCTGCAATTATGCTGAAAATCTGGCGAAAGACAGCAGAGCAAAAGGGCAGAACCTTGATATGCTGGCAGATAATGTTGCAAATTCTTATTTTGCAAACTTCTCAACCCAGCACCATTTCAAACGTTCGCAGGAAATGTGGGAATCGCTGGCGGATTTGCATGAAAGGGTTTGGAATTCGTTCAATATTTTCAAAAAAGAAAACAATATTTTTTCAAAAACAAACAGAAGCCGCCTTAAAACCTATATGACAATGAAAGAATGTGAAAAAGAACGTAACTCTGTGGGCGATTTCATAAAATCAAGGAAAAAGCTTATTTCAAACAACATTACTGACAACTACAACGAGCTTACAAAGGCTTATGATGATTTGAAAATCATTATTGACCCCAGAGATAACCGCTCGGTTGAGCTCATGCGGGATATTTCACAAAAAATCGAAAAATATAAACGTTTAAATGGTGCAAAAGAGCTCGAGGAACGTGCACAGCTCGGTAAAGAACTCGGCGAAAATCTTTCGGAACTCAAAAAACATCTTGTTTCTAAAAAAGTTGATATAAATAAACAAATTGCTCATTTTGAAAATGTTCTGAACCCAAAAACCGCTGGCAAAGGGCAGGTTCAGGAAATTTTAACGAGAATTAAAGAAACTTTTGGAAAAGAATCTCCCGAATATAAACAGGCAAAAAAATATGCAGATGAATTGAACAAAAATCTCAATCAAGCGATTTCTACAGAAATGACAGCGTATGAAAAGCTTGCCGAGCTCCAGATGGGCTCTGCTCCGACGGATATTATCGGTATTCTCGCCCCTGCTGCGCTCGGTACGGCGCTGGTAATCAAAGCTGACACAAAAGACCAGAGAATCACAAATACTCTCACCCAGGGCATTCCGATTCTCGGCGGTATCGGAACAGCTTATTACGGAACAACCAGAATGCTTACAGGGCCTACAAACATGGCTCTGGGCTTGATTTCCGGCGCTCTGCTGGGGATTGTCGGGGCTAAAGTCGATGATTTGAGAAAAAGCTATCAGGAAAAACAAAATGCTTTCAAAAAAGAATTTGAAACAATGAAAAATGCGCAGAAAAACCTAAAAGAAACCATTCTTTCCACGGAAAAAACATCGGAAACAAAATCAGTAAAAGTATAATAAAAAACCGGACAATTTTTTGTCCGGTTTTTTTCGGGTTAAATTATATAGCACCGATTCTGTGAACTCTGATAAAGTTCGTTCTGCCCGTGATAAGGTGCGGAATTGAACCGATGAGAATGATTCTTTCATCCTTTTTGTAGTTTGTTTTTTCAAGAAGAAGTTTGTCGATTTTTTTCAGCAAATCATCGTTCAAAACTACATCCCAGTCTTTCAAATAAGGATAAATATCCCAGCAGAGGTTCAATTTTCTACAGGTTTTTTCGCAGTCCGAAATCGCAATAATCGGAACTTCAGGACGCAATTTTGCAAGCAATCTCGGCGTATATCCCGAATGTGTGAACGCCAGAATCGCTTTTGCGCCCAAATCTTCTGCCATTGTTACCGCTGAGTGCGCAATCGCCTGCGGGGTGGGTTCATATTCGGGGTTCATTTCCAATTCGAGGTTTGTGCACACAAAATCGCTCTGCTCAACGTCATGGGCAATCATTGACATTGTTTTTACCGCTTCAACAGGGTATTTCCCGGCAGCTGTTTCGCCGGAAAGCATTACTGCATCCGCCCCGTCAAGAATTGCATTCGCAACGTCGCTGGCTTCTGCTCTGGTCGGGATTGGTTCTTCAATCATTGATTCAAGCATCTGTGTTGCAACAATACAGGGCTTTCTGTAATCAAGACAAAGGTCAATAATCTGTTTTTGAACCATCGGAACTTTTTCCGGTGAAAGTTCAATACCCAAATCGCCTCTTGCGACCATGATTGCGTTGGCTGTTTCAATGATTTCTTTTATATTCTGGACAGCTTCGGGTTTTTCGATTTTCGCAACAATAGGAATATCAGCGCCGAAGTGGCTTAAATATTTTCTTGCGAGCAAAATATCGTCTTTGTCACGCACAAATGACAATGCGAGGTAATCTGCGTCATTGTCAACCGCAAATTTGATAAAATCAACGTCACGTTCGGTGATTGCGGAAAGGCTTTTTGTTGCGCCGGGGATGTTCAAGCCTTTTCTAGGTTTGAGCAGCTCGCCGTGAACAACTTTTGCTCTAACTTTGTCGCCGTTGACTTCAACGACTTCAACTTCGATTTTTCCGTCGTCCATAAGGATTTTTTCGCCCGGTTTAACGTCCTGGGCTACGCCTTTGTAGTCAACGGGGATAATATCTTTGTCAGTTTGTTCAAGACCATACTGAAAAACGAGTTCCTGACCTTCTTTTATCGGAATAGGTTCGATAAGGTTGCCTACTCTAATTTTCGGGCCCTGCAGGTCAACGAGAACCGCTGTGTATGCTTTCAATCTTTTAGAAACTGCTTTGATTTTGTCGATTGTTTGTTTATGTTCTTCGGCAGTGTTGTGTGAGGTGTTAATTCTGAATACGTTTGCGCCCGCAAGAATCAGTTCTTCAATGATTTTTTCATCGCGGCTGACAGGCCCGAGGGTGGCAACGATTTTGGTTTTGTTCTTGTTCATACTAATCATGATGTTTGTCCTTATTAATGTTTAGCTTTTTTCTATAAAAATTTCTTCTTTTTTCGGCGTGTCAAAAATTCAAAAAACCTGAAAAAGGGGGCAAAAAACGCCCCCTTTATGATAAAAAATTAGTTACCTTTTGTAAAAGCGTATGTAGCTTCCATTTCGTCGATTGATGCGTAAACGCTGTGGCATCCGCAGTCAACATGAACGATTTCACCGGTTACGCCGGAAGAAAGGTCAGAAACAAGGTAAAGACCGGTTTTTCCAACGTCTTCAAGTGAAACATTTCTTTTGAGCGGGGCCTTGAGGATTGCAGCTTTAAGCATTTTGTCAAAACCTGAAATGCCTTTAGCTGCGAGCGTTTTAACTGCACCAGCGGAGAGGCAGTTTACTCTTACACCCTGTTTTCCAAGGTCTTCTGCCAGATATCTTGCCGAAGATTCAAGAGCTGCCTTAGCTACGCCCATTACGTTGTAGTTAGCAACGACTTTTTCGGAGCCCAGATAAGTCAAAGCGAGCATTGCGCCGCCCTCATTGAAGTGAGGCTGAGCGTTTCTTGCCAGTGTAACAAGAGAATAAGCGCTTACACCGAGAGCCAAATTCCAGCCGTCTTTTGATGTGTTGATGAAATCGCCCTGGAGGTCTTCTTTGTTGGCAAATGCTACTGCATGGATGACAAAATCGAGTTTTCCGTAGGTTTTTGCGTATTCGTCGAACACTTTTTTAACCTGTTCTTCATTGGTAACGTCGCATTCGGCAATCATTTTTGAGCCCATTTCTTCTGCGAGCGGTCTTACGCGTGATTCCATAGCTTCGTTTGCATAAGTGAACGCAATTTCAGCGCCTGCTTCGTGGATTTGTTTTGCAATTGCATAAGCAATGCCGCGAGCGTTAGAAACGCCAAAAATAATACCCTTTTTACCTTCCATTAATTTCATAAAAATTTCTCCTTATACTCTTTTATAATTTTATTATCAACATGAAACCATGTCCAGTTTTTTAATCTTGTGCGGGCGGAATAGAAATAAATTAAATTTTTAGAACCTGAACGGTCTTTGCCGCTTTTAAGGTTTTAAAATACAATTATTCAGATTCCGGCTCTTCTCCAATATCATCCGGCAAATACCGCAAAAGATACGACAAAACAAACGGAATACCCGAAATAATCAACAATGTTGCCTGAATCCCTATTCTTTCCGCAACAAATCCGATTACAGGCAGCATAACTCCCACAATTCCCCAACTAAAACCGCCGATAAACCCCGAAATCATGCTCTTATACTGCGGCATTGTCCGCTGGGCAAGCACCATATTCACCGACATCGACAGCATTGTCGTAAATCCGATTGTCACGAACACCGCAAACGAAAGCACCGGAGCGGTTTTTAGCGTGTAAATGAATAAAATTGCCAGAAAGAACGGCACGCAAAGCGAAACGTAAAAAATCTTCTTATATCCGACAATTTTCTCAAATTTTGAGCTCAAATAAGTCCCAACAGCCCCCATGGTAAGGAAAACGAACATAACCGCGCCGATTTGAATTGCAGAATAGCCCATGTCTTTCCACAAAAATGGCAAAAGCACTGAAAATCCCGATGTAACGAGCGATTTCAACGCGCTGACCATTATCAATAGGCGCACAACTGGATTTTTCAAAATATCCAAAAGCGAAGTTCTGAAAGAGGCGCGATTCTGAACAAATTCTTCTTTTTTGACCCTCGGAACGCACAAAAACACGAGAAAAGCGTAAATTATCCCCGCAATTGCGGCAAAAGGCAGTTTGCTCAAACCCCAAACCGAGGTTATACCCGAGGAAACAACAGGCCCGAGCGAATATCCGATTGTGCCCGAGGCTATGAAAAGGCTCATGTCGCGTGTTGTGTGCTCTCCGCTGTATCTTGCGACCAGTCCGGTTGCTTGAGGATGATAAAACCCGACTCCGATTCCGCCAATGACAAGACAAAGAGTTAATTGAACAAAATTCCTTGCAATCCCCGTCATAGAAAGGAAAATCGATGCCATCAGCATTCCCCAGAAAATAAAAAAGCGTTTTCTCCATTTGTCCGCAATAAACCCGAAAACCGGCTGCATCATTGAAGAAAAAAGCTGAGAAATGCTCAAAGCGCAGGTTGCAATTCCGAGCGTAATGCCGATTTTTGCAACAATAAACGGCAAAATCGGATTAATAAATCCGGAATAGCAATCCGCCATCCCATGCCCGAGTGCAAGCCACGCTACTGCCTTTTTATTCTCTTTTTTTGTGCTGTTTTGTTCCATTTTAGTGTCTGAAATGCCTGATTCCCGTGGTTATCATGACCATATCATATTTGTCGGCAGTTTCAATAACCTCTTTGTCGCGAATGCTTCCGCCTGGCTGGATTAGCCCTGCAATGCGGTTTTGGGCGGCAAACTGAACATTGTCTATTGCAGAAAAGTATCCGTCAGACGCCATTACAGCATCTTTTGCGTTGTCGCAGGCTTTGTCGAGCGCGATTTCCACCGAATCGATTCTGCTGGTCTGACCGCCGCAAATTGCAACGGTTTTGAAGTCTTTTGCGATAACAATTGCGTTCGTTTTCACGTATTTTGCGACTTTCCACGCAAAAACCATGTTTTCGACCATATCAGCGTCAGGTTTTTTCTTTGTGACGACCTTAAAGCTGTCTTTGTCGAGTTCTTTGTTGTCCGGCTCTTGAATTATTGTACCGAACGGGGTTATGCGGATTTCTTCGTTTGAAAGTGCCTTAAATAGCCTCAACGGCGTGTTTAATTTTATAATTTTAAGATTTTCATCTCTTTTTAAGATTTGCATTGCCTCATCCGTGAAATCCGGTGCTGCGGCTAATTTGTGGTGCATTTGAACGATTTGGCGCGCCATTGTTTCGGTGATTGTTTGCGAAAATGCGACCGTTCCGTCCAGAGCGCTCACAGGGTCAGAATCGAGTGCCTTTAAATATGCTTCGTCAATTTTTTTCCCGAGAGCCGCGCCGCAGGGCATTCCGTGTTTGACAATGGAACATGCGGCAACGTCATAAAACTCGCTCACAACTTCAACAGCCACGGTTACATCCAGAATATTGTTATAAGTAAGATTTTCGCCCTGCAAAAGGTCAAAATCCATCATTTTTCCGTATTTGTAAAGCGCGGCAGCCTGATGCGGGTTTTCGCCGTATTGTAAGTCCTGCAATTTTTCAAACTGCATATCGACAATGTTTTCGTTGAAATTTTCCATATTTTGTCCTTTATTTTCTCATGCTCTCAGGAGGGGAAAATCACCTATTTGTACATTTTTACTGCGTCCTGCACCTGCTCGAGGACTCTTTGCGCTTCGATGCGGGCTTTTGCCGAGCCTTTTTCGATGATTTCCCTGACTTCATCGAGGTGGTTTTCGTAATATTTGCGTCTTTCGCGAAGCGGGCGCAAATATTCGTTCACCGCGCATGCGAGCTGCCGTTTGCAGTCAACGCAGCCACGTTTTCCTGCGCAGCATTCTTCTTTTACGGTTTCGATTGTTGCTTTATCGCCGAAAGCCTGCCAGTATGAGAACGCAACCTCACATTTGTCCGGATGTCCGGGGTCGTCTTTGCGGGCGCGGCTTCTGTCGGTGATTGCCTGCATGATTTTTTTTGTTGTTGTTTCTTCGTCGTCCGAGATTTTTATGTCGTTGTTGAACGATTTGCCCATTTTTTGTCCGTCGAGCCCTTTTAAAAGCGGGATTTCAGTTAATTTTGGTTTTGCCTCTTTGAAAAGGTCAACTTTGTAGATATTGTTGAATCTGCGGGCGATATCACGCGCAATCTCGATATGCGCAACCTGATCGATTCCCACGGGTACGTAATCCACGTTAAACATCATAATATCCGCCGCCATCAAGACCGGATACCCGAGAAAACCGTAGCTGACGTCGGGTTTGTTGGTTGATTCGTCGGTTTTAACCATTTTTACGAGGTCTTTGAGGGTCGGGTCGCGCTCAACCCAGTTGTTTGGCGTAATCATGCTCAAAAAAACGTGCAGCTGGGCGATTTGCGGAACCTGCGATTGGACGTAAATTACCGATTTTTCAGGGTCAATGCCCGCAGCGAGCCAGTCGAGCACGACATCTATGCAATTTTGCTGCAAATCCTCTGTTTTATCGAATTTTGTCGTCAGCGCGTGCCAGTCAGCAACAAAGAAAAAGCATTCATAATCATTTTGTAGCTTAACCCAGTTCGTCAAAACCCCGAGATAATGCCCGAGATGAAGTTTTCCCGTCGGACGCATTCCCGACACAATTCTTTTTCCCTGTTCCATCTTTGTGCCTTTCTTTTTTACAGTCGTAAAATGATTATATAATAAAAAAGTTGCAAGTTATTCAAAATCTAAATCTTTAATATTTGCGATATCTTCGGCACATCCCCAGTTATTTTCATAAAAACCCTGATTTACAAATTTATGAAATGATGAATATTGCCAGTCTTTTACGTTATTAACGAGCCCGTGTTTTACGGGATTGTAGTGGATATAGTTAATCTGTTTCTTAAATTCATCTTCTGATGTAATTGTGTGTTCAAAAAATCTCCGCTGAAAGACACCTTTTTCACCTTTATTTTGATAGCCGTAGGTTGGGGTTTCTACCCCAACATTAAAATTTTTTGAAAAATAATATTTTATTGATGTAACAATTTTAGGGTATTCTTCAATCTTTTCAGGGTTCAGTATCAGATGTATATGGTCGGGTAGGACACAAGCTGCAATAATTTCAAAATTAAAAAATTATTTTGCGTTTTTGAACGATTTTCTTAGTAACTCTATGTTATCAATGAATATATTTTTTCGATTATAAGCGACGATAATTAAATGGACATAACTGTTCTGAACAAAAGCACGTCTGTATTGCATTTTTTGATATTCTCCATTAAATGTCGGACTTTTTGCCCGATAACGTCATTGTAGCCGGGCTTTCAGTCCAATAATTAATTTTACATCAAAAGTAAATTTGCCTGGCTGATTTTGTTGGGGTAGAAACCCCAACCTACAATTTTTGCGCCCGACATTTATATTTTATAAATATTTTTTGTGATAAAATTTCCCCATAGATAGTATTAAATAGGTAAGGAAGTTACGATGCAGATATCATTGGAATGGCTTAATGAATATGTTGATTTGAGCGGGATTGAGCCGGAAAGAATTGCTCATGAACTTACGATGAGCGGGCTGGAAGTCGAAGAAATCACAAAAACAGGCGCGAAATTCACAAATATCATCACAGCACAAATAAAAAAAATCGACCAGCACCCCAACGCCGACAAACTTCACCTCGTGGACGTTGACCTTGGCGGCACGGTGAAAACTGTTGTTTGCGGCGCGCAAAATATCGAAGAAGGGCAGATAATTCCTTACGCATCGGTCGGCTCGAAGGTTTTGAACCGAAAAACCGGCGAACAGTTCGAACTTACGCCCGCTGTAATCCGTGGTGTTGAATCACAGGGGATGCTTTGTTCGCAGGACGAACTCGGACTGGAAAATATGCAGGAGGAAGACGGCATTTTGATTCTCAACCGCCTGAAACCCGGCATAAAATTGGGCGAAAAGCTTGAAGATGTTTTGAATATAAAAGAAGATATCGTTTTTGACGTTGCGCCGACCGCAAACCGCGGGGATGAAATGTCCGTAATCGGCGTTGCGCGTGAACTTTCGGCTATTTTCAATAAGAAACTCAATTTTTCACCGCTACAATCCACGCAGGAGCTTTCAAATAAGGATTTTGAGGTGGAAATTCTGGATACTGATGTTTGCAAATATTACAGCGCAGGACTTTTGAAAAACGTTAAAATCAAACCCTCTCCGGATTGGATGCAGCGCCGTTTGACCGCATGCGGCATTCGCGCAATCAATAATGTCGTTGATATCACAAATTACGTGCTGCTTGAATACGGACAGCCGCTACATGCGTTCGATATGGACAAATTGGACGGTTATTTGTGCGTAAGGCGCGCAAAACCCGGCGAAACAATCGTTACACTCGACGAAATTGAGCGCCAGACAACAAACGACACGGTTTTAATTGCCACAAAAGAAAAAGGAGTGTGCGTTGGCGGCGTTTTTGGCAGCGCAAACAGCGAAATTGATGACAACACAAAAAATATTGTACTGGAATCCGCCTATTTCCCGCCGGCATCAAACCGCCGCTCTGCAAGAAGCATAGGCTACCGCTCCGAAGCAAGCGCCAGATTTGAGCGCGGTGTTGATATTGAGGCTACAAAACCCGCCCTGTTAAGAGCTATGCAGCTTATGGTTGAGCTTGCAGACGCAAAAGTTGATGGAATAGTTGAAACAGGCGAAAACAAGCTCCCTGAAATCGACATTACGCTAAGATTCAACCAGATTAAACGAATTCTCGGCACAGAAATCCCTGCTGAAAGATGTATTGAAATCCTTGAAAGACTTGGTTTTGAGCTTTTAGGTAAAAACGAAACCGCAGCGAAATTCAAGGTTCCGTCGTTCAGAATGGTGGATGTTTACCGTGAAATCGACCTTATTGAGGAGATTTCGAGGATTGACGGGTACGATAAAATCACCCCGACACTCCCGAAAAACACACAATCCCCCGAAATCCGCCCCGAGCTTACGCTTTTAAAACAAATCAACAACATGTTCCTCGGATGCGGCTTTGATGAGGCGATTACGTCATCTCTGGTCGGAAACTCGCTTTATAAGGACTTTTCAGTGGATTATGACGACGAAAAATCAGTAAAAGTGCAAAATCCGCAGAGCGAAGACCACACAATGCTGCGTCAGACAGTGATTGCTAATATTTTGAACACTGTAAAATACAATTTTTCAAACGGTCAGAAAAATCTGTGGCTTTATGAAATCGGAAAAGTTTATTTTAAAGACCATGAGGCTACCGAAACTGATTCAGGCGTACTTGAAAAACGTATGATTTCGGGCGTTTTGACGGGTTCTGTGAACAACGAAAACTGGATTAAAAAGCCGGAAGTTGACTTTTTCACGGTAAAAGGCGTTGTGCAGAACCTGATTTCGCTGATGGGGCTGGAAAATCGCATTAGATTTGAGGAATGCAAGGACAAAAACTTCCTCCATCCAGGAAAGAGCGCAAAAGTCGTTCTGCTTGGCAAAAAGCCCGAAACTGTCGGCTTTTTTGGCGAAGTCCATCCGATTTTGAAAGACAAACAGAAATTTTTGCAAAATGTTTATCTTTTTGAACTTGATTTGGAAACTTTGCTTGCTGCTGTTCATGTCAGCATTCCGAGATTTAAAAAACTGCCCCAATTCCCCGAAGTTCAGAGGGATTTGGCGTTTGTTGTTCCTGAAAATGTCAGCCATGATGAAATTTCGAGAATCATTAAAAAAGCCGTTCAAAATAACCTTTTCAACGGCGAAGAACTTTTCGATGTTTATCAGGGCGAGCACATAAAAGACGGTTTCAAGAGCATGGCGTACAGAATCCGCCTGCAGGACAAAGAAGCCACTTTGACGGACGAAGCTGTCGAAGCTGAAATGAAAAAAATCCGTGAAAATCTCCAGAAATTCGTTAAGGATTTGAGTTTCAGAGAGTAGTTTCATTTTGTCTGACAAAACGCTATAATATTTTTATGAATAATGAAACTTTAGTAAATGAACTGACCGGTAAAAACGAGAATCAGGCGCTTAATGCAGCAAAACAGATTGTCGATAGGGTCAACACGGACGCTTTTTCGATATTAACGGGAAAAAGTGAGTATCTTTTTGATTTTGTCAAAGCAAACGTGAATAGACGCCTGAAAAACGCTGTAAACCGTGAAAATTACCGTGGTTTGATACAATTTATGAGCTGCTATTCTCCTGATTTTGAGGAATTTATCGCCCAATCCCTTGCAAAATACGCTGATGAGGATTTGACCGAGGAAATGCTAGAGCTCCTTGAATCAGGCAGCTACAGCCAAAAAACCTACTGTGCAAAGTATTTTTCTCTTATTCCCGACACTGTCGCAAGCGAAATGCTTATGGAGTATGCGTTTGAGGATGATGAAACTCTGGCTTTTAACGCGGCAGAGGCTCTGGGCGCAATGGATTGCAGGCTTGCGTACAATATGGCGCTCGAAATGCTCAAATCCGACGATGATTTTGTGGTTTTAAAAGCGGTAAAATTCCTTGTGGCTTTTGGCGATAAGGCTGCTGTGCCGTTTATTTTAAAGGCGATGAAAAACAGCTCAATGGCTGAAAATATTGCGGGTGAAATCCCTTATCTTGAATCAATCAGCATTTTGCTGCACCAAAAAGAAACCCGTGATGATGTTTTGTTTTGTCTGAGCAAGATTTTGACCGGTTTGGGCGAGATTTTGCCTTTGAATCAGGTTTTTAGCTTTGAAATGTACGATATGCTTGAACTTTTAATTCGTGAAAACAAGCGTGAAAGGAGCGGCCTTGCTGCGGTTGTGCTTTTAAAGGCTCTTTTGAAGTTTGAAACCATCTGTGAAAACGACGAATATACTTATGACGAGGATAAAAACACAAAAGCCGAGCTCTCACAGATTTTTGCGCTTTTGAAAGGCGAAAGCGGAGAATTTTGGGAGGAACAAAAAGAGCTTATTTTAAATGAGCTCGAGGAAGAAAAAGAACGCGCAATTTCCGCAGCGCACCTTATCGGCGAGCTGAAAATCGATTATGCTGTTGATGATTTGAAAAAACTTTCCCAATCCGACGATGAGATTCTTATCTGTGAAGCTGTAATGGCGCTAAAAGCAATAAATGCGCTTGATTGCGTGGACAAATCGGAAATTTTGTCAAAAATTAAGGATGAAAACAAGCGGGCGATTGTTGAAAACTGCTTTGCCGTTTGATTATAAGAAATCTTTGTAATCTTTATATGCACTAAAACGAGAAGCCGGATATTCTATTTGAAGTGACTATGGAGGAGGGCTCTTAAAACGTAGAAATAGCCATTTTACGTCGAATGCCCGGGGGAATCGGAACGGAAAATAGAATATCCGGCTTCGGCCAAATTCCAATTTCAAAAGAATCTAGCTGCTTGCGTTTTCTTCGGTGTTTTCGAAATTGTCGTTCATCGTCCAAACCCCGCACGGACAAACCCCTGCGCAGATTCCGCAGCCAATGCAGCGTTCTTCGTTTGAAACGTAAATTGTTTCGCCTTTTTCGTTTTTGTACTTGCTGATAGCCTGCTCGGGGCACGCCTGCAAGCAGAATTCGCAATCACGACACAATCCGCAGGACATGCAGCGGTCTTTTTCGTTCCAAGCTTCGATTTTTTGAACAGCAGAGGGCGAAATGCCTTGATAATATTCCGTTTTAACCCTGTCACGCGGCAAAATTGGCGCTTTTTCAAAGGTTTCCGGCTCAAGCCCCCTGAAAATCCGGTCAATGTTCTTCGCTGCTTTGTTTCCGTCGGCGATTGCATGCGTGAAAAGCCCCTGTTTTATTACATCACCGGTCACAAAAACTTTCGGATTTTGAACGGATTGCTTAAATTCGTTGATTTTTATAAATCCGCGTTCATCAAGCATTTCTTGGGGCAGAAAATCCAAAATCGGACGATCGCCGATGGAGATTATTACTGTGTCCGCCTCCAAAAGCCTGCCGTCTTTGAGATGAACGCCCTTTTCATCGACTTTTTCCGTAAAACACGGGTAAAGAATCTTTGCGCCGAGGCTTTTTGCATGCGCAATCTCTTTTTCAAACGCAGCCGGCTTTTGAATGTCTATCGCCGTAACTTCCCGGGCGCCGCACTTATAAGCGCCGATAACAACGTCCATCGCAGCATTTCCGGCACCGATTATGACGACTTTTTCGCCGATTTGCGGTCTTGAGCCCTTATTTATGGATTTTAAGAAATCCAGCCCCTTAATCAGCCGTTCATGTCCTTCAAACGGTATGACGACGGGATTATGAGCGCCACACGCAACCACGGCAGCGTCGTAGCATTCGGTTATGTTTTCAAAATATTCGTAAGTGATTTTTTGACCGGTAAAAAATCGAATCCCTGATTTTCTCAGCCGTCCGAGTTCGGCTTCCAGCGTGGTTTTTGCTAGTCTTTCTTCGGGAATAACCTGTTTAAGTTTGCCGCCGATGTCAGAATCCTCCTCAAAAACATCAATGCCGTATCCTCTGATTTTTAACTGCCACGCAGCAGCAAGACCTGCCGCACCCGCGCCGATTACGGCGACTTTCTGGCTTTTTGTGGTCGGCAATTCGTTGATTTGCACGTCACGGCTCATTATTCCGAGCAAATCGACCCTGATATGCTCATCAACATAAGAACGGCTGCAAGCCTCCATGCACAGCTCAGGACAAAGATTTCCGCAAACCGACGCAGGGAACGGGCTGTATTCAAGAACCATTTCAACTGCTTCTTTCAGGCGGTCGTTTTTAATTAAATTGATTCTTTTTTGCGTTGGAATACCGATGGGGCAGTGGTTTTCGCACGGAGCGGTGTTTGTGTAGTTGTTCCAGCTCGGATAACGCAATCTGTGCTCGCCTCGGCTGACAATCGGCGCCACTTCAAAATCATCTTCATAAACATCCGAAAAAATCCCGCCTTTTACCCAGCTGTTTTCGCGAAAATCTTTAATCGGGATGAGATGGTTTGCTTTTCTTTCTTCGTAGGTCTTTGCCACGATTTTTTTCCATTGCGAAAAGTCGCAAAGCCGCTCGATTAAGTCAAATCTTTCGACATTTTCAAGGAATTCGGGGATTCCTTTTCTCAAAAAATCCCTGTCCGCGTCGTTTAATTCAACAATATAAACATCTTCCGACAAATCGCAGACATTTCCGCGCACATAAACCGTTCCGCCGACCATCCCGACGCATGAGCGTGAACCGAGCACAGACGGGGCATTTTCGCAGTCAACGCCGCAAACAACAGCCGTTCCGCCGCCCATAAATTCAAACGAGAACGAGCCTGTGTTCTTCAAAACCCAGAATTCAGGCGCGCTGAACTTCGGGTCGTG
>URHD01000011.1 GCA_900547585.1 uncultured bacterium | reverse complement strand
CTTTCTTGAGGTACAGCTCAAACTCCGCGCCCTCCTCCGGCGTTTCAATCAGGCCCGCATCGTCGTGAATTTCGTTGTCGCCGAGGAATTTCACGATGGCGTACATGCCTTGCCTGATGATGTTGAGCTTCAATCCCTCATACGTTACAACCGCCGTTTCGGACTGGCTCCCCCCCCCCCCGCCCCCGCCGCCGCCAACAAGCAGATAATTGTAATCAGCTGTTTCCGGAACCTCTGCTGTAACGAGCTGCCCGTAAGAAGACACTTTAAAGTTTCCATCTCCGCCCGCAGCACCGCCTCCGCCGCCGCCAATAACGTAAACAGTATATTCTCTTGCACCGCCGGTCGGTCTAAATATGCAAGAAGTGCCATCATCCGAAACCGACCCGTCAGAAGCAACTGCTCTGCCGTTCTGGTCAAGTGTACAAGTCCACGAGCCGCCCTCATATTGCGCATCGGCGTTAACCTTTTTTCTCGTCAGTACAGGAGCAACCATGAGCACAACCATTGACACTACCATCATAGTTACAAGTACTTCGGCTATTGAAAATGCTTTTTTTGTGTGATTTCTCATGAATTATCCTTTACCATTCAACGATGATTATTCCCGGGGCGCCGTCTCCGCCTTTTCCTGCATAAGTAATATTACTCGGTGAGGTCAGAGGGTTAGTTCTGTTTCTACCGCCGCCGGCACCGCCGCCACCACCTGCACCATAGGTCAAATCGCTTTCAGCACCGCCGAAAAAGTCCATATTCCACGGGAGCAATGTTCCTGACTGCAAAAGCGCCATATAAAGCTGCACAAGTGTTTTATTTACCCCGCTCAAAGAAAGAGGAGTATATGCACTCATACCATCATCGGAGTTTCTCTCGGAATTTCTGCCGCCGTAGGCACATTCACCATGCCCGAGCAGGTTTGAATACAACGGAGCGTATCCGCCGTTGCCACCGGGGAAATAAGCTCTTTCACCGCGAATAATCATGCCGGTTTTTATAGCTTCAGGCTTACCACCGCGACCGCCTTCGGCATACAAAAGACTACCAAAGCTGGAATCACCGCCATCTGTGCCTTTTTCGCCAGAATCAGCAGCACTGCCGAATCCGCCTCTGCCTGGGTTAGCTTGTGTGCGGGTAAGTTTTTTAAAAATGGAGGTTACCATTCTGCCGGCCTCACCGCCGCCGCCTCCGGAAAATTCCGTATAGTGAACTTCAGCAGATCCGTCCAATCCGGACTCGCCAAGGTATGATTTGTTGCCATCTTCGTCAAGATACAGGTGCTGACCTGCGCCCCATCCGCCGGATCCGGGGCCACCGATTGTTTCGGTTTCTCCTTCATCGTCCTCGGTCGTTGCATTTGCGAGCTGAGGTTCGTCAGCAGTAACGCCCAACGAAGGATGTGGCCCGCTTCCGCCGAGAGATGACACGCATGCAGGAAGCCAGCTAGAAATTCTTCTGTATTCACGCTTGCAGGTCGTTGTATCAACTTCAACTACCTGATAATTAACAATTTTTTCTTTTTCTTCCGTATACGTACCGCGACAGTATGTATATGAACCGGAGCCGGCTATTGAGCAGGCTTCGTTTTTGGCAGGGCATGCAGCTTTGCAGGTTTCCGTAGTGCACCATGACCCGCTTCCGGTACCGTCTACGGACAAATCGTTTACTTCAGGGTCGCAGTTGTGATTTATTGTTTCAATTTCGGTTCTTTGTTTGTCAACAACAACATTTTTACAATTTTTTACCGGAACATCCTTGTAAGAAACGTTTGTTCTGTATCTGTAATTACCGGGGGATGCGCCTGCAGCACTATCGCCCATAGAAGTATAAGAAGCTTCTCCAGCCTGCCCCATCGAACCCACAAGCTGACTTCCAAGCTGGCTAACGCCGGCAACTCCGCCTTTTCCGACGTAAACCATTAAAGATTGAGTTCTTTGTAAATCAACCGTCCTCTGGGAAGAAGCGCCGGCGTATGCGCCCTGACCGGGCCAGTTCCAGCAGTTTTCATCATTTGAAAAATCCCATTCTTTCCAGCCATCTTTTGAAAAGCAGTAAGAATAAGACGTATCTTGAAGATATGGCTTGATATCAGACAACGTATTTGAATAGAGCACGCTATAATCGAACGTATCGTCCTTAAAATCAACAGTTCCGGGGTTTGCAATGGTGCCGTAACCCGTGTATTGATGAGGAAAATAGCTATCAACAGAAGAAGCATAATCAATATTTTCCGGAGAGCCGCACGCCATTCCGCCGCCCGCTCCGCCGGCTCCTTGCAGGGCAATATAATATGTACCGTCCCTCGGAGCAGTAACAACATAAGCGCCATTGTCTTTTACCGACAGAATTTTTCTGAATCTTCCGCCGGTACCGCCTGCACCGCCGCCTCCGCCACCTACAACTGTTACTCTAAAATTCTCGGCGCCTGCCGGAGGTGAAAACATGCAGTTTGACGACTGCCATTCATCAGGTATTCCGTTTGTATAAGTTCTGGATTTCAGCCCGTTAGCATAAGTACATTCCCATTTTCCATGGCTTTCAACTTTTCTGTGCTTTTTGGTCAATACCGGAATCATTGCCGCAATAATCAACGATGCAATTAATAAGGCAATCAATGCTTCTGCAAGTGTAAATCCGTGTTTTTTCATCTTCATATATGCTCCCGAGCTATGAATTACCATGTAACAACTACTATTCCGGGCGAACCGTTTCCGCCAGCTGACCATGCAGCACTTTGAGCATCAGCACCGCCGCCGCCTCCGCCCGCACCTGGAGTGCTGGCATTTGCACCTGCGGTTGTTGCATTTCCGCCTGCGGCAACTGATGAGGAAGAATAATCAGATATAAGATTTGTGGGCAAGAGTGATCTGTATCCGTTTTCTCCTTTAGCTATGTAACCGCTTTCAATTAAAGCAACACGAGCTTGACCGCCGTTACCGCCGGACGAAACAATTTTCGAACCGAATCTGGACGCAGTTCCCGCTTTACCGTTCTGATCCGGCAAAATTGCGCCTTCACCGCCCTCGCCGGCATATACAGTAATCTCTCCCGGAGAATATTTATATTGATAAAAAGCAAGACTGCCAGCCTGTCCGCCGCCTCCTCCATAAGCAGTCAGGCGCTGAACAAGCGCAATGCCGTCTTTTCCCGGAGATTTGCAGCAAGCTTCACCGCCGCCGCCGTTTCCTGCCTGTTTGTATCCGGAAGGCAGCCAGGTTGCGACGCTGTCGTTTTTGCAGGAGCCGGAATCATTGCAATTCAAAATTGCGCCGCGGTCATTTGTATTATCCACACCACTTGTACCGCTTACCCCGGCAGGTGAATACGTTCCGGGCGAACCTCCGCCTTTGCAAGAACATGTAGGGCGCCAGCCGCCTTTTCTGGTACAACGGTTGCCACCACCGCCGGCTCCGGCCGTATAAGAATATCCGCCGCCCGAGAATGTGGAAGCGGTACCGCCGCCGCCGCTATGAGAGCCTTTTTGCGTTCCGCCGCCCTCGCCGACCGTTACTGTGTAGGTTGTATCTTTGTTGAGGTTCACAAAATCATGAATCATCGCAGCAGAATGCCCGCCGGTGTCATTTCTGTGACAAACGCTTTTTTTACCGCCGCCACCACCGCCTCCGCCGATGAGAATCAGGTAATAAGAATCTGTTTTTGTGGGTTTGAACGTGTAAGTGCCCGGGGTATAAACCTGCTCGGATTCTCTGCTTGCATATCCTGATGCACCGCCACCACCGCCTCCGATTACGGTAACATTGAACTTATTTACGCCTGCAGGGGGTGAAAAAGTGCATGAATTAGTGGTATGCGAACCGGGTGCAGGACTAAAGTTTGTACTGGAAGTATGAGAGCCATTATAAGAGGTTCTGGTGCAATACCAGTAATGAGTCTGGTTATTGGCTCTAAGTTTTTTATTTTTCTTGGCAATTATCGCAGTGCTGAGGGCAACGATAATAGAAATAATTAAAAGAGTAAGAAGGGCTTCAGCGAGGGTAAAACCTAATCTCCCAGCCCCCCCCCCCTGGGCTAAACGCGCTCATAGCACGGGTTTTGGGGTTTTTTAAAATGTTTTTTATACTATCCAATCGGGCGTAAACCTTTCATCATATCTTCTATTTAAGTTTAACATTTATTAAGTGTTTTTTCAACATTATGATTGGACAAGATATGAAAATTACTTAAAATTTACAGTTTTCCTTTTCTCAAGCGGGAAACTATAATCGTCGCCACAGCAGAAACCGCCAGACCGATAACAGGCCATGTGTAACCTGATTTTTTCTCTGTATTAGCCCTTTCAATGCTGCGTGCAATGTCGTTTCTTTGAGTATCATAATTATATCTTGCGATATCTCTCGTAACGGGACAAGCTCCGGTGCAATTTGCGGGGTATGCAAGATTTCCAGAATTTGAAACTGTTGTGTTCATAAAACTACCTTCTACTTCACTACATATTTTTATAAAAACATTTAGCTCAAAAAAATTGCCCTCTCACTTTGCAAAATAAAAAAAATACCCTATAATGAAGTAACAAGTTTTAATAATTAATAAGAGGGTTTATCATGAAAAAGGCATTTACTCTTGCTGAAGCATTAATCGCGCTGATGATTATCGGCGTAATAGCAGCTCTCCTTTTGAGAACACTAAACAGGGTCACACCTGACAAAGAAAAAGTTATGTATATCAAGGCATATCATACGCTTGAGCAGGTTGTTGCAGACACAATAAACGACCCCTCCAAATATGACCAGGAAATCGGCGCAGCATCAGCTGCTGACTTTAGTCAGGATCCTCTTGACCTGTGGGGAACCTCAATCTCCGCAGCAAGCGGCTGCAACTCGGTAAGTCAGAGCAACGCTCTTTGCTGCTTTATGGCTGATAAAGTTAATATTATCGGAACAGGCAATTGCAGTGCTGATGACAACTTTACCACCACAAACGGTATAAAATGGTCCGGTGTAAACGGAGGTTCTTATCCGAAAACCATTACTGTAGATGTAAACGGTGATGAGGACGAGGGTACATATGAGATTAAGGTAAATTCTGACGGAAAGGTATACCCGCCTACCGGAGGCAAAGAAGAGGAATTTTTGCAGGAACAGACAAAAATCCGTTAATGAACTACACTTCTGACCGGCAAGCCGGAGCTCCCCAATCAAGTTGGGGATGACAACGACAGTTTATGTCCATCCCGCAAAAGCGAGCCACCATAAATATATCATTCCCTCGGAGGCGGGCCCCCAGCGAAGCAGGTCAAGAAATAACATAACAACAAGGAGGAAATTGTGGAGAAAAAACAGATAGCTGACATAGGTGTATTCGGCGGTTCGGGATTTTACAAATTTTTAGACAATATTGAAGAACTCAGAGTGGAAACACCCTACGGAGCACCGTCAGACAGCGTTTTCATCGGGCAAATCGGCGCTCACAAGGTCGCATTTATGCCCCGCCACAACAGAAACCACACTATCCCCCCGCATTTAATCAATTACAGAGCAAATGTCTGGGCAATGAAATCTCTCGGCGTAAAAAGAGTGATTTCGCCCTGCGCAGCCGGAAGTTTGCAAAAACACGTAGAACCCGGTCATTTTGTAATCTGTGACCAGTTCGTTGACTGGACAGACGGAAGAAAATCAACCTTTTTCGACGGCCCAATTGTTACTCACGTAAGCGCAGCCGATCCTTATTGCCCTGAAATGAGAAAAATAGCAATTGAAACAGGCAAAGAGCTCGGAATAACAATCCACCCGACAGGAACAGTGGTGGTAATCAACGGCCCGAGATTCTCCACAAAAGCAGAATCAAAATTCTTCACTTCGCAGGGCTGGGAAGTAATCAACATGACCCAGTTCCCCGAAGCCTATCTCGTAAAAGAGATGGATATGTGCCCTCTGAATATTTCACTCATTACAGACTATGACGCAGGGCTTGTGGGCGAAGTTGAGCCGGTTTCTCACGCGGCTGTAATCAAAGTTTTTGAAGAAAACAACCAGAAACTTAAAAATCTGCTTTTCAAAATGATAGAAAAACTCCCTGTTGAAAGAGAAAATTGCGAATGCGAAAAAACGCTTTCAGGCTCAAGGGTTTAAGGAGATAAAATGCAGGCAGTTGCTGAAATAGTAAATCTTTTATTCGAAATTTATTTTTGGATTATCATTGCTCGAATCTTTTTAACCTGGATTCCGTCAATAAACTGGTACAATGAACCTTTTAAGACAATGGCGGCGGTTTCTGACGTTCTTCTTGAGCCTTTCAGAAAAATAATTCCGCCTATCGGAGGCATTGATATTTCGCCAATGCTGGCGCTGTTTGTGCTTTATTTGATAAGGATTCTGGTTATCAGGCTGCTGTTAATGATATAAATATCATGACCGGCGATGCCAAAGATCCCCAATCGAGTTGGGGATGACATCAACATTTTATGTCCATCCTGCAAAAGCGAGCAACCATAAATATGCATTCCCGCAAAAGCGGAAATCCCCTGCAAAGCAGGGCAAATTTGAACAACAAGGAGAGAAGCATGCCGCGTCCAATGACGATTACAGAAAAGATTTTTGCAGCTCATGCAGGGCTTGATGAAGTAAAAGCGGGCGACTTAATCACTGCAAAAGTCGATATCACGCTCGCAAACGACATCACAGGCCCGGTCGCAATAAAAGAATTCAAAAAAATCGGTGTTGAAAAGGTTTTTGACAAAAATCGCGTTATTTTTGTGCCTGACCACTTTGTTCCGAACAAAGACATAAAATCTGCCCAGCAGGCAAAGGAAGTTCGTGAATTTTCAAAAGAACAGGGGCTTACTAACTACTTTGAAGTCGGCAGAATGGGCATTGAACACGCTCTTTTGCCCGAACAGGGGCTTGTTACGGCGGGCGATTTGATTATCGGGGCTGATTCTCACACCTGTACATATGGTGCATTAGGCGCTTTTTCTACGGGCGTGGGCTCAACAGATTTAGCCTGCGCAATGGCATCCGGTGAAACCTGGTTCAAAGTTCCGTCCGCCATTAAGGTAGAATTCACTGGCAAACTCAACAAATGGGTAAGTGCAAAGGATTTGGTGCTTTATTTAATCGGCGATATCGGCGTAGACGGGGCACTTTACAAAACCCTTGAAATCTCCGGCAATGTAATCGAAGAAATGGATATGGACGGGCGCCTGACATTCTGCAACATGGCAATTGAAGCCGGTGCAAAAAACGGAATCATTGTTCCGGACGAAAAAACAAGAGAATATCTCAAAAACCGCTCAATCAGAACGCCGGTTTTCTACACAAGCGACATAAACGCCGAATACGAAAAGGTTTTGACTTACGATGTATCGAAAATCGAGCCTACTGTGGCATTTCCGCATCTGCCGGAGAACACAAAACCGATTTCCGGGGTCGGGGAGATAAAAATCGACCAATCCATCATCGGAAGCTGCACTAACGGACGGCTTGAGGACATAAAAGTTGCCGCTCAAATCCTTGAAGGACGCAGTGTTCACCCTGATGTGAGGCTTATTGTCTTTCCCGGTACGCAAAAAATCTACCTTGAAGCAATTGAAAAAGGCTACATCCAGACAATCATAAAAGCCGGAGGCGCAGTTTCTACGCCGACCTGCGGGCCTTGTCTCGGCGGTCATGCCGGCATCCTCGCAAAAGGAGAACGCGCAATCTCGACCACAAACCGAAATTTCGTAGGCAGAATGGGGCATACAGAAAGCGAAATCTATCTTTCCTCGCCCGCAATCGCGGCAGCAAGCGCTGTAGCAGGAAAAATCGCCTCACCGGATGATTTGTAGCCATAAAACCGTTATTTGTCAATCATATAAAAATCTTCCGGCAATTCATCTTCAATCATTCGGACAAATTCAGACGGTTTCAGATTCAAAGCCTCCGCAATACGAAAAACAGTCGTGAGCTGCGGGTCTTTTAAGCCGCGTTCAAATGTATTTACTATAGAAATTGAAATATCGTTTTCAGAGCTGAACATAAACTGACTTTTTCCGCCGCGCAGCTTCTTCAAAAGCTCGCCGGCAGTTTTACATATCTGTTCTTTTTTTGATAGCTCTTGCATGAATTCAATTTTAAAGCTATAATTCTTCTATCGCTTTCACGAACGTGATAGGATAAAAGGATAAAGCTAAAATTACGGAGGGATTATGGAAGAAAAAAGCAAATACGAAGAATTGTTAGAACAACAGAAAATCAGCCCGCTAAAAGACCAAATTGCGCTTCCGATTCTTCTTGTAATAACTATTCTTGCAGCATATTTGACTTTTAAACCCACGGCGAACCTCGCTTATATTGACAGCGGTTATTTAGAAAATTTAAAAACCTGCACCCCCTACACAACAAGCGGGAAATTAAATCACCCCGCAAACTCCTCCTCAACAAGCACAATTAAAGGTTACAAAGGCGGAAAATGTATTCTCCAGACAATAAATGTATTTTTTCCGAACCAAATTTTAGCCTCAAACTGCGCACTATCAGACGTGCAGCTGAAAGAACTCTATGAATCGGGCGGATTTAGGGATAAAAAAATTATTAATAAACTCAAAAAAGATCACGCCTGCGGTACTTTCAAATTGAAAAACCAGAACTGGGTTCAAATAAAATAAAAAATCAACAATTCTACACGAATCAACAATTCTATCCTGCAAACAAGCTCTTGCAGGATTTTTTATATATGCTCGACAATTTTATACAAATCCTCGCCACCAACCGCTTTGTAGATATTTATTGAGGAGATAATGAGATTTATTTTGTTTATCACCTCTTCTTTTTGAACCAAAAGTTCCCGTTCTTCTCCGTATAAAACGTCCAAATCAGCAGCAGCACCAATCCGGCGCTTCTGTTCAAGCAAAGAAAGCAGATTTTTTTCGTATTCAAAACGTTTTAGGCTGTCTTCGTAATTTTTTTGTGCAGTTTCTGCGCCTATGAGCGCATCATTCAACTCCTGAAACGAGGTGAGGATTGTTTTTTGGTATTTTTCAACAGCTTCTTCATACTCGTATTTTTTGAGCTTCAAAACTGCCATTTTTCTGCCGCCCGTGAAGAAATCGAAACGGGGAAGCAGCCCTGCTGCCGCCATTTGTGCGGGATGAGAGAATAATTTGTCAAACTGATAAGCATTAAACCCAAGCTGCCCGTAAAGCACAAATTTGGGAAGAAAATCACGCCTTGCAACTTTCACATCGTAGCCAATCCGCTTAATATTGTTTTCTGCACGCAAAAAATCAGGACGATTCGAGATTACATCAGAATCAAAATGCGACGGAATATTTTTCAGCGGTTTTACGGCCCCGAAATCCGCTCTCTCAACCCCTGAACCCGGTTCCGATGCAAGATAAACCTCCAGCTGATGAACCAGAACAGATTGCTGGTTTTTAAGGTTGTTCAAATCTTCTTTTACATAAGAAAGCGCTTTCTGCTCGTTAAGAACCTCATTTTGTGTGCACAGACCGTTTTCAAACTTAATTTGTGTCTTGTTTGCGATATCCTCCTGAATTTTAACGACCTGCTCCTGAAGCCTTATGAGCTCATCAACCCTGATAAGGTTGAAATACTCCGCAGCAAACGCCGAAGTCAGCGCAATATAAGTCGCACGCTCATCCTGCTGAATCATTGCGAGCTGTTTTTCAACGCTTTTTGTCCGAAATCTGTTCATTCCCCAGATATCGACCTCATAGCTCATTGTCAGCGGCAGCTGGAGTTCGCTCTGCTTAAAACTCGGAATCATCATATTTCCGAATTGGAGATTGCTGGATTTAAGATTTCTGGCAAGACTCCCGTCAAAAGAAAGCCCGGGCAGCTCATTTGCAAAAGAAATTTTAACGAGTTTTTCGCCCTCTTTCACTCTGAGCGCTGCAATTTTTAAATCATGATTTTTTTGGTACAAAGTTTGAACATGCCCGCTCAAAATCGGGTCATTGTAACGCTCCCACCACTCGAGATTTATATATTGCTTTTTATAATCCACCGGCTCTTTTGCAGCTTTGCAAAAACCCGTTTGCGGGCAAAGAAGAAAAAGCATAAAGAGAAGTGTTATTAATTTTTTCATACGCTGTCTTTCGTTTTCGGCTGTTTTAAAAATTTTATTGACTTATTTTTTCTTGTGTTATTATAATAACACAAGAAATATTATAAATGAAAAAAATAAAAAAAACACTATGCCGCAAAATTTCTTAAACAAAAAAGTGCTCTTTACGCTAATGACAACAGGGCTGCTCTCAAAAATCGCAACACTTCAGATGTACGCAAAGAATAAATTTTCGATTACACCCGAACAATACCTGATTCTTTCAATTCTCGTTGAAACAGGAGAGCTTTATCAGCGGCAAATCTGCGAAATCACCTACAAAGACCGCCCGAATATGACAAGATTGATAAATATTCTGGAAAAAGACGGGCTGGTAAAGAGGATTCAGGATGTAAACGGCAGAAAAATCAACAAAATCCGCGTAACAGAAAAAGGCGCGACACTACATGCAACAATAAAACCGCACATGCTTGAACTGCGCGATGAAGCAGTAAAAGATATAAAAAAAGAGGAACTCGAGGTTTGTTTTGCAATTATGAACAAAATGATGGAAAACCTTGAGAAAAAAACCAAACTTCATATTTAAAAGAGAGGAAATTTATGGACAACGCCGAAGAAAATAACAAAAAACCTTCACAAGAAGAAAATAAACCGGAAATCAAAACAAAGCCGCAAATATCTGACAATGAAAACGACGATGAAGAAGATACACGCCCGAGTTATATGAAAAAAAGGGTAATCGTGCCCGCAATTACGGCAATAATCTTCTTTTTAACCGGAATATATTTCATTATTCACTCTTTTTATTATCAAGAAACCGACGACGCATTTATTGAGGGGCATATCGTGTCAGTTGCACCGAGGGTTGCGGGCCCTGTCGTAAAACTACTCGTGGATGACAACCAGCCTGTTAAAAAGGGCGATTTGATTCTTGAAATTGACCCGAAAGATTATGAAACCGCCCTTGCGCAAAAAGAAGCCAAACTTGCAGAAGCCAGAGCCAACCTTAATATTGCAGAAAAGAAAATAACAGAGTCGCAGGCAGACCTGAATCAGTCAACAGAAGACATTTCAGCCTCAGAATCAAAGCTAGATTTTGCAAAAAAAGACTACAAAAGATACACAGACATGCACAAAGCAGGAATAGCCTCAAAACAGGACTACGACCAGAGCCAAACAGCCCTCACAGTAGCACAATCCGGTCACAACGCCGCACTTGAGCGCGAAAGAGCCGCACATTCTATGCTACAAAGCGCAAAATCAAAAAAAGACGCAACAATTGCCGAAATCAAAAGGCTTGAAGCAGAAGTTGAGCAGGCAAAACTGGATTTATCTTACACAAAAATTTATGCGCCCCAGGACGGGCTGATTACAAACCGCTCGGTTGAACAGGGCAACTATGTCCAGATTGCGCAGCCAATGATGGCTGTGGTGCCTGAAAAAATGTGGATTGTGGCTAATTTTAAAGAAACACAACTCGCAAACATGCGCCCAGGGCAGCCCGTAGAAATAAAAGTCGATACTTACAGAGGAAAAAAATTCAAAGGCAAAGTTGACAGCATTCAAAGAGCCACCGGCGCAAAAGCAAGCCTGTTTCCGCCTGAAAATGCAGTAGGAAGCTATGTAAAAATCGTCCAGAGGGTTCCGGTAAAAATAATTTTTACAGAAGATATTTCAAAATATAACATTGTTCCCGGAATGTCAGTAGTACCCGAAGTAAAGGTAAGGTAAATGTCGGCTGTCGCAGAAAAAACATTACCTGAAAAACCCGTTCCCAAAGATGTTGTACCTTTGTGGCTGATTGCGTTGACAATTCTTTTGCCCACTTCATTCGCAATGCTTGCAACATCGGCAACAAACGTCGCAATCCCTCATATTGCTGGCTTTTTTGGCTCAACGCTCGATGAAGCAAACTGGGTAATCACAAGCTACATGATTGCAAACGCAATCCTCATCCCGCTAACGGGCTGGCTTGAAAATTTGATGGGAAGAAAGAATTTTTTAAAGGTTTTTATAACGATTTTTACAATCGGCTCTGTGGTTTGTGCTTTTGCGCACAGCTTGAATCTGCTGGTGCTTGGCAGGGTAATTCAGGGGATTGGAGGAGGGCCGATGATGCCGATTTCGCAGGCAATTTTGATTGCTGCGTTTCCTTTTGAGAAAAGAGGGCAGGCAATGGCACTTTTTGCGCTTGCGGTAATGGTTTTCTCGATACTGGGCCCGACTTTCGGCGGTTTTATCGTGGATAACTCCGCATGGCAGTGGATTTATCTTGTGAACATTCCTATCGGCATTTTTTCGGTAATTCTCGTTCATTGCAACATTGAAGACACAAAAAACAGGAAAATTCCCGAAAAAGTAGATTTTGTGGGTTTGATGGCTCTCGTAATCTGGCTTTTTTCAATGCAAATCGTGCTCGACAAAGGACAGCAGTACGACTGGTTCGACACAACGTGGGTTTGCTGGCTGACAGGGATTTCAGTGTTTTCATTTATATTTTTCGTTGTCTGGGAGCTGGAATGCAAAAATGCAATCGTAAATTTGCGCGTTTTTAAGGATAAAAACTTCTTTATCGGCACGATTCTCGGGTCTTCTGTAAATATGATTATTTATGTAACAATCGTACTTCTTCCGCAATTTTTGCAGAGCCTCATGGGTTACACAGCTATGCTAAGCGGCTTTTCACTTGCGCCGAGAGTGCTTTCTTGCGTCGTAATGCTGGCTGTAATCGGAAAAATGGTGGAAAAAATTGACAACAGAATACTTATTTCCGTTGGATTTGTGTTTCTTGCGCTTTCGACGATTATGTATGCAAATTTGAACCTTTCGATTTCCTTTGTTTATGTTGTTTTACCCAATATTTTGATGGGCGTAGGCGTAATTCTTGTGTTTATACCGGTTTCTGCGCTCGCACTCGGTACTTTGCCCAAAATGGAGCTGTCAAACGGAGCGGGGCTTCACAGTCTTTGTAAATGTGTAACAACAGCCTTTGTAATCTCGATGTCCTCAACGCTTGTTGCACGCCTTTCACAGGTTCATCAGACATATCTTGTTCGGAACCTTTCGGATTTTAATCTGGTTTTTCAGCACAAAATGAGCGCAATGACCCACCATTTTATGGCGTCTTATTCCTCAATTTTCGCTGCACACAAGGCTGGCGGGCTTTTTTACAAGCAGCTTTTAACCCAGTCGAGGCTTATGGCGTATGTTGATGTTTTCGAAATCTTTGCGTTGATAGCGATTTGCCTTGTGCCGTTTGCGTTTTTGCTGGATGTTAATTTTAAAAAGCAAAATAAATCGCGTTCTTAGCAGTAATTGAGAATCGGAGTGCCACTCCCGCAAAAATACCCGCAAAATTGAACACAAAATGAACACAAACCCCGCCCGATATAAAATACCTTGAAAAGATGAGCCCGCGGGCGGGATTTACCGCTATAATATCCTTGGAAAAGTCTGTCCCGGAACGGGACAAAGCGGAGAAGCGATGAACTGCCCCAACTGCGGTACAAAACTAAATGAAAACGAATTAAACTGCCCTAATTGCAAAAAAGTAATAAGGCTAAAATGCCACGCCTGCGGACAAATTACCACAAAAAAAATCTGTCCCTCCTGCGGCACGGTTCTCATAAACAAATGCTACAAATGCGGAAAACTTAACTCAACACAACTCGAAAATTGCCCGTCATGCGGCTTAAATATAGAAGCCAGTATCGGACTTCGTGAAGCAATAATTGAGAATTTCGCAGCTCTGACCATCCAGCTCGGGGGAATGGAAGAGCTGAAAACAATTTTTAAAAATGAAAAAACAGTAAAACAGTTTAGGAAGAACTTTTACGAACTTTTGAAAAAATTCGCCTCTGAAAAGGATTTGCGGGTGCAAATTCTTGACGACACTTATATTATTCGTTTTTGCAAAAGCTACACTTTTGCCGAATCTGCCTCGGAAGCCATTGATTTTGCGCTGCATGTTACCCAGTCCGCCGCTCAAATTAACCGGAAGTTATATGAATCAAAGGGTGTTTCAGTTCGGGTAAAAATGGCGGTTCAAAAACGCGATGTTTATATGAAATCGAGCGGATATCACGCAGGTCTGAACATAAACCTCATGTACAATGCCGGAAACAGGCCTCATTTGTTCAACAATATTCAGGTTCTTGCAGATTCATATATTTATCAGGCATTGAAAACAAAATATCCGTTCCAGTCCTTGAGCGCGCTATATGTGAAAAAGCACATGGTAATGTTTTTTGAGCTTGTTTTATCAAAACTGGTTAATCTTGAAGAAAAAGAGGAAAATTCCGCGCTCGAACTTCCCAAACGCGTAGATTTTATTCCGGAAGAAGAGGAAAATGCCGAAAAACTGATTGATTTTTCAAGCCTCACCTGCTCTTTTTTGAAAGTTAAGCACGAAAATATTTTGAACAAAATTACAGAAATTTTCTCCAAGGGGATTAAAAACCCGATAGTTTGTGTCAAAGGCGACGACAGAAGCGGCAGATTGCACAACATAAACTGCGAAATTACGCAGGAAATCCTGAACTGTGCAAAAACTGTGCGATTCGGCTGCATCGAAAGCCTGAAATATACGCCGTTCGGTTTTTTGCGGTCGCTGATGTTTGCAAATTCCGGACTGACAGAGTTTGATGTGATGGCAAACCCGATTCTCGTGAACAATATTACCGCCGATGATGCACTGCGCAACCTGCTCACAATAAGCAATCCGCAGCACTTACACCCCGAAGACGCGCACTACGGCTATTTTGAAGCGTTTTCAAGATATTTTTCATCAATTAACGCTAAAACAGTGTTTATTGTTGATGATTTTCATAATATTGACGAAAGTTCGCTTGAAATTCTGAAATATTTAATAGAAACCAAACAGCTCGGCGAAACCGGATTCCTGCTGGGGCACAGCCCTGATTTTTCACTCCACAGAAATATTTACAAACTCATGACCTCGCAGAATTTTTACGAACTCGAGCTGAAACTTTCTTCAAACAAGGCTCTTGTCACAGACCGCAGAAAAGAGCTGAAAAATATCGAGAAATCCTTTTATTTTGAAAAAATCCTCGAAAACACCAGAGGTTCCGCATTTTATCTCACTCAGGCGTTCAATTATCTCGTTTCTGACGGGGTGCTTTCAATCGAAAAAGGAAAATATAAGGTCGAAAACGACCGGATGATAGTCATTCCCGAAGATATTGACGGATTGATAAGGAAAAACATTCTTGTTTTGAAAGATTCTGTTTTTGAAATCTACACTGCTGCATTGCTTTTGGGCGAGCGGGTTCCGTTTGATATTTTGAAGAACACAGACGACCTGAAAAAATTTGTAAAAGACCTGAAATACCTTGAAGCAAAAGGCTACATAACTATTGAAAAAGAAAGAATTGTCAGGGTCAACAATTACACAATCTGCCGCAAAAACCTGCAAGAAGCCCTTCAACCGGAGGTGTTTGAGCAAATATCGTCAAATCTGAGCAAAAATCTTCTTTCAAAATACCCCGACAATCTGCCTGTTAAAGCCCAAATCGCAGAATTTGCAGGTTTAAAAAAAGATGCGTTCAACATCTGGCACAATCTTTCGGAATCCGCAGAGCAGCTCGGGGATTTTTCGGCTTATTTGAACACCACAAACAAATATCTCTCGCTTGTTGACAACGTAATCGACCCTGACACGGACAAAACCGTTGAGCAGATTAAACTTGAGGTTTATGAACATGTAAGCTCAATGCTTTACAAGTTTTATCCCGAAAAAATCCTCAATTTCCTTGAACTTTTGCTCGAAAATCTTGAGCAGGGCGACGATGAGGCAAAAATCAAGACAGTTGCAAACAAACTCGTCCAGAGCTGCCTGATTAGTGGAAATTACGCAAATGCGCTCGAATACGCAGGAAAAATCATCTCAAGAACCCCAAAAGGCTCATTTAACCCCGCCAATAAAAGCTTCAACCTCAACTATTTCCTGATAAACCTCGTCACGCTTGAAATTTATTACAATCTCGGGCGCCTGAACGACTGTATTGAAGCAGGAAAAGAGCTTTTCAAGCATATTGACATCAAAAATCTGCCCGAAGAAGTTCTCCCTGAAGGTTTTTCAAAAAAACAGTTTAAGGATGCAATCACCGAAGCGTTGTTTTTCATCAGTTTATCCAAAATTATCCAGCGAAACAGCGATTTTCCAGCCTTTATCGAACATCTCAAATCCGCGCTGCCCGATGTGTTGTGCTTTAAAACGCTAGCCTTGCTCGAAAAATCAATCCGCGGCGAAAATATTGCAGCTGAGCTCGCCTCTTTGAAAAATGCGCCTCTTGAACAGGACAAATACGCAAAAGCTTTATACTGGCTAATCTGCGGGCTTGAGGCAATGAAAAAAGGCGACTTTGAAGAGCTTGGAAATGTTGTTTATCAGGCAAAACTCACAGCCGGCTCCTCCAGCCTTTTCCAGATTGAATATTTCTGCGATTTGCTTATCGGATTTGCCTACCAGAAAATCGGAAGCGTCAAAAAGGCAAAACAAATTTACTATAATGTACTCGAGCTCGCCTCTGCAAAAGGAATCAAAAATATCACATATTTGTGCTGGTATTTTATTGCCGGAATCGAAAAAGACACCGGAAGTATTGAAATGGCGACCGGAATTTTGAATAATGCCGCAATAAGTATTGAAAAAGACGAAAATATTTCGGAAGTTTTCATTCTTCTTTTCAAATCCCTCTCGGCCCAGATTCTCTTCGGTGCAGGTGAATACGAAAAAGCTGCAATTTGTATAAATCAGGCATATGAAATTACGCAAAAGTATTCGCTGGACTTAAACAAAAGGCTTATCAGCACGATTCGGGCAAAAACATCGGAAAAATTGAAGTCGATTGAATCTAAATAATCAGGGTGGCAGCGAAGCCTTGTGTCCAAAGCTGGAAAGTTTACTTTGTAGTGACTATGGGGGAGGACTCAAAAATCATGAGATAAGGTTTTCTCCGTTGAGTGTCCGGCGGAATCGGAACGGAAAAGTAAACTTTCCAGCTTTGGACTTGTAGCGAATGAAAACGAAAAGGGAGTGGATTTGGAGATTATGCGTTCTTTTTGTTGTATAAAATCGACGAAATCAGCGCCCAGACGATGAAAACAAGCCCGATTAGCCCGGTTATAACCTCGGGAACCTCTTTGAAAGTCGAAACAAACATCAAAACCGCAAGCGCACCGATTGCCCAGTGAGCACCGTGCTCCAGATACCTGAACTGCTTTAGCGTACCCTCTTCAACAAGCAAAATCGTCAAAGAACGAACAAAAACCGCGCCGATTGAAAGCCCAATTGCAATAATCACCACATCCTTGCTCAACGCAAACGCGCCCAGTACCCCGTCGAGAGAAAACGAAGCGTCAATGAGCTCCAAATACATAAAAGAAACAAATCCGCCCGTTCTTGCAACAGTTCCGACCATTTTAGCCGCGCGCTTCGCCTCTTTTTCTTCAAGAAATTTGCTGATGCCCTCAATAACGAGGTAAAGAATAACTCCGCTTATTCCCGCAAGAACAACGCCCAGCCTGTGTGCTTCTGAAACATAAGACTGCGTGGCAAAAATCGCAATAAGGGTCAAAACGGTTTCTATTCCGTAAACATTTCCCGAATGGCACAATGGTTCTTCAATACAACGAATCCAGTGAACATCTTTTTTCTCGTTGAAAAAATAATGCAAAAACAACATCATCAAAAACGCCCCGCCAAAAGCCACAATAGGCGCATGGGTTTCGTGGAGGTAATGAGAATAAAGGTCAGCATTATAAACAGCCATTTTGGCAACAGCAATCATCGAAACTTTTGCAAAAAGCGCAACAATCAGTACTGGAAATAGCAGCCTCATCCCGAAAACAGCAATAAGAATCCCCCATGTGAGGAATCTATGGCGCCATTCATCGGTCATATGCTCCAGTTTCATTGCATTTACAACCGCATTATCAAAAGAAAGGCTGATTTCCAGCACGCTCAAAACAACTACGATAAAAAGACTTGCCAATCCGGAGCCCGGATGCATATGTTCAGCCCAGAAATATGCTCCAACTAAACCCAGCACAGTCAATACGATTGATTCACCAAAATGTTTCCACATAACCGTTCCTTAGCTTCCGTATCATTATAATAATAGCCCATTCCTCCAAAAAAGGAATAGGCAATATATATGAAATAAGCAGTCAACAGGCAATATCGCGCATTAAATTTTGATAAGCAGCATTTTTGCCCTTGAAAGCGCAGAAAGTGAATGCGGAGTGTTCTTCTTCATTATGAGCATTTCACCAGTTGATAGATTGAACTTTTCATTCTCCACAACAAACTCCATATCCCCCTCAAGAACAAAAACGACCGCATCAACAGGCGAAATATGTGTTTTAATCTCCGTACCGCTGTCCAGCGCTTTCAAAGTGATTGAATATTCCCCGTCAGCGTAAAGAACCTCGCTTACGATGGTATCTTGAACATAATCTATTTTTGCTTTTACATCAAACGGCTGCATTTTTTCCTCCTTTTTTCTGATAAAACCATTTTTATCCCGTAACTTAGCCGCAACATCCCCTTTTTAGCCATATATTTACAGGCAATGTAAAAATTTTACTTCTAAAGAAAAATAGATGAATTGTGGCGGAGGGAATCTGTTTTTTTTCAATCATCTTCCGCTGCAAAATGCGGAGTGCGGGTGTTTTGATATTCCGTTCCGATTCCTCCGCCCCTCTGGCGCCAGTTATTTTGTTTACTAAAAATATGAGGGCTCCCCCATAGTCACTACAAATCAAAACACCCGCACTTCTCCCGTCCAAAAACCCAAAAGGAGAAAAAATGAAAAAAAGAGAAGACGTTTACCCCAACAGAGGGCTCCACGAATACGGAAATGTCGAATTCGCCGACTCTGTAAACAAAAAATACCCGATTGATACTTCCGAACACATAAGAGCCGCGTGGTCGTATATCCATATGCCCCGCGACTTTGAAAAATACTCCTCCGAAGACTTAAAAACAATCGAAAACAGAATAATCAAAGCCTGGAAAGAAAAAATCGACCCCGCTGGCCCGCCCGAGGCACGAAAATAAACTTTGCCACTTAACAAATCGCCACAATTGCGCCACTCTTAACGGATTTGTAATATAATTGGAGAATCAACCGTTTGAAAGGTAATCAAGAATGGAAAATACTTTATCACAGTCGAAAATCTGGCAGGGATGGCATATATCAGATGACCTTATGGAGGTTTTTAACAGCTGCAAAGGCGTAATTGTTCCGGAATCACGTACGGAATTAATGGAAATGGCTGTCGGCGGCAAAGACAACGTTGTTTTTGACGTAGCATACGATACAGGCGCAAAAGGCACTATACTTGAAGCCACAGTTACAAAATGCAAAAACGGTATCGCTGTAAACTACCCCGATCCGTACATGAGAAGACGCGACCCCAACTGTATGGTCGTAAACAACATCGCTATGACCGACAAAATCCTTTTTGAGGACAGATTCAACAAAAAATTCACCTCAATAAGGAAAGAAACCCTTGAATGGCTTGCACAAAATGAACTGATTCTTGTACCTTTCATGGCTGGCGGCGCAAAATACGGTTATCCGGCGCTCATGGTTGCCCCGAAAAACGCAGCATTCTTCGCCGCAAGCATCTATGACCTGCAGGGAATGATTCCGGTTGACAAAATCGAACGCCATTTTGAACCAAAGGCAATAATTTACGTTGCTCCACCGTTCAGACATACTCATTTCGGCGGAAAACAGGTTGTTGTGCACAATAACCAGAATTCAATCCACGAAGTATTTTCATACAACCTCTACCCAGGCCCGAGCGCGAAAAAAGGCGTTTACGGCATCTTGCTTGCCCTCGGGATAAAAGAAGATTTTGTGACAGTTCACGCCTCGACCGTAAATATCACAACTCCTTACGATAACGACGTAAGCATACTCCACGAGGGCGCTTCCGGCAGCGGAAAGAGCGAAATGCTTGAATATGCGCACCGTGAAGAAGACGGACGACTTCTCCTCGGGCGAAATGTCGTAACCGGCGAAGAAAAGCACCTCGCACTGTCGCAGGGTTGTAAATTGCAGCCCGTAACCGATGACATGGCGCTTTGCCATCCCGGTTTTAGAAAAGACAACGGACGCCTTTGTGTTGTTGACGCGGAAAAATCGTGGTTTGTACGTATTGACCACATAAAAAAATACGGAACCGACCCGCATCTTGAAGAAGTAACAACCCATCCGGAAGAACCGTTGATATTCTTCAATCTTGAGGCGCACCCCGACGCAACCTGCCTTATCTGGGAGCACACAGAAGACGCACCGAACGTAAAATGCCCGAATCCGCGTATTATCATCCCCAGAACGCAGATGAAAAACATTCAGGATGGGCCGATTGAGATTGATTACCGCAGTTTTGGCCTGAGAACTCCTCCTTGTACGGCAGAAAACCCGTCTTACGGCATTTTCGGAATGCTTCATATTCTTCCGCCCGCACTTGCGTGGCTCTGGAGGCTTGTTGCGCCCAGAGGATTCGCAAATCCGAGCATTTCCGACGGTTCAAAAACTACCAACATAAATGAGCTGAAAAGCGAGGGCGTAGGTTCGTTCTGGCCTTTTGCAACCGGCAAAAGGGTTGATTTGGCTAATATTTTGCTTGACCAGTTCATGAAAACCACCAAAACCCGTAACATTCTCATCCCGAACCAGCACATCGGCTCGTGGGAAGTCGGATTTATGGCGCAGTGGGTAATCCGTGAATATCTCGCAAGACGTGGAATGGCTTCGTTCAAAAAACTGAACCTGAAACCTGCACGGCATCCGCTTGCTGGCTACATTCCGGGAGGAATCCATGTCGAGGGTACGGCTATTTCCCAAAAATTCCTCGATGTAAGCAATCAGCCTCAAGTCGGCGCAGCAGCATATGACGCAGGCGCAAAAATGCTTGAAGATTTTTTCAAATCAGAGCTTAAACTCTACCTGAAATCCGACCTGCATCCGCTTGGCAAGGCAATTATCCTCTGCTGCATGGACAATGGCACGGTTGATGACTACGAAAAGCTGATTCCGGGGATTTATTAACGCATTTTGTAAAATTTTGTAAAACATTTTAATATTTCCTAAAGAAAAAAAAAAAATGTCGATAGTACAATAGTACCTGTCACAAAAAAGGAGTGTTAAAATGATTAAAAATTTATTAAGTTTAATGAGCAGCAGGCTTTTTGAGGCAGAATCGCTGAATGCCGGTCAAAGCAGCGGCAAAAAAGCCAAAGTAAGGGAAGATGAAACTCTTGGCTTAAAATTCATGGCAAATGACGAAAATTACAATGAACTCGACCGGTTGAGCAGCATTGACTTCAAAATAGCAGAAGAATCAATTAATGCCGCCCCGACACCCAAAAATCCGGAAAAAATTGAAGCTAAAAGCATTTCAGAAATTACAACCGGGCCCGAAACAGATGAAACAGAACCCGAAACAAACGCAAATGAGCCCGAAAAAGATACATCAGAACAATCTTTAAAAGAAATTTTAACGCAGCTCGGAAAAGATCTTGATCAATCGGACTTTTCAACATATTATAAGGAACAAAACCAGAAAACCTTTACTGATTCAGAAATACTAAGGAATATCGACAAGCTGAAAAACGATTCAAACCCTGAAATTGCGGCACTGGGAAGCGCAATCGCCGGTGTTTTTGAACAAACGGGCGTCGGTTACCCGAAACCGGCAGAAAATGATAAAAACAGAATAGCCAACCGCATAACCACATATCAGAATATCGTTCTTGAAACAATTTTTGCCGCAATAAAAGGTGAAGACCTTGATCCCGACGAAAAAAATCTTGTATCAATGTCCGTAGGCGAACAGTCCGGCATAACTGTTGATGATTTGCTGGCTCTGGACAAAAACGGGGACGGAAGCATCGCTGAAGAACTAAATGCGCTTTTTAGCGACAAAACATTCGTTGATACCCTCAACCTCAAAATCCAAAGGCAGAAAAACAAAGAAGAAAACATAAAAACAATCGACAAGCTGGATGCAGCGAAGAAAGAAGACGGAATAATTACCGTTGAAGAGATTGCAGCGCAGTTCGGCAATAATGAAATCGCAGACCTGTTCAAAAATTCAGATGGCAGCGTGGACAGAGCCCTTTTAATCGCACTCGGCGGCACCATGTCAAAAGACGGCAACTACACAATCACCACAGGAGCGCTTACTAACAGAATTTATGAAATGGACGCTGACAGAGATGGAAAAATCACTCAGGAAGAAGTATCAAAATATAAAGAATCCGTCTGGTACAAACACATCAGCTACACAACAATGATGGAAGAAATGGAGCGCAGCAACGATAAAAAAGGCAATTTTGACAACAAATTTACCCTCGACGACATGGAAAAATTTACCATAAACAACCCAACTGCAACAAAAGAACAAAAAGAGTTTTTTAGAATCATAACTGATATCGCAGACAAAAATCTCAAAGAATACATAATGAAACAAATCGGCGGCGGGTCTTCAACAGTAACTATTGAACAATTCACAAAAGCCGCTGACTCAGATGGCGACGGCGTTGTAACAAAAGAAGAATTGCAAGCCTATGTCGATAAAATCTCAACAAAATACCATCAGGTAACGCAATTAAAACACCAATAACTGCCACCTGCACTAAAAAAGCGGGAAATATTCCCGCTTTTTTTACTTATTTCCTCTAATAAACCCGAGCACGCCGTTAATAAACGTCAATGGATGCACTGGGCAGCCCGGAATGTATAAATCAACGGGGTGTTTTTCAAAAAATTCACGGTCAATTTCGCTGCTGTTCTGATAAATACCGCCCGAAATTGCACAGGCGCCGCAAACTATCACGATTCTGGGCGCGGGGACTGATTTGTAGCAGTCTTCAAGCGCGTAAGCCATATTTTTTGTAACAGGGCCGGTGATTACGATTCCGTCTGCGTGGCGGGGCGATGCAACAAAGTCAATTCCGAATCTGCCCATATCAAAATTGCAGTTTGAGCACGCATTGAGCTCCATTTCGCATCCGTTGCAGCCGCCGGCGGAAACCTGCCTTAATTTCAGGGATTTTGAGAACATTGAGGTGATTTCTTTTTTAACTTCGATTGCTGTTTTCTCAAATTCCTCTTTTGTCATATTTTCTGTGATAATCAGCTTATCCGCGCTTGTTGAGGATAGTTTGTAAGAGTTTGAAAAGCTTATTGCGTCGGAATTGCAAACGTTTTTACATACATTTTCACAAGCACCGCAAAATGTGCATTTTCCCATGTCGATTGAGAGCGGATTGAGCCTCAAAGCGCCTGTCGGGCAAGCCTGTGCGCATTTTGTCAGATCCTGACCGCACGCATTCTTCAAAACCGGCAATCCTCTGAACTGCTCTCTCATCGGAGCGTTTTCAATGTCTTTTATGAACTGTTTTCCCTGATATATTCTTGATTTTAAAGTATCAAACATATTATTTTCCTTATTTTTTTAAATTGTCATGCTGAACTTGTTTCAGCATCTTACCGACGTTTAATGTCAGCTTTTCCCGTTAATCAGACCCTGAAACAAGTTCAGGGTGACAGTACTTACAAATCATTTCCGCAGTATGAAAGGTTGAAACTCTTGTTGCAGAGCGGGAAATCGGAAATTCCGTTGTTTCTCACCGCAAGCGCAAGCCCGAACCAGTTGTTGAACGACGGGTCTTTGATTTTATACTTAGAAAGTGCGCCGTTGCCGTCCGTCATTGCGATATGAACAACTTCGCCCCTCCAGCCTTCGACAATCGAAATTGCGAACGCGTCTTTTGCGTTTTCTTTCTCAAAAACGCCATAACCGCAATTAATCGGTTCGTTTTTGAACTCTTTCAGCTTTTCAAAAATCTTTCTGATGATTGAAAGCGACTGCATAACCTCTTTGTAGCGCAGTTTGAACCTTGAATTAACATCGCCAACCCCGTGGAACGGAGTTTTTTCAATATTCAACTCTTTCATCCACTTATCGGGAAAATCAAAGCGGGAATCCAGCTCAACACCCGATGCCCTCGCTGCCATACCGACAAGCCCTGCTTCAAGCGCGCGTTCTGTGCTCACAGTGCCGGTTTTTTCCAGCCTTGACATAACGGTCGAGTTTTTGAGCATTGTTTTTGCCATTCTGTCCACATCTTTTTCGACTTTTGCAAAGGTTTTGATTGCGCGCTCGATTTTTTCGTCATCAAGGTCAAAATTAACCCCGCCTATCGTGATTAAGCCTCTGCCAAATCGGCTGCCGGAAAATTCAAGCATCGTGTTGATAACGAGCGTTCTTGTTACGCCAAAAACCGATGCACCCATAAGATAGGCGATATCGCCCGCAATCGCACCCAAATCGCCAATATGAATTGCGGCTCTTTCCATTTCGAGCGCAAGTTTTCGGATTAATTGAGCCCTGTCTGAAACATTTATGCCCATTAAAAGCTCCATTACCTGCGAAAATGCGGTATTGTAGGCGATTACGCTGTCCCCGCAAACGGATTCGGCGAGCTGATTTGACGGCTGCGTTAACATTAAGTCTTCAACGCCGCGATTCTGGTATCCGAGCATAATTTCAAGGTGATAAACGGTTTCCCCGTTGCACATGAAACGAAAATGTCCGGGTTCAATTACTCCTGCATGGATTGGCCCGACAGCAACCTGATGAACTTCATCGCCTTCCATTTCAAAGAACGGATATTTGTCCTGATTTTTGCGTACAGGCTTGAGCCACGGGTGGTGGAGAGGTTCTATGCCAAAATCTTCATAAAATTCCCTCTCAAAAATATGAAAAGCGGGAATTTCGTTCGTAATGCACTCATAAGACCTTGAATCAGGAGCAAAAACCGCCGACGCAACATAAAGCTCGCCCGCTTTATCGTCAGCGAGGATAACAAAGAGCTTTACGCGCCCCTCACCCCAATCTTTGCCGAAAAATCCGACAGGACGTTTATTCAGCTCAATAATTTGCGCCCTCAAATCCGTTATACTCATTTCCGGAATATCATTGAGGTTTATTTTTGTATTATTTGTTGTTTTTAGCCAGTTCATTGTTTTTTCCTTATTTTATTGTCATGCTGAACTTGTTTGACTGCTTTTGCCGTTGAACCCTTGGTGAAACGTGCAAAATGTCTGGTTTCCCACAGCATCTTACCAACGTTTACCCTGAAACAAGTTCAGGGTGACAGTTTTTTTATTAAAATCCGCCGATTGCCGCGTTTATTACGCCCTGCAAAAACTGCGGAATGTAAATTCCGAGCACAAACACGATTATGAGCATTACAAACTGCGGAATATACATTGAAATTGTGATTTTCTTCTTGTTTTCTTCAAGCAGCTCTGCTTTGTCTTCGCTGACTTCGCCAAAAGTCATTTTCACAACCGCCCTGCCGATTCCATAAAGCACAACCGTCAGCAAAAATACGAACAAAACGCACAAAATATATTGATGGTCGAGAATCATCTTCTTAATCATTATAAATTCGCTGATAAACAGCACGGAGGTCGGAAATGCGCAAATCGCAAGGAACGAAAGCACCCACAACCAGCCCGTTTTTCCGTCAGCGCTCATCAAACCGCTTATTGACTTGATTCTTTTTGTGTCAAAAAGCTCAAGAATGTTGCCCGAAGTCAAAAAGAACGAAGCTTTTGCCAGTGAATGACCTATCAAATGCAATATAACCGCAAAATAAGCCGCTCCGCCAAGCGCAGTGCCGATTGCAAGGATACCCATATTCTCAATTGAAGAATATGCGAGCATTCTTTTGTAGTTTTTGATGTGATAAACAAAAACCGCCGTAACAAAAAGTGACAAAAAGCCCATTATGAGCAAAATCAGCCTTGCGTAAGAATCACAGTGCGCAAGATTCATGATTTTGAACACTCTGACAATAACCAGAAACGCCGAATTTAAAAGCGTTGCAGACAAAAGCGCCGAAATCGGTGACGGTGATTCCGAGTGAGCGTCCGGAAGCCAGAAATGAACAGGCGCAAGCCCCATTTTTGCTCCGAAACCAAAAACCATAAATACAAAAGCCAACTTGAGCCACAAAGGGTCAAATGACGCCGCATAGCGGTAAAGTTCCGAATATGACATCGTGTTCACATCACCAGTCGAAATATTCAGAAAAATTATCCCAACAAAAGCCAGTGCAATCCCGATTGAACAGATGAAAACGTACTTCCAAGCGGCTTCAATGGCGCTTTTTGTGCGGTTAAAATAGATTAAATAAGCGCTTGTGAGGGTTGTGGCTTCAACAAGAACCCACGCGCGCCCCAGGTTCGTGCTCAAAATCGTTCCCGTCATCGAAAGCACAAAAGCCATCGTCATAAGCCAGTAAAGACAAATTTTTTTCTCTTTTATTTTGATATTGCCAAATGCCGGCAGCTGTTTTGAATATCCGTTATTATAAATCGTTACCATCAAAAATACGAACGACAGAACAAGCAGAAAAATTTTGTTTGTGCCGTCAACTGCAAAATACGGAATCGTAATCTGCGCGCCCTTATCAAAAACGAGGAAAAGCGTGATTACAAAATGCAAAAGAGCATAAATATTAAGCATAAGATTGTCAAAAAATCTTTTTCTCACAATCAGCATCAAAATTCCGGCGATTATCGGGAATATTAAAATAGCGTTCATCATTTTATTCGTAGTCCTTTAACTCTGATAAATGTGCGACCTCAAGGTCGTTAAACTCTTTGTTTATCTCGTTTACAAACAGCCCGAGAATATAAACAGCAATAAATACATCAAGCAAAACGCCAAGATTTACCAGCATCGGCATTTCTTTTGCAACAGAAAGCGAAAGCAGAAAGATTCCGTTTTCCATTGTGATGAATTCAATTACGTTTGAGATAATTTTGTGTTTAATCGTTATAAGCCAGAGGCTTATAATTATTGTTGCTGCTGAAACGCCAAAATAAAGCGGCGAAATCATTTTCATTGAAGAAATAAAGTAATTTGAAACAAGAAAACCGCCCAATAAAATTACACTCGCAATCACGAGGCAGTAAAAATGCGGAATATTTGCCGCAACATCCCTGTTTGCACGGGTTTTCTTCAAAATTCTGTACAAAAACCACGGAATGACGATGGACTTCACAATCAATGTTTCAATTGTCAAAAAAGCAAGGTTCAAAAGCGGCGTGTGCTTGAATCCGCAAAGGCAGATTAAAAAAAGCAGAATTCCCTGTGCAATAAGTATTCTCACGTGAGAAATAATCCTGCTCGTAGCCGCCAGATACAGCATTGTTAATCCAAAAAGTATTATAAAACCGTTTTCCATTTATTTTCTAACCTCCAAACATCCTTGCAACAACAAGCGAAAGAACAACAAGCGCAAACGAGCTCATAATGAAAATAAACTCGAAAACATGCGACATTCTTATTCTCGCCATTGCAGATTCAACCGTTCCGATGATTACCGATATAGCAAGGATTATCAATAAGTACAGCGCAACCGAAACAAGGCTGCTTACGCTGTTCGGAATCAAAATATTCGCAATTAATGACGATATCAAAAGCATTTTCATTGCCGCTCCCCAGCTTATCAAAGCCAAATCAGAAGCCGAGTTATCCAGAATCATAACCTCGTGAATCATCGTCAATTCAAGGTGCGTAGCAGGGTCATCAACAGGAACGCGGCAGCCCTCAATCAAAATCATCAAGAATAAAGCAAGAACCGCAAAAATTGTAATCAAAACACCGTAACTTCCGGCGCTCGAAAGGATATGCGTAAGGCTATCGAACGTATAATTTCCGCTCATTGCCATTATTGAGGCGATAATTATGAAAAATGCCGGCTCAACAATCGACGTAAAGCACGCTTCCCTTGATGCACCCATTCCCTCGAAGCTGCTGCCCGTATCCATTGCGCCGATGAGCGAGAAAAACTTGCCCAGCCCGAGAATATAAGCAAAAACAATCAATCCCGCCGGAATATTTATCAAAGCGCTTCCCGATGCCATCGGTACAAACAGCGCCGCAAACAGAACCGACGCAATTGCGATAATCGGGGTTATTCTGAAAACAACCGAGGTGGTTTTGCTTATGACAAAGTCCTTTTTCAAGAGTTTTACAAAATCATAAAGCGGTTGCAACACGCTTGCCCCTTTTCGTCCGCCCCAGAATGCTTTTGTTTTCTTAATCACGCCCATCATCAAAAAAGGCACGACCAGAAGAATTATTAAGTTTAAAATTTTCATCAGCATTTTTGTTTTTCCTATTAATTTATTTTTTCGTTGGTTGACCTGCTTCGCAGGGGATTCCCGCTTATGCGGAAATGAAATTGAGATTCCTTACACAAACATGCACCCTGCTATTATTAATACAAGGAACAACAGCCCGTATTTTATGTAAGTTTGAAGATTTCCGTTCTGAATTTTTTCAAATTTCGACAAAAACCATTCGTCAAACTTCAAAAGTGGGTTCAGAACGTAAGCTTCTTCTATATCCTCAATATGCAGGCTGAAATGCGCGCTTTTCGGAAAGAGTTTTTTGGGTTTTTCAATGTCAAAAACCTTTTTGAACAACGGTTTTAACATTGAAAGGAACGGGCTTGCATATGACGAGGCTGTGTATTGCATGTGGTTGTTTGCCCTGTTATATCCGCAACCCCAGGTTTCGTGAAGCTCAATTTTCCTGCCAAAAAGTACTTTTAACAAAATCAAGACGCAAACAAAAGCCACAAACGCAAGCCCGACAAACGAAATCGTCTGCATAAGCGGCAAAGCCCCGCTGCCAGCAGCTGCAATGCCAGTATCAGCCAGAACACTGACCGGTTTTGTGAGCATTTTGAAAACGTATTGAGGGAAAAGCCCGATTACAAGCGTCAAAACAGCAAGAAAACTCATCGGAAGAATCATGGAGATTCCGGTGTCGCATTCAGGCTTTTGAGCGGCTTCGCTTCTGGGCATTCCGAGGAATATTATGCTAAACGCCTTTGTAAAGCATAAAATCGCCATTGTTCCGACCAGAGCCAGCCCCGCAATCGCAAATATCAGCACGGTGAACGCAAAAAAGCTGTTAATCGACAGCCCTTTGAGCATACCGAAATAAACAAGAAATTCACTGATAAATCCGTTAAAAGGCGGCAATCCACAGATTGCAACCGAACCGATTAAAAACAAAATCGCAGTTGCCGGCATTGATTTTATCAAACCGCCGAGGATTTCGATGTTTCTTGTGTGAGTTTTTGTATAAACGCTTCCTGCGGAAAGGAACAGGAGCTCTTTAAATATAGAATGGTTGAGAATATGCAAAATTCCGCCCGCAAAACCGAGCAATGCAACAACCGGATTGTGATAAGCAAGCCCTAACATGCCCGCCCCGACGCCGATTCCGATAATACCAATATTTTCAATACTGTGATAAGCCAATAACCGCTTCAAATCGTGCTGCGTAATTGCATATAACACGCCGTAAAGCGCAGAAATCACGGAAATTATCAAAACGCCGTAAGCAATGAGCTTTGAGGGCGTACCAATAAGAGAAAGCATCCTCAAAATCCCATAAACACCCGTTTTAATCATCACACCGGACATTATTGCGCTGACATGGCTAGGAGCTGCGGGGTGCGCGTCAGGAAGCCAGTTGTGAAACGGAACAAATCCAGCTTTTGTGCCGAATCCGATGAACGAAAGCACAAAAACAACATTCGCAAGGTGTGCATTTGATTTTAAAACAGCACTGAATGAAGCAAAATCAAAGCTTCCAGACTTAATTGCACAAATAGCAAACGCCATTATAATAAAAAGAACCGAAATATGCATAAATACAAGGTATTTTATTCCGGCTCTTAAAACTTCTTTTTTTTCGCTTTCAAAAATCACGAGGAAGAATGAAGAAAGCGACATTATTTCCCAGCATATCAAAAACATCAAAGCATTCTGGCAGGTTACAACAAGAATCATCGAAACGATTAATCCTGCTAAAAATACCATGTGCGCTCTGAGATTTTTGCCTTTTTCAATGTAAGGTTTGAGGTAACCTTTTGCGTAAATCACCGATGCGATGCTCATTAGTGCGATTACCACGATGAAAAACGCGCTCAACGGGTCGATTACGAAATTTACGCTGCCAAAAAGCGGATTGAAGTCAAAAGTTTTAGAAATTGTTTCCCCTGAAAAAAGGACTTTAAGCGCAGGAACAAGCGCATAAATTCCGCTCGCCAAAATAGCAATTATTCCAATAAAATAACTTATCATAGATTATTCCATCCCAAATTTATGTATTTCTAATTCCAAAAGTTCGGCTTTGTGTTAACGTTTCTGTTGTAAATCTAACAAATCGGCATGTCAAGGAAAAAATTTACAAAATCCTGGCAAAAAATTTTATGTACGCGTTTTATAATAACAGAGTTTTTGACCGGCGGCACCGGAGATTCCGGTTCGGACTCGGAATGACAGAAAGAACAGGTTTTCAACATTTGAAAGGTAAAGAACATGCAATATTCCCAATTTAAAGACAATTTTATAAATAAAATCTTCGTTCCTTATATGAACGGGCAAAAAGGCGAAGCAAGAACAGAACTTGCAAATGTTTACAGAACTCACGGCAATGCCAACCCCAGAGCTGTAATGTTTCAAACAATATCAGCGCTCACAGAAACAAATAAAATTTTCAACAGAACAGTTAATGAAATGAAAAAATCAGGACAAAATGAATCTATCAATGTTCTTATGAAAAATTATATCTCTTTTGCATCTGAAATCTCAGGAGGAAAGCATCCTGTTGTAGAAAACGCAATTCAAAATGTCAAAAGCTCATTAATAACGATGTATCCAAAAGTAAAAACAAGACAATTCACAAAATTTATACTCACAAAACAAACTCTACCTATTCTCGGAAAAATGAAGTTTCTTGCCAGATTTTTCTGATAAAAAATATCAAAATTTGTAAAATATAATAATGTCCTTTGAACTTATGTCGGAATCTTCCTGGCGTGAAAATCTCACTATTCCCATCGGACAGCCCCTGAACCAAGTTCAGGGTGACAGTTTAAGTCATTTTTAATGCAATTCGCTATAAATGTTTCAAAAAAAATTTATCTTGAATTTAAAAATTGTTAGTTCTAAAATTTTAAACGCACTAGCTCAACATGACTCGTTCATGTTTTAACAATTTAAGACAGCAAGACGCTTTTATAACGCCTTTCACGCCGGATTGATAATCAGGTGGATTGTTAGTATGGGTTGGAATTAGAAAAAAGTAGAAAATCAGCCAGAAGGAGAGAAAAATGGCTAACCAGACAATTGAAGCAAAAGACTGCATGACCCCGCACAGTGTTGCGCATGAAATTGCAGACAACGTAATGCCCGCAAAGGCAAATTTCAGAAAATCAAAAACATTTGTACTCGCTATCGCCGCAGGTGCGCTAATTGCGTTCGGTGCGCAGGTTTCTTTGACCGTTATGACCGGTACAGCCGAAAACCTGAGCTGGGGGATTGCAAAACTCGTCGGCGCAATGACTTTTGCGACCGGCTTGATGATGGTTGTTTTAACCGGTGCGGAACTTTTTACCGGTAACGTTATGATGACTTTTTCCGTAATCGAAAAGAAAACCAGTTTTGCAAAACTTTTAAGAAACTGGTCAATCGTTTACCTGGGAAACTTTGTAGGTTCATTGCTTATCGCATTTTTAATCTACTATTCGGGCTGCTCGCACAACTCTCACGAAGCGCTCGGCGTTTTGAGCCTTACAACTGCTTATCAGAAAGTAAATCTCACATTTGTTGAAGCTTTTACAAGAGGAATTCTCTGCAACTGGCTCGTTTGCCTCGCAATCTGGATGGCTTCTTCTTCAAAATTCGTAATCGGCAAGATTTTTGCAATCTTTTTCCCGATTATGACATTCGTTGCATCAGGATATGAACACAGTATTGCAAATATGTTCTTTTTAACAAATGGAATTTTTGCAAAACACACGGCAGCTATCGTTGCCGCATCCGGTTTGAGCACCGAGCAGCTCGCAACATTGAATCTGAAAACAATTTTCACAGCAAACCTCATCCCTGTAACCCTCGGAAACATGGTTGGCGCGATTGTTTTCGTTGTTCTTCTGTTCTGGACAGCATATTTAAGAGATGACCACAAATCTCAGGCAACAGAACCGGAAATGGAAGAAAATAAATAGCTAAAACACAAAAGGCGGGTGAATTCCCCGCCTCTTCTTTATTTATAACTCCAAAACATATATAATAATTATTAATTATCGTGAAAAAGATTGTATTTTTATTATTAATAACCTTACTTTTCTGCCCGCAGGCAAAAGCGCTTGAGACAGAAGTGATTACGCTGGATACAAATCAGGAAAAGTCCTTCATCAACGCAATTCTTGACGAAAATGAAGCGGATGACAACCCTGTTTTACCTGTTGATGACGCTTCTGTTTATGAAGAAACCTCCCCCGTTCACGATGCAGCAGAAATAAGCGCCGCATCTGCCCCTGAATACGCACGCCCTCGCTTTAATCTATTCAGTTCAATGGCTGAAACGGCAAAACATGTTTATAATCTTGAAATTGAGCGCACAGATGTGCCCTCGCAGCTTTTGAAAGACCAGCTCACATGGCATTTTGAAAAAGGCGCGCTCGAAAGCCTGCACATATGGTCAGCTTATCAGATGAATTTCAACACAACCATTCCCGAGCGCGGCGACACGAACTCAAAGTTCGATGTGGGGCTGATTAACATCCTTATTGACGGGAAATTCAAGGGTGGAAAAGAAAATTTCCGCATAATGCTTGACCCCACACACAGAAGCAGCCATTTACCGTTTATGGAGCCGTTTTTTCAGGATTTATACATTGAATCAACGCGTTTGGCGCACACCAGCATTCTAGTGGGCAACTCCAGACCCGGTGTGGGTATTGAGGGGGCGCAGTCACCTTACACTCTGGCATTCATAAACCGCTCACAAATCTCAAGAAACCTCGCAAACGCCCGAAAATTCGGTTTGAGGGTACGTGGAGATTATTCTTTGATTGATTATGACGCGGGTATTTACAGTTCATCGACCAATTTCACCTCATTTTTCCCCGGTCATGAATGCGACCTGTGGGTAAACATAAAACCGCTCGGAAAAACCGACGGACGCTGGGGAAAACTCGTTACCGGCGCGGGGATTCAATCAGGAAGCAAGCACAATGTCAGCTACAACATGACAAGCGCCTATGCCGGCTATGATTACAAAAGATTCTGGACAAAGTTCGAATATGCATATGCAAATGGCTCAAACGGCGGTTCCGGCTTAACAAGAAACAGGGCGCAGGGGTTATTTGTAACAGTGGGTTATCATTTAACCAAAAAACTTGAGCTTCTTGCCCGCTATGACCAGTTTGACCCGAACAGATACAAAGACAACAATATGCAGCGCGAATACACGCTCGGCACGAACTATTATCTCAAAGGGCAGGCGCTAAAGTTGATTTTTAACTACGTCTACTGCCAGAATGACAACAAAGTCGATTCTCACAGGCTTATGATGGGGACGCAGGTGGTGTTATAGATTTTTAATTATTCTTCTTATGTTTTTACTAGGCAAAAAAAGACATATAAGTTTTATACAAAAACTCTTTAACTTTCTAGGATTTGACTTTTTTAAACAAATTGTTTCAAATATTTTGTTACAAGCAGATTCATTTCCTAAAGTTGTCATTTTACCATTTTTATCTAGACTAACTGTATTTAAATTGCATATTATAATATGTTCAGAAAGCCATCTTATTTGCATCAAGCCTTGCCCTAAATTAGCATTATTTTCAATAATCAAAAAATCAATTGATTTTTCAAATTTATGCATAACATTATTACAAAGACGAATAATTGTTTCATCAGTATTAATGTGATTATGAGCTAGCCATACCAATAATATATTTTTCTTTTCGCGTATTAACTTGTAAAATCGCTTTATTCTTCTGTCATACCTCTTTTTTACCAAAGGAAAACTTTGTTCAAAAGGTACATTGCACGGAAAATCATGATAGAAATAGATACCATTCTTGGTATTTTCATAATAATCACAATTATCATCATTCTGTATACTCAAATCTTTTTCTAATGGGCATAAATCTTCTATGTTTAAAAAGTCTTCAAAGTTATTTAGTATTAAATTCATTCTTGTGCTAAATTTGCAATGAGTTATCCAATCAAAAGGTCCAGAATATAACCTTAAATTATTCATTTTTAAATAAGTCGCACATGCACAGTCTGCCCCCAAAGAATAAATCATATCATATTTTTTCATATATACTCCTCTTAATCTAATCAGGATCGAAAAATTTCATCAAAGCATCCTTATCTATAGAAAAAATTTTTCTTGAATACCAATCATAAGATTTTGCAACATGACCTAAATCCAAAAAACGGTAACCAGCAAGAAATAAATCTAATCCCAAGACGCAAGATGTTGGTCCTAAAATGCCAATAATCATTTTCTTCTTATCTATTTTTTTAGAATTATCTAAAATCTGGCCATAATGCTCATATGCATTTTTAGCAGGTACACAACAATACTCAATACTTTTCGCTGTTTCAAATATATTAAATTTAATTTTATCAAAAACACTATCTCCACAAATTATACAAATATCTTTATTTTTCCAAATATTCTGCAATTTATCAAAATAATATTCACAATCAATTTCTTTATACGCCGTATAAAATAAACTTATTTCCGAAGAATAATACGTTAAATTTTTATTTATATATTTTTCAATAACATTACGATATAAATATCCATTTTGACGCCAAAATTGTTTAGGGATTTCTTGCATATTCAATTTGTTTGAATATATAGATTTAGGAATAGCAATTAGCAAATCTTCATTATAAGAAGATAAAACATTGATTAATGATTTTTGTAATTCTGGTGAACTTTTTTGGAAATGGATATCATTTCCCATTATTAGATTAAGTTCTCCATCACCGAAGCGTACAATAGACGATTCTGTTTCTACTAGTCTGTTTATAGTTTCGTCCATATTTTTTATATTCAACAATTTGAAATTTTTGATACAGTCCACTGCCTCAATTACGATTTCATCAAATTGTTTTTGAGCAATAACATCTTCTAATTCTTGTTGTTGTAAATTTATTTTAGAAAGATAAAGTAAATTATTAAAGAATTTTTTCAACCCCATTTATTTGCCCTCAGTCAAAGCAACAGCAACCATCATCCCTACCGTTTCACCATTTTTAATTGGATTTGTCCGATAAAAAACAACAAAACCATTATTTTTAAGACGCGTTTCTAACTCCATAGAAGATTTATAATGATATTCCAGCATTATAAGTTGAAAACTTTTCAATAATCCATTTCTATCTAAATCTTCAAGAATTTCATACTCAGAACCCTCTGTATCTATCTTTAAAATATTTATACAATCTTGTTCAATGAGTTTATCGAGCACCTTAGATGTATTTCTAATTTCCAATTTTTCTATATCTCTTATTTCAAAAGATTGCAAATCTTTATTTAACAAAAAAACATCATGTGTTGTTGACATACATCCGCTAGCTTCTCTCGTATAGGGCATTTCAATCATTTTATCTTCAACTCCAAGCCCAAATTTAAATACATCTATCTTACGTGTCAAATCAGGATTTAAATTAATGTTATCAATTCCATCTTCGCAAGTCGGCAAGAAAGGTTCAAAAGCATAAACCTTTTTTACATTTTGCATTTTAGCAAAATATAATGTAGAAGCACCCATGTTCATTCCAACATCAAATACAATCAGATTTTTGTCTTCTTTTATAAAAAAATTATAATCGTTTTGAACAAAAACTTCATGCACTTCAAAAATTGACTTTTCAGCTTGGAATTTAATTCCTTCAGGAGTTAACAGAAAATCTTCTTCAAAAACAAACCCTTGTCTAATCAAAACATCCTTAACCTGCTTTTTTACCTTGCTTATATGTGTATTATCTTTTGGGGTAATATTCTTTTTGATATTTTTTAATAATTTAATCACAATAATCTCTCCTTTTTAATACTTTTTTGTATCTAGTTACGTTATTATTTTTTGCAATAGCATAAAATCCCATATTTTCATACAATTTTATTGCACGATAGTTTGAACTTAAAACATCAAGATATAGTTCATCTAGATTTAGTTCATGTATTGCATACTTAATACAATTTTTAAGAACTATTGTTCCTATTCCTTTTCCTCTAACTTTTTTTTTGTGAATATATATTCCCCAATCCGCAATTTTATAAATGTAATCAATATGTTTAAAATACGTAACGCCAACATTTTCATCTTTATAATTTATAAAAAAAGCAACATTTGAAGGTGGACATTCTTGCAAACTTTCCAACCATTTTACATGCACATTCGGCTCAATTAATTTAATTAAAAAATATTTAGAAACACTCTCAGAATTACGCCATAATAAGGTATCGTATTGTTTTTCAAATGTTTCATCCAAAAAATTGACAAGTTTAACCATTTAAAATCTCTTTATATTTTAATTTCACGACCTCAATATCATAATTATTCTTAAAAATTCTTTTTACATCTTGTACTGCAATATTGTACTTTTCTCTATTTGTTACCAATAATGAAATTTTTTCAAACATCTCTCTCAAATTTCGACCTTTAAACTCATAATCAAACAAATAGCTTTCAAAAGATTTCAATGGTTCTTCTTCGTTCACTCGAACAACAACAGGGGTAGAACATTTTATACAATCAACTAACGTCAAAGCCGCTCCCTGAGTATAACTATCAATAAATAAATCACCCATACAAATATATTGATCAAAATCAGTTACATATTTTATTAATTTAAATCTTTGCTTTTCGTTTAAATACTTCTCTATTTTTTGCTTATCTTTAGTAGAAAAATTTGAGACACAAATATGATAAACATTTTCATGTTTTTTTAAAATTTTCTTTATAAGCTTAAAATATGACTTACCAAATTTGAAAGAATCACCGCCACTTAACGTAACAAATGCATTTTCAGGAATATTTAACATCTGCCTTAATTTTAATGATTGAAGTTTCTTTTCACTTTTATCTTTTTGGCGTACACAAAAAAGTATCTGTTGCACATTTTTGTTGTCATAAAGATATGGAGACAAGGCTCTATTATTTTTCACTCGAGTTAAAATTAAATCAGCAAAACTGGTACCCAAAGAAAACATGTGATCTGCATGATTATAAAATATGATTTTTATCTTTGTATATTTGTGAAGAACACCCAAAACCGCACATGACACAACATCTTGCATATGTATATTAACAAAAATCGCAGAATATCTATTTGCAATTATAGCATTAAATAATTCCATAACTTTTTTTTCATAACTCATATCCACAGGCAATTCAATAAAAGAATTCACATTATTTTTTATCAGTAAAGATTTAACCGGAGCCAAATTATTACTAGAGTTGTATAAACTTGTAATCAAAAAATCAATATTGTATTCATTTTTAAATACTTCAACAAAACGCAAAATTGCTTCAGTATGTCCGCCCATATCATAAATTTCTGAATTCAAAATCAAAAGTTTATTGGGTTGTGGTTCATAAAAATTATTTGTTAATAAACTATCCCCTGCTGATAATTGATTAGATAAAATTATATTTCTACCTATACTGCAAAGCATACTGTCATAGTCAATAATAGGTTTTTTCGGTATATAATAGCTTTTTTCTATCAATTTTTGACATATATTTAAAGCCAAATTATACTGTTTTTTTAAAAAACATACTAAAAAAGTTAATGTCAAATAGATTTTTTTTACAAATAGCACTAAAAAATCTCCTTAAAAAACTTTTCAATTACATCAAATATTTTTTCCATTTCATCATCCAATTGATAAAACAAAGGCAATCTCACTAATGTCTCGGAAACTTTATTCGTTATATTCATTTTTGAAGCAATTTTCCCATATTTTTTTCCAGCAGGAGAGCTATGCAAAGGAACATAATGAAATACAGAATGAATATCATTTTTTTTAAGATAATCAATAAATAAGCTTCGTTTATTCAAATTTTCAAAGAAAATATAATAAATATGCGCATTATGTTTGCAATATTCTGGAATATACGGACGCTTTATATAACCTTTACGTTCATAAATTTCAAAAAAATCATTATATTGATTCCACAATTTAATTCTATGCTTCAAAATTTTATCAGACTCTTCTAATTGAGAATATAAATATGCACATATCATATCTGACGGCAAATAAGATGAACCAATATCAACCCATGTATATTTGTCAATTTCGCCTCTAAAAAATTTTGAACGATTTGTACCCTTTTCCCTTATAATTTCTGCTCTTTCAACAAAATTTGGATTATTTAATATCAAACACCCACCTTCACCCGATATTATATTTT
>URHD01000010.1 GCA_900547585.1 uncultured bacterium | reverse complement strand
CTCAAAAAATTCGTTCACGTCACTTCGTTCCTTATCACGAATTTTTCTCGGACATCTTAAAATTTCATAACCGAATGGCAATTTTTTTTGTTTTCAAGTTATAATTCATATAAACGGTAAAAATTATGTTAGCTGTCACAACCACCAGTAATAATAAGCCATTTGTATTCAAATCATTTCAGGAAAAAGCCCGCACGAAAAGCTTTATCCATGATTTCAGAATGCGAAGAAGAAAAGTCACTGACGAGCCCGAACCCTCGGTAAAGCTAAAAATCGCAGCCGGCTCGATTATCGGTGCAGCTATTCCTATGGTAATTTTTGCAAAAAAACAAAAACTCGATGTTTCAAAACTTTCCCAAATTTTTAACGTCAATTTTGGCTTAAAAGAAATGCTCGGGCTCACTACCGGCTCAATTCTGGGCGGCGTTTTAACCGGTATGATGTTTGACAAAAAAAATTCAAAAAAAGAAAAAACGGATGAGGGCGTTTTTCAGTTCTTAAATTCAACAATTCCGCTTTTCTTCGTAAGCGGAATACAAAAACTTTCTAAAAATTTCCCTCTCTTAGAGAAAAAGCCGGTCAAAATCGGAGCTATAGGTGCAGGAATCTTCGCCAGCATGCACTGCGCAGCAAAACTTGCCAATGTTATTAACGACCCGCACAACAAAGTACCAGACAGAAAGCTTGGCATGCTTGATGCAATCGTAAATATTGATGAACTTGCAGGTGCACTCGTTTTAGCGGGCTTCCCCATTGTAAAAACACTTAAAATCGAAAAACTCCTGCCGTTTATCAGCGCCTGGAGCGGTTATAGAGCGGGTGAAAGCAATTAAATCCTTATCAGATTCATGTTTGACGATGTATGCTAATTAATATATAATTATTAAGCAATAAATCATAAGGAGAGATTATATGAAAAAGATTTATGGAGTTATCATCCTTTTTGCGGCTCTCTGTTTAGGTGTAACTTCTGCTTTTGCAGGTGAACAAAAAATGGTCGAAAGCTATGCTCATCCGACTATGTTTGGTTCTGCCGAGCAGGTTACAGTTTCAGCTGACGCAGCTTATGTAGTAGGCGGAAAAATGTACCGCTCTGAAAATCAGGTAGGCGTTAAAGGTAAAGACAACGTAATGGTTGATTCTTGGGTAAAAGATATCCTCGCAACCATAAAAGACAATACTAATCAAAAAGTGTTCAACCCCAAAATGCCCGTTCTTCGTTCTGAACTGGCAGTAATTCTTGCTGAAGGTCTTGCCTTAAAGGATGCAAAATCCAGCAATTACACAGATATTTGCCCCAAATACTGGGCTAAAGCATGGATTGATAAAGCTACAAACGCAAAAGTTATGATTGGTTATCCGGACAAATCTTTCCGTCCTGACCAGCCCGTAACAAAAGCTGAAGTTTTTGCTACAATCGCTACGTTGATTGAAGTTCCGACAGACAGAAGCCTTCTTGTTCCTGATTTAAAAGGACACAAAATGCAATACATCCCGAAATGGGCCATTGCTCCTACAAAAGAAGTCATGGCTTCACAATTGTTAGATTCTGTTCCGGATCCCGCAAAAGCAGCTTCTGCTGAATACCTTTCAAAAGAACAGGTTGCATACATCGTAGGAACATTAAGACAGCAGTACATTTACAACTACCAGAACAGCAAATCAGGTGCTAAACTTTCAAAATACACACCGACCTGCATTTCAATCAGACTTGATGAAAGACTGAGCGCCAAAGTTTCTAACGTAAATGACAAATTCACAGCTAAAACAACTAAAGCTGTCACACTTTCAGGTCAAAATTTCCCTGAAAACTCAACAGTTAAAGGTGTTGTTACAGAAGTACAAAGACCCGGCGTAAAAAATCCCGGATACATCAAAGTTAAATTCACTGAAATCGTAAACGGCGACCAGTGCCTCAAGTTCCCGAAAAATATCTCCGAAGCTCAGGCTTCTAAGATTAAAAACCCGAACTTCGTAGCCAGACTCTTCGGTGCACCGCTTTCAGCAGCAGGCAGAGTTGTTGGTGTAGCAGGCCGAACCGGTGGTTCTATGGTTAACGTTGCGGCTAACGGTTTGGAAAACTACGGTGACAACCTTTCTAACACTTTCGTTAACACTTTAACTCTTCACCCCGGTGAAGGTCTGAAAAGCTTCGGCACAAGCTTCATCACGCTTTTCAAAGGCATTTTTGATGAAACTAAATTGCTTGCAAGCGGTATTTTCGGTGTAGTTTACGAGCTCGGCGACGAAATCGTTTACCTCATCGTTCCTCACTGCTCAAACAATTCAAGCTTGAACCCCGGCGAAGAATTGATTATTGTTTACTAATCAAAAGTAATTCAATATTAAAAAAGGAGAACTCCGGTTCTCCTTTTTTTGTTGTTAATTTCCGTAAGAACAAGTATTTTGCCCTAATCTTTACATCGATATAAAGATTTTATAAGGAAATCGGGTTTTGATAAAAATTTGCTTTATAATGTGAACAAGATAAGAAAAGTAATGGAGATTTATCATGCACGCTGATTCAATTAAGTATTTTTTAACTCAACTCGAAACTGCTGACAACAAAAGCAAATCTGAAATAGAAAACATGCTCGTAAATATCGGCTCTGCTGCTGTTCCGGTTCTTGTGGAGCAGCTCCAGACAGTTAAAGGCGCAGTCAGAGGCGTTGTAGCAATGAGCTTAATCAGAATCGGCGAAGCTTCTATCCCCTCGTTGAAAAAAGTAGCCGAAAACAATAAAAACTTCGAATGGGTCGCAAAATACCTCATTTCTGAAATCAAAGGCGACACAAAATTCGCAGCTTAATTTAGCAGCACATTAAATTAGAGATTATAAAAAGGGAACAGACAATAACTGTTCCTTTTTATTTGTTATTTCGTATAAATTGAGAACAAATCCCGCATTTGCAAGCTGCATCGTGAATTTTGGGATTTTCACTGATGACAGCTTCTGCTCCGAGCTTTGAATATCTCGTCAAAACCGCCTCAATAAAATCGTTTGAAGTAGAATTTTCAATTTCTGCCCTGGCTTTGAATTCCGGAGTGATAGTTGCAATGCCCGCATTTAAAAACGCTTCCGAAAGAAAACTCTCGAAAGTGTTGTCAATGATGCCAACAAGTGCAATCTTTTTGATATTTTTACTTTTCAAAGCCGAAACCAAATCGTTACTCCTGTTGTCCCAATCTGTAGAATCAGGTACATTTTTATCCATTTTTTCTCCTAAGCATTCCGAAAATTTTTCGGCATGCCATAAATTATATATATTAATGCATATACGAAAATCCGAGTCAACTGGTGTGCCAAAAAACAGCATTAAACGCTCAATCTCTTAATAAAAATACATAAAAACCTTTTTTGCCGATATATGATACAATAAAACCAGCTAATTAAGGATCGTGAAATGACTGGATTAACAGGCAGTCAGAGAAAATATCTCTGTGCTATACTTGCTGTTGAAAATGAAAAAAAAGCAGCAAGAATAAAAGACATTGCACAAATTTTATCGCTGGGGGCAGCCGCAGTATCAGAAGCGGTTAAAAAACTCAGCGCAAAAAACTTCGTCAACTACGAACCCTATGGCGTAATCTCTTTGACGGAAGCCGGAAAAAAATCAGCACTGGAAACCATAAAAATGAATAAAACCATTGAAAAATTCCTCCTGAAAGTTCCGGAAATCGTTCCTGAAGAAGCAGCCATAGCCGCCTCTGACATCTCACCGCTGCTGGCGCCGAATATAATCAAAAAAATAGAACATTTTGTTAACAAATAAAAAAAAGGGACTTTTAACAAGTCCCCTGGAATTCTTTTTGTAATTCCTCGTGTGTAAGTAAGTGTAGGTTAGTGTGGTAGGTTAGTGTGTATGAAGTAAGTAAGTAAATTATTTATCTTGTTTATCTTTGTTCTGTCTTACATATATATAAAGTATATTTGAATGAAAAAATTGCCTTTTTCTTTCAATTTTGTTTAATATTTTGTTACATTAGCGCACAAAAGGCGTTTATAGTATGATTTAAGGTATGAATATAAGCGGAGAATTTGAAACAATTTCAGCAATAATCACACCCATGGGCACTGGTGGCGTGGGTGCGGTGAGGATTTCCGGCTCAGAGGCTTTTGAAATAGCCCAAAAAATGTTTTCAAAAAACGAATTTGAACCCGGAAAAATCGCTCATGGCTGGATAAAAGACGGCGATGAAGCCGTAGATGAGGTTATTTTGCTCCCATTTAAGGCGCCTCATAGCTTTACGGGGGAGGATGTTGTTGAATTTCAGTGCCATGGCGGGATAAAAATCGTCAAAAAAATCCTCGACCTCACGCTAAAGCACGGTGCACGCCTTGCGCAGCGCGGTGAATTCACGAAAAGAGCGTTTTTGAACAAAAAAATGGATTTGTCACAGGCAGAAGCAGTTTTGGATTTGATTCATGCGAAAACTGATGATTTTGCTAAAAAAAGCGCGGGAAACCTCTCGGGAATGCTTTCAGGCGAAATAAAAGAAATCAAATCCGGCATAATTTCGCTTTTGTCGAGAATTGTTGCGGCAATTGACTTCCCCGAGGATGTTTCAGAGCCTGCTTATTCGGAAATTGAAACAGAAATTGAAAAAGCTATTGAGAAGATAGAAAATATCCTGAAAGGTGCAAAAGCCTCGAATGTAATGCGCCAGGGCATAAAAATCGCGATTGTCGGGCGTCCGAATGTGGGAAAATCTTCGCTTTTTAACAGGCTTTTGAGCCTTGACAGAGCAATTGTTACAGAAATAGCCGGCACAACGCGCGATGTTTTGCAAGAAACAATGGATATTCACGGAATCCCCGCGACACTGATTGACACAGCCGGAATCCACTCGGGTGAGGGAATCGACAAGGTTGAGGCAATCGGAATTGATTACACAAAAAAATGCGCTGCCGAAGCGGATATTGTTCTGTTTCTTTTTGACGCAAGAAAAGGATTTACGCGGGAAGACAAAGAAATCTACGACCTTATTAAGACCAAACCCCACCTGAAAGTCGCCACAAAATCTGATTTAAACCATTTTCCGCTGGTTTTGAATATTTCAACAAAAACAGGCGAAAATATTGAGGAATTGAAAACCCAAATTACTGATATGGTGCTGGATTCAAATTCACTGGAAAGCGAATTCACCACAAACCAGCGTCAGGAAGAATGCCTGAAAAACTGCCTTTATTCTTTGAAAACCGCCTATTCTGCGGCGAATGCAAGGCAGCTTCAGGATTTGATTTCAATAGATTTGAAATCCGCGCTTATGGCGCTCGATGAATTGACCGGAGAGGTCATTACGGACGATATTCTGGATAAAATTTTCGATAATTTCTGTATCGGAAAATAGGAAAATGAATTATGTACACCAAAGAGGAACTTTTAAAATTATATAATTCGGATTTGGAAGAACTTTTGAAGATTAGCGCAAAAGTCTGCTCAAACCGGATTGAACTCTGCTCTTTAATCAGTGCAAGAACCGGAAAATGCTCGCAGGACTGCAAATATTGTGCACAAAGCTCGCATTACCGCACAAATATCGAAACAAACCCGCTTCTTACACCCGAAGATGTTAAAAAAGCGGCATTGCGCGCAAAAGAGCACAAATCCTTGCGTTTTGCCATCGTAACATCGGGAAAAACGCCTGATGAGAGTGATTTTGATACGATGATTGAGATGATAAAAGAAATCAACAAAATTGACGGGCTCAACAGCTGCGCGTCTATCGGGATTTTGAACGAGGAGCAGGCAAAAAGGCTCGCAGAGGCAGGATTGAAGCGTTTTCATCACAATATCAACACCTGCCGCTCATATCATCCGCAAATCTGCACGACGCACAGCTATGAAGACCGCATAAACACGGTAAAACTCGTCCGTAAGTACGGAATGGAGCTTTGTTGCGGCGTTATTATCGGAATGGGCGAAAGTATTGAGCAGCGGGTTGAAATTGCGATGGAGCTGGCGCAAATTCATCCGGATTCCATCCCTTTGAACATCCTTATGCCCATAAAGGACACGCCTTTTGAAAATTACCTCGACAAAATCGACGAAGAAGGCATTATGAGGACGATTGCGATTATAAAAATAGCCAATCCCGATTCTGTTGTGCGTTTTTGCGGCGGAAGGATGCGTCTTTCGGAGAAAAATCAGGAATTAATGCTAAAATATTGCGTTGAGGGCATTTTGACAGGCGATTACCTCACCACAACCGGAAAAACGCCCGAAAACGACCTCGAAACCATTGAAAAACTTAACAAGGAACTCTTATGTACGACTACATCAAAGGTATAATCATCTCAAAACAGCCCTCATCGTCAAAAGGGGCACTGCTTGTCATTGAAAACGGCGGAATCGGTTACGCAGTAAATACAACCGACCGCGCAATCGCTGATTTGGGCGAAGTGAACACGGATGCGAAAATTTACGTAACTCTTATTCACAAAGAGGACGCAATGTCGCTGTGCGGGTTCGCAAATCGCGAGGAACGCGACATTTTCAACATTCTTCAAAGCGTTTCAGGCGTCGGGATGAAGTCCGCGCTTGTACTTTTGAACGAATTTTCGGGCTGCGAGCTTATTTCGGTCGTTATAAAGGGCGATTACAAGGAGCTTTCGCGCGCAAAGGGAATCGGACCGAAGCTTGCGCAAAAAATCATCATTGAACTCAAAGACAAGCTCATAAACTGGCAAAAAACCGCTCCAATCGACCTTTCTGACATCAAAGCAGACACAAATGCGCCTGATGAAACGGTTTCAGAGGTTCAGGCGGTGTTATTCTCGCTTGGATATTCGCCTGATGAGGCGAAAAAGGCGATTAAGCTTGCGTTTTCGAGCGCAGAAAAGAAAGATTCACCCGAAGAAATTCTTAAAGAAGCGCTGCGTTATCTTGCGCAGGGCGAATAATCAAAAGTGAGGTAAAAAATGGGAAAAACAGCAATAATCATACCGTCGCGCTACGCGTCAACAAGGCTTCATGCAAAACCGCTCATTGAAGTTGGAGGAAAGCCGATTATTCAGTGGGTTTACGAGAAAGCGTCGAAAGTTAAGCTGGCTGACACGGTGATTATCGCAACCGACCACGAAGAAATCTTCAATTGTGCAAAATCTTTCGGTGCAAACGTTGAAATGACCCGCGCTGACCACAAATGCGGCTCTGACAGGATTGCGGAAGTTGCTCAAAGGCATGAAGATTTTGAATATATTGTGAATTTGCAGGGCGATGAGCCGATGATTACGCCGGAGAGCATAGATGGCGTGATTTCTGCGCTGCACAATAACCAAAATGCGGACATTGCCACACTTTTGAGAGAAATCAAAGACCCCCAAGAAGCCGAAAATCCGAATCTTGTAAAATGCGTCAAAGATGACAACGGATTTGCGCTTTATTTTTCCCGCTCAAAAATTCCTTATGAAAGAAACGAAAATGAGGCTATTTTTTACGGTCATATCGGGCTTTATGGGTACAGACGCGATTCTTTGTTCAAAATGACCGCGCTTTCTCAGGGCATGCTCGAAAAAGCCGAAAGCCTTGAGCAGTTGCGGGCGCTTCAGGCGGGGATGAAGATAATTACCACGGTTGTTGATTTTATTCCGGTCGGGATTGACACAAAAGAGGATGTTGAGCGGTTCAAAGCGGCGCTAGCAAAAAATTAGGGTAAATTACAGACTGAGAAAGAAAATCTATGGACTCATCTTTGGAGTGACTATGGAGGAGGTTCCAAAAAGCACGATTTTCAGCTATTCATTTACGAATGCCGGAGGAATCGGAACGGAAAAAATGAGTCCCCCACATCCATCAAAAATTAGTGCTTTGGCGCTAAAAGTACAGCAAATTCATTTTTCTAGCTCGATTTGCTGCGCTCCAGGCATCGAAAAATGAATTTGCTACACTTTTAACTTTGCATGACTTGTTTTGGGAGGAAATTGAAAATTTTTGCTACTATTAGACCTTGTGATATAATATCACCAAGAGGAGAAAAGTATGAAGAATCGTTGGTATGACAAAGAACCTACCCTTAGCCTGGCAGTCAGCCTCATGAAGAACGAATCCGTAAACATTCAGGTCGCCTGTGCGCAGCTCATCACCGAAAAAGCCAAAAACCTCGGCGTAATCAGACAAAACAACCTCCTTGACGCATTTAATTATGTTGTTCTGCGCTGGTACGAAAACGATGAACGTATTTCCGAGGCATTTGAATACCTCAAAGCCGCTTCTGACGAAGTTCGGCGGGAAATTGCCATCGAGGTTATTGAATATCTTCAAAAAATCGAACCTCTTAAAAGTTAAACGGAAACATTAATATGAGCAAAATTATTATAAAATACATTTTTGCTTCAATTCTGCTTGTATTTACCCTGAATCTGGCTCCCCAAAGGGCAGAAGCGATTAAAATCGGCATTATCGACAGCTCTTCCGAAGTCGTAATCGGAACCAGCAAACCGGCAAGTCTTTTTAAACCCGGTATGGAAAAATCCATTTATCAGCTTGAAGCAATGAAACCTTACAGGGTCAAAGCAATGGGAGATTCTATAGGCTTGCAGATAAACGGCAAATATTTCAACCTCGGCATGTCAAAAATCATCATCACCCCCACTTCAAAAGGCTTTATTTCAACAAAAAAACGCTGGTATCGCGGAGAATTCATAATAATCAATAAAAACGGCTCGCTTATCGTCGTAAACAACATCCCGCTTGAAGAATATATTCTCGGAGTTGTTCCCTCTGAAATGCCCTCAAAATGGAATATCGAAGCCCTGAAAGCACAGGCAATCGCAGCAAGAAGCTACGCAATCGCCAACCGCGGAAAAAGAGCTTCACGCGGATATGACCTGAAAGACACGCCAGAAGATCAAGCCTACGGCGGCGCCAGCAGTGAAACAGCCTCCACAAATAAAGCAGTGGCAGAAACAAAGGGAATCGTCGTTACTTACAACAAAAAAATCATCCCTGCCTACTATTCAGCATCTGCAGGCGGCCACACAATTAATTCCGGCGAAGTATGGAACAAGGATTTACCATTTTTGCGTTCTGTGCCGTCGTTCGATGACGGAATTTCAAAAAACGGGCATGGAATCGGCATGAGTCAGCATGGAGCCAACAATTTGGCGTCCCAGGGTTACAATGCTTACCAAATTTTAAGCTATTATTACAATAATGTTAAGTTCGGGCGGCTTGATCCCTCATGGGCACTTTAAAACCTCATTGTAAAACCCTTGCAGCACAAGCTTTTTCGAACGATATGCCTGCATAGCCTTTTATAATGTGCATTTTGTTTAAAAATTTTAATAAAAATACTTGTCAAAATGCGAAAAACCGCTATAATAGGTCATGTAACATTAAAGGAGGTTCTTATGAACAAAGAAGAATTAGTAAAAGAGGTTTCTAAAAAAGCTAAAGTTTCTCAAAAAGCTGCTGCAGACGTAATTGCTGCAACTTTGGAAACTGTTGAAAAAACTGTTGCTAAAGGACAAAAAGTTACTTTAGTTGGTTTCGGTACTTTCGAACCCAGAAAAAGAGCTGCTAGATCAGGACGCAACCCTCAAACAGGTGCAACAATTAAAATTGCTGCAAAAACTGTTCCTGCTTTCTCAGCTGGTAAAAAATTCAAAGAAGCTGTTAAGTAGTTTCTTATCAGTTTTTATAAGCGAAGAGTCCCATGCGGGGCTCTTTTTTTTTCGTTCAATTAGCCGATTTTTTTATAAAAACCAAAAGTTTGCAGCAAAATCAGCCGTCTTTCATTAATAAAGAAAGAAGGTCGAATATGCAGATTTCCACCGTCGAATATCCCGCATTGATTTACAAAAGCGCAAAGAATAACGGCTTTGTAGCAAATTGTATCATCAAAAAGCTCATAGGCTTCGGCAGGACAGAAAAAGACGCCATATCAAATCTTGAGTCCGTGCTGAATTCCATGAATGATGAATATTTTGTGAAAGTAAAGCCTATGTATAACCTTATGGAGGCCTGATTAAACAGGAATCATGTTAGCCTCGAGCAGCAAATCGAGTGCTCCCAGGTTCAAAGAAGGCATTTTTGCTGAAATTCTCGGCATGTTAATTTTTATCTGCGGAAATGTCAGCCCTTTTTGGATTTCTTTTTTTGCACAACATTCTGTGCATTGTTTTGTTACTCTTTTCATTTTTACCCCGTATAGTCTGTTTATATATTGTATATATAAATAAAAACATTTAAGCTAAAAAAATTGCCATTTTATTTAACATCTTTTAACAAAATTTTTTTCAATTTTTTCAGCCCGACACCGAGGTAGGTTGTAATAACCATGGTCAAAACAAAATAAAGATAAGTAGTCTGCACAGGGTCGTATATCCAGTAAATATCATGGTTTGCGCGCTCAGAAATAGGGATTCCATTAATATAAAGCAGGAAAGCCGTTATAAGGTACATAACCAGCAGGTGATTTGCCATTATATGATAGGTAACATTCCCCATTTGTTCGAAAAATTTCACATCTTTTAAATACGGATACAGTATTTTAACAGTGAATAACGATGCCCAGATTCCGGTAATGCTTGTAATCACGGGAACAATAATCTGCTGGTCAAATCTCGCCCAAACAAGCACATAACTCAATCCAATTCCATGTGCGGGGTCAAAATCTCTATTAAACAGCCACAAAACAGCCTGAATCGAAACAATCGCAAAAAACCACTTTATTGTGAAAATGTCATACTTTTCTTTTATGTAATTGTTGTAAAAATAGCCAAGATAAACAAAAAATACCGAAAACATTATCCTTACCAGCACAAGCAAAAGAGGCGTAAGCGCAAAAAGCTTGGAAACCGGTATTGCGATAAGGCCGAGAAGTGCAAAAACCGCCAGATGAAAGAATTTGTTATCTTTAAGCTTTTTCAGCAGGATAAAAATAAACAAAAACGAAATCATCGTCATAAAAAGCTGCGTAACAAACCACAGCGGGCAAGACAGGTCAAACTGGTGCCCGTTTAGAAAAGGGGTTATGAAAAAGTTTTTAAGGCTCAAAGGCTGGCCCCAGAATTTGCCGGTAAGTTTAAAAATCAGCACTGTGACGCCCAGATAAAACAAATTATACAAAAAATAAGGCACCAGCAGGCTTTTTACCCTGCGTTTCACAAAATCACCGGTATTTGTTAAATACTTGTCTTTAAAAAGGCAGCCGGAGATAAAGAAAAACAGAGCCAGCTGGAACGAATATGGCGTAAACATCCCCAGAAGCGAAAATTCAAGGTGCCCGGAGACAACAAGCATTATCGCAAGTGCTTTTAAAAGATTCATTTCGTTTGAAAAGAGTTTTTCCATGGAAAATATGTTATCACAAAATCACAAATAACACCCGGGCTTCAAAAATATTTTTGGATTGTTCCCCATCCGCATTCGTATGCAACACTAACGTATTCCAACGACTGCTCCTTCCCCGAGACGGGGAAGGGGGATAATTAATAAATTTAGTTTAAAGTCTTATATAAATATCAAAAAGAGAACCCATGCATTATGAGTTCTCTTGAAGTTGTGTGGTTTATGTAAGAAGCCTAGGCTCTTTTTCTGCGTTCTTCTTCGTCTTCTTCAGATTCGGCAACTTCAGGAAGAAGATTTTGTGCCATAATTTTAGTCGATTTTAGAAGAGTAAAATCGTTTGTTATTTGAGTTCTGGTGTCGTTTACGCGTTTTGTCATATTTATGACATCATAGATATCTTCACTTATATTATATGAAAGTTTTGAAGAATCAGCCAGACCGTCTTCGGTTGCAAAACGCCCAACTCTTTCTGCTTTGTCTGTGAACATATTGCTGTAATTTTTATCGAGCCAGCTCACTGTATCAAGTGTATTGTAACCATCATTAGAATATTCACCGTTGAGCGTGAGCCCGAAAGTGCCCAGAAGCTGATTATTGTTGCCAATAGACTGATTTGAGCTCTGATAAGAACTAAGATCAATTTCGTCAATGCCCAAATCCGCAACTGAAACTATCTGCTGTGAGCCATCTTCATTTGTAACAAGTACTTTAACGTTTGCATTTTCCATTTCTTCACGGGAAACTTTTCCATCGTTATTGCCGTTTTGATCAAGCGAAATCATTTCAAACCAGTTGTTTTGAGCGCCGAGAAACTCTGTTTCATTGTTGAATTTGCCGTCATTGTTACGGTCAATGATAAAATCACAAATTTTCCCATCAGCAACAAACCCTATCGGGTCGCATTTTCTGGCTTCTTCTGCCTCTTCAATTGCAGTCAGCTGGTCGTTCAGCGTCGCAAGTCTGTTTTGCTTGCAAGTAATCTGGTTGGAAAGTTTTTCACCATACGCGCAATAGTTAGAAAGAATCTGTGTTTTTGCACAAAGTTTGCCAAGAAGTCCGTCTGCTTCGGTCAAAGAAGCCAGCACAGAGGAGGGAATTTCTGTATCGACATCACCGAGCTTGTCAGAAAGCTTTTGTTTCATTTCCTCTTTTGTCATTTCACCGTTGGAAGCTACATATTCAGCAGCAATTTCGACAGATGCAGCAAGGATTTTGGCAGATTGCTCAGCTACGAACTCCTGTGATTCTTTGAGCGCATTTTCAATAGCATCATTAATCTGTTTTTTTATTTCCTGAAGTTCCTGCTGTGTTTTTTGGATATTTTTGTCATTATCAGCCTTTTGCTCAGTAAGAGTTGCAATTTCCTCTTCTGTCTGCTCAATTTCTGCCTGAACATCTTCTTTATTTAGACCTGAAATGTCAACTGATGAGTTCGAAGCCGCGCTTTGAGAAACTTCGGGAAATAACTGCTCAACGACCTGTTTTGACTGATCTATTCCGAGAGCTTCGCGGTTTTCCCAGGCTTTTTGAACACTTAAACTTACTGTATTGAACATAATCAGACCCTTTACTTATTTATTACCTACTCTTATTTAAAAACAAACCAGCATATACTATTTCAATAATTATTATATACGTTACACAACTTAACAATCATGACAAAATAATTTATTTATAGACTTTACTAAAATATGAAAATTCCCGATTTGAGCATATTCAAAAAGTATTCACAAACACCGGTTATCAAAAACTGCCTTAACTGCCAAAGGGTAAAACCTGTTGCGCAGCTGGAAAAAGACGTTTTCTGCGCCATGCCTGCCCTGCAAAAAATAGAAACAACGGTTTATAACCCTTACACATCGCAAATGCAGTCCGGAACTTTTAATATTGACTTAAAAAAGCCTGCAGAGCTTGTCTTTGACAGCTTTAAAAGAACTTCACAGAGAAACAAGCCCATTACTCTGCGCTACAACCCCGAAAACACTGCATATGTTTACAAAAAAATCCACACAGCCGAAAACGGGATTAAAAAGCAAAAAATGAAAGTGAATGTGCTCACTTCTACCGACGGTGAAAGCATAATGACTTATCACTTTTTCTCGCCAGATTTGAAACGCGAAATCGGTTATGTTTCCATCGTTGATTGCAGGCTTTTGAAGAAAAACAACTTTTATGAATACGCAAAAGAAGCCTATTACAACAAACCACTCCATGTAAACCACAAAAAGGAGGGAATTGTCGGTGACAGAATCAAAATAGATTATCTTCAAAACTGGAATGACAAAAAATACGGCGGAATCGGCGAGCTCGCAGACAGGTTGTCCGTCGAATACTGCATAAACAACAATCTCCCCTTAAATATTGTTTCAGAGGCAGACATAAATTCTCATATTGCGCACTACAAGCGTGGAAAAAGGTTTTTTATACCCTCAGCAGAATCAAATGCCGGTGATTTTTTCAAATCTCGCTACGGAACGAAAAATCCCAACCAAATTATAAAAAAACTCCTTTCCAACTCCGAAGACGCAAAAATCGATACAGGCAGCTGGGGCTGCTTGCCAATGTATATGCCGCAGGAGCTCGCACAAAAGTATGCAGAAATGGCAAAAAACAGCCCGATTATCAAGGATTTTAAGCCTCTTGATTAAAAACGGGTGGATTTAAAGACCATTGTATATTTGTAGTCACCGTAGCACATAATAACAAGGAACATATTTCCGTCGATGTAATATGACTGGATATACGAGCCCGGCGGGGGCGATTTTCGCGAGGAATTTCTGAAAAATGTATAGAATTTATCCCTTGTATTCTCGCAAAAGCTTTGCCATTTTGACTTTTTGGCTTTTGGAACCATTGTATCGTAGTATCCTGGCGCAACAAGCTCTTTTTTCACAACGGGTATGATGAATTTTACTTTTCCGCTTTCTTTAAATAGCACATACTCGCGCTCGTTAATGGTTCTGGGCGTCAGAATGTAATATCCGGCGGGGATTGTCTGATTTTTGAAATACAAATCAACAGCCAACCTGAAAAGCGGGTAGGGCGACCATGCGTATTTTTGATAATCCTCATTCTGGTAAGGGTCAAGCTGGTGCACGAGCTCAAAATCAGGAATATTCGCAAATTTGTATAGTTTTGCATAATCTTCACTGGTCGATTCGGCAAAAACAGCATTTGCGCAAATCAGCATGGAGATTATCAATAAAATAAGTTTATTTTTCATAATTTTAATATAATGTATTTTTAATAAATGTCAAAAGGTTTTATCGGGGTCAAAAGGTTTTATCCTGCTCAAAAAGCCCCGGTGGATAGAACTAATCCTTTTGGGCGCGTTCTTTGAAGTTCATGCGGATTGGCGTGCCAAAAAATCCCGCAGCTTCGCGGAGTTTGTTCTCCAGATAGCGTTTGTAGCTCTCCTGAACCAAATCTTCATTATTAACGAACATAATAAAGGACGGAGGCGCAGTGCGAACCTGAGTTGCGTAAAGAATTCTCAGTTTTTTGCCTTTTTTGGTTGTTGGCGGGTTCATTGCGAGCGCTTCGAGAAGAATCTTGTTCAAAATGCTCGTGGAAAGGCGTTTTGTGCACTGAGCCCATACATCTTTTGCTGTTTTATAGATATTTACGAGCCGCTGTTTTGTTTTTGCGCTCACAAAAAGCATAGGGAAATTGCTCAAAAAAGGTGCGTCATTGAGGAGTTTTTGCTGATATTTTACGGTCGAAGTCGTGTCCTTTTCGACTAAATCCCACTTGTTTACGGCAATAATCATGCCTTTTCCGGCATCCACGACGGTCTGGGAAATTTTTTTATCCTGATCGGTCAGCCCCTCGAGCGCATCAACCACCAGAACCGCTACATCGCAGTCACGAATGGCGCGGATTGCGCGGTCAACAGCGAATTTTTCAACGCCCCAGTCAACTTTTGCCTTTTTTCTAATGCCGGCAGTGTCAACAAGGATGAATTCCTCGCCCTCGTATTTGACTTTCGAGTCAATGCTGTCGCGGGTTGTGCCGGAAATGTCGCTTACAATGACCCTGTCTTCGCCCAACAACGCATTTACGATTGAGGATTTTCCGGCGTTCGGTTTTCCGACGATTGCGATTTTTATCAGCTCGGATTTTTCATATTCTTCATCAGAGGGGAAATCTTTTGTTATTTCTTCGAGTAAATCTCCCACTCCTCCGCTCCCGTGCAGTGCAGAAATCGGCATAGGGTCGCCGATAGCGAGTGAATAAAAATCAGCGAGCATTGCGATTCTTTCAGGCGAATCAATTTTGTTAACCGCAAGAAAAACCGGTTTTTCGCTCTGGCGCAGGATATTTGCTATATCGTAATCAATCGGATTCACGCCATCTTTGCCGTCAACGAGAAAAATTATGGAATCCGCTTCTTCACAGGCGATTTTTGCCTGCGTAAAGATGTTGAGCATAATTTCGTCTTCGTCACCGGGAATAATCCCGCCTGTATCGATTACTGTGAACTCTTTATTTTGCCAGACAACGTCAAAATACAATCTGTCGCGCGTAACACCCGGCAAATCATCCACAATCGACTGTCTTGCGCCCACAAGACGGTTTACAAAGGTGGATTTGCCGACATTTGGTCTTCCAACGACCGCTACTACGGATTTTCTACTCATAATTTAGATTCCTGCCTGACTTTTTTCTTATTTTAATATAAAAAACGTGCATTGGGAACCACTTCGCTATTTGCTTGATATTTACTATTTTTGACATCGGTTGCTGCTGGGCTGAAAGTACGAAAGCCCTTGCGGTGGGAAGCGCTTCGCTATTCCCACCCTACTTTCTGGAGAGGGCGTTCCGCAGCCTCGTAGGTTGGGGTTTCTACCCCAACAGCACCAAATTTATTTCCCTTTCCTTAGGAAAAAGGCTGTTGTGAGAGAGGCAACCAGCATATTTAATATCAAGTATTAAAAATTATAATCCCGCCCGCCATTCTCGATTTTTTTGAGATTTTCAATGAGCGTAGCCTTAATTTGGTCATTATCAAAGGTTTTCAGCTCTTTTTCAATCAAAAGATTGCCGACTTTCTTTGTTTCGTCGGTTGCGTAGTCAACAAGGTACTCTTTAAGCGTCATAAGCGCGTTCGGATGGCAAAAATTGTGGATTTGCTGTTGTTTGCAGATTTCCATGAACCTGTCGCCCGTTCTGCCTTTGCGATAGCAGGAGGTGCAAAAACTCGGCAAATATCCGATGTTCATAAGCCATCTCACGACTTCGTCAAGGGTTCTTCTGTCGCTGACTTCAAATTGTGCAGTATCTTCATCTTCAGGATCCGGCTCGGCATAGCCGCCAACACTGGTTTTCGAGCCTCCACTCATCTGAGATAAGCCCAGATGAAGAAGTCGTTCACGGCATTTTTCGGATTCTCTTGTGGAGATAATCATGCCGGTATAAGGCACGGAAATTCGTATACAAGCGACGATTTTGGCGAAAGTATCGTCGTCAATTCCGTTGTCAAAGACAGTCGGGTCGATGTCGTCGGCTTTTTTAATCCTCGGAACGCTTATTGCATGCGGCCCGACGCCAAAAGCCGCCTCAAGGTGCTCGGCGTGCATTAAAAGTCCGGCAAATTCGTACTTATACCGCTCCAACCCGAACAAAACGCCCAGACTTACATCATCAATACCCGCTTCCATTGCTCTGTCCATGGCTTCTGTGTGATAGTTGTAGTTGTGCTTGGGGCCGGTCGGGTGCAGGCGTTCATAGGCTTCTTTGTTGTAGGTTTCCTGAAAGAGAACGTACGTTCCAATGCCGATATCGTGGAGTTTTTTGTAGTTTTCGACGGTTGTTGCCGCGATGTTTACGTTTATGCGGCGGATTGCGCCGTTTTTGTGTTTTACGCCGTAAATTGTTTTTATTGATTCGAGAATGTATTCAATCGGGTTGTTAACAGGGTCTTCGCCGGCTTCCAGTGCGATTCTTTTGTGCCCCATATCCTGAAGCGCGATTACCTCGTTGCGAATTTCTTCCTGAGTCATTTTTTTGCGCGGAATGTGCTTGTTTTTTGCGTGATAAGGGCAATAAACGCAGCCGTTTACGCAGTAATTCGAAATATACAAGGGCGCAAAGAGCACAATCCTATTTCCGTAGTAATCTTTTTTAATTTGTTCGGCGAGTTTGAAAATTTCTTCGTTTTTTTCGGGGATTTCACAAGCCAGCAAAACCGCAGCCTCGCGGTGTTTCAGACCTTTTCCTTTTCTTGCTTTTTCAAGGATTTCGTCTATCAATTTTACATTATTTTTGTTTTTTTCAGCATAATCAAGCGTTTCGAGAATTTCTTCGTGGGAAATGAACTCATCAGCGTTGTGGGACTTAGGATTGTACATAATTTACTCCTCCATATTTAATGATAGAACTTCAAGCCCCAAACACAAGGTTCGTGCAGATTCAAATGTAAACAAATGTATCATTTTTATATATTTTTTATTAGCAGCAGGGAAATCGGTTCAAATAAGGTTTAAAATAAGAATATGGAAATAGTTAAGAATATATGGGATATGAATCTGAACGAGGATCAGGAATTCTTCGCGTCGCTGTTGCTGGAAGAGTTCGGATGCAACACGCGTATGGAAAAAATCGGAAATCCTAATTTCATAAGCCATTATGTTCAACCAAAACATGATTTTTTGATATACACAACCGCGCAGCCCAATGCCGAAGGCAGACGGCTCATAAGCTGGAACAACAGATAAATTTTTTCACAAAATTTCAGCACAAAACCCGCGCTAGCTAAGATAGCGCGGGTCTTTTGTATTTTTTGGGGGTGATTATTCGCTTTTATCGTCTTTCATATTCGCCTGAATTTCGGCGCGTTCGTTGAAGCAGTCGATAAAGTGCGAATATCTTTCCATGCGCAATTTCAGCCATGCCAGCATAGTATCCGAGCCATAGACCTCGATTGTTCTTGTCCTCGAAAAGTTTTTAGCGCTTCGATTGTAAGTTTCGTCTATGTAGGTCTTGCATTTGCAATTCAGCTCTTCAATTAAATCGTAGAGCGTTTTTAGCCATGCCGGCTGGACGTTGATTTCGTTGACTTTGTACTCGAGAATCATAGTTTTGACCTTCTGTCTTTCTTATTTAATAACCTTTCCGAACTTATTTCTTTTATGGCAGGTTTTTATGAAACTTTCTGCTTCACATGATGTATATCGGCAGGTTTGGTCAAAACTTTATAGATTACTATCCATGTCGTAACAAATATTTACAAAACAAATTGCAACGCCCTATTCAAGCGCCTCAAGAACCTCGTCAACATGCCCTTTGACTTTAACTTTTCGCCATTCTTTTTTGCATTCGCCTTTTTCGTCAAAAAGAAATGTTGAACGTATAATTCCCATGTATTTTTTGCCGTACATTGATTTTTCGCCCCATGCGCCGAGCTTTTCTGCGAGCTGATGTTCGGAATCAGAGAGGAGAATGAAATTCAGCCCGTGTTTTTCCTGAAAATTTTTGTGGCTTTTTATGCTGTCGGGGCTTACGCCGACAACGCGGGCTTTTGCCGCCCATCTGTTTTTGTTTTCCTGAAAATCGCAAGCCTCCTGCGTGCAGCCCGAGGTATTGTCTTTGGGATAAAAGTAAATTATCGTATTTTCTCCTGAAAAATCCGAAATTTTGTACTCTTTTTCGACGCCGTTTTCGTCGATTCCGTTGAGTTTTATATCTAATTCACTAATATTCATAATTAAGTCCTTTCTTTTAGAATATTATATCATCTTCTTATCTAATTTAGTGTCGCCTTAGTCGATTCTTACCTCTCATCAAATATGACTAAATGTCATATTTGATTCGGCAGAGTGTTCCTTATCACGAACTTTTCCCGGACTTTTTAGCCAGAGTTTTTTATTGACGTTTAACGTCTTGTTGTGCAAAAATAAATTTAGAAATGTTCGTAAATTGCATGAAAAAGATTTTTATTTTATTAATTCTGATTTTGCTCGTTTTTGCACCTTATGTAGGAGCATTAACGCTTAATGGAAATGTCAGTTATACTGTAGAATCCGCAAGAGGGATTACTTTTGAAAATGCACGCACAAATGTTCCTTCATCAATGTTTTTGCCGTATTTACAGGATGAAAATTTCGCTGCAAACAAAGATTACATAAAATTCGGCGCGCAACCATTAGACCGTAATATTGAAGTGTTCAAAAAAGGGCCTCTTAAAATCGCTTATGCAGTAAGATACAAGAGTAACAAAGACTGCGTATACTATTACTTCAAACTTGACGGCTCACTTTTGTTTACCGATATAAAACAAAAAAACAAAAAGGGGAATAACGAATTTCCAATAAAAGTGTACCGCTATAGTCCAAAAGGAGAGCTAATTGCAGGAGGGATTGTTGTTTCTGAAAATGAAATGTTTTTGTTCGACAAAAATAAGAAATTAATAACCCACCGGCTCAACAATATTGGCTACAATGACAAAGGGAAAAAGCAATGGCGCGCTGAAGAAGTCAAATTTTAAAACCTGTTTTGCCCGCGTTTTAACCTTTTGAATTTCAAAAGATTGTAAACCGTATAAGCATCTCTTATCTTATCACCATTGAATGGCAGCAAAAATCCCTCTGCTGATTTATCTGAATTTGTATCTTTTATAAGAAAAGAAATCTCATTTCCCTTTGTGGCTTCAGAAACCCTGTAAGCTTGTTCATCAGAAAGGTTTACCCAGGCATATACACGTCGTTTGTGGGTGTCATAGGATATAAGCGTGTCCTCAGAAGAAAAAGGCTTGAACTCATACCGTTTTCCGTCTGCATAAAGGATAACAAGGTCAGGATACATTTTTGTGCGGGAATAGTATGTTGCTTCAAATCTGATTTTATAAATAGACTTGTCCGGAAAAGAAAAAATATACGGGGTCATGTTGTAAAAAAGACTATTAGAAGGTTTATACCTGTAATAATCCTCGTATTTATTGTAATCCACAAGAAAATACTTAACGATGTCATCAAGTTGCTTGTATTCAACTGCGAGTGTCATAAAAGTGTTAAGCTGCTTTTGTTGTTTTTCACTAAGCTCCATCTGTTTTGTTTTTGCAGCGAGTTTCAGAGCTTTATTGTAAGCTTTTTCTTTAAAATATTTATCCATTTTGAAGAAATTTTCTTCAAGAGAAGCTTCTTTCGCAAAAACCGGCTGAAAAGCGGATATTACGAGCAAAAGAGCCAAAATCAAACTTAATAATTTACGCATTTTACGTCCTTTATCTGATAGTTTTAGCAAATTATAGCACAATTACGTCATAAAATTACAATTATTCATAAAAATTGAACATAATCGATGTTTGAATCGTTTAAAATTATGTGATAATTAAAATCACACCGTTTGTGACTATAAAAAAGGAGAAATGATGAGAAAGATTTTATTGCCTGTTCTGGCAGCAGCGTTGTTATTCGGTTTGGCAACTACAGTAGGCGCAGAGGTTGCGGAAAGAGGGTTTGTTTCTGTTTCGACAACCGCAAACACCGAGCTTCCGCCGGATGTAGTTGAAATAAATATTGCAGTACAAACCAGCGACGCAAAATCGCTTCAAAAAGCCACCGAGGAAAACAAGCTTATTTCTGACAAAATTCACAGCGTGATTTCCGCTATGATTGACAAAAATAACGGTGATTACATTAAAACAGCGAATTTCAACGCATCACCGGTTTACAGCTACAAAAATGACAAAAGAAATCTCATAAAATACGAGGTAAACAACAGCGTAATTGTCCATACAAAATCTATCAAAGACGCAGGAAAGATGATTGACAAAGCAATCTCGCTCGGCGCGACCAATGTCAACGACATAACGTTCTCAATCTCATCATATGACAAGCAATGCAATGATTTATTGGGTGTAGCAGCAAAAAAAGCTTACGCAAGAGCGGGAATTCTCGCTTCTTCCGCAAATGGCACGCTTGCAGGGATAAAATCACTCAACGGCAGCTGCTCGACCTCTGACAACGCCCGCGTTCAATACAGATTGCTCGCAAAAAACATGTCATTCGGTGCGTCAGCCGATTCTGCGGCAGCAGAAAGCTCCAGTCCGATTCAAGGCGGGGTTATAAAGCTTTTTGCGAATATTAACGCTTCTTATTTTGTGAAATAACATAACGACGGGGCAAAATTTGCCCCGTTTTTTTATTCGGTTGCTTTTTAGCAAAAAGCTCTAAATAGATTAACAGAGAATTTACAAAAAAATTGTAATTTGCTTATACAGCAATTTTTTCATTAGGTTATGAATTGGAAGTTGTATAAAATATTAAAAATGGAGACGAGGACGCTGCCGGGCGGAACGATTGAGTATCGTTTCGCGAGAGGGAAGAACCCCGTCGGGGTTCGATTTCCCTTTTTTGCTTTGAATTATTTTTTAATGGTGGAGACGAGGGGAATCGAACCCCTGTCCGAAATGGAATGCAGCAAACATCTACGAGCGTAGGTGCATTTTATCTCGTTTTAGCAAGGAAAGCGTCCATAACCTGAGCTAAAACAAAGCAGTTTTAAGCGATACGCGCTTTGGGAAAAAGCTTGATACGGTTAATTCCCGTCCCCGTACTGCGTCTTGCATGATTTACCCTGCACAGCGGCAAGCTGGCCGTACAGAGTGGGCATAGTTCAGTCTGTCGAACTATCGGTTACTAAGCAGCCAATCTAGCTGCGCTTCTGCCGAAATTGCCTTCGATAACGTTGTTAGCGTTTAATTTAAGTTGCTCGTTGATAACCGAGAACAGCGCTCGGACCCGCAGTTTGATACAAACGATCACCCCGTCAAATCCAAAACGTCCCCATATTATTTCAAAGTTCGGTAATAATCATTATATCACAATTTTTTGCGAATTACATGCACCCCGCGCTAATATCCATGAGTATTTTGTAAAAGAGCCTTACATTTTCATCCGGAGAAGCTTCAAGCACCTCATTGATTTCTTTTATGAGGGCTTTTTTATCTTTGAGGTGTTCTGTTTGAAAAAACAGATGCAGCTCCAATTCCAGCGCGTTTGAAATTCGGGTTATAAGGTCGATTGAGGGGTCGTTTTTCCCGCATTCTATCCTGCTCAAATGCTTCGGGTCAACGCCCACGATTTCAGAGAGGCGTTCTTGCGTAAATCCCTTGCTTTTTCGCAGCTCTTTTATCCGTTTTCCTAAGTGTTTATTTTTGTCCATAATAAATCTCTTAAATATTATTGCAACAGATTGCCGGATAAAAAACAGCGTCACATATCACTATTTGAAATAAACTTGACATTTTAGAGATACAAATATACAATTAATGTAGATTATTTCAAAAAAATCTATGCAAAATATCACATCAAGAGAAAAAATGAAAAAAGTATCAATCATAATCCCCTGCTACAATCAGGCAGCCTATATCTGCGAAACTGTCGAATCAGCGCTCGCACAAACCTATCCGTATATTGAAATAATTTGCATAAATGACGGCTCCACGGACAACAGCGCAGAAATTATCGAAAAACTTGCCCAAAAAGAGGACAGGCTTCTCTTTTTGAACGAAAAAGAGAACAAAGGCGTTGTTCAGGCAAGAAACATCGCCATCAGCAAATCAACGGGCGATTATATCCTGCCGCTGGATGCGGATGACACGATTGAACCGGCTTATGTTGAAAAAGCGGTTGATATTCTTGAAAACAACCCTGAAATAGGCATTGTTTACTGCAAAGCGCAGGGTCGAAAATTAAACCCGACGGAAATACTTCACCCGTCGGACATTTCAAAAACCCGCTGGAAGCAGAATTCAACAATATTAGAGAAGCCGACTTCTGCTGCGGGGCAAGTTTGATGGTCAAAAAAGAGCTCTGGGAGCAGCTGGGCGGGTTTGATGAGCTTTTTGCGCCCGGTTATTATGAAGAAACGGATTTTTGTATGCGTTTAAGAGAAGCAGGCTACAAAACGCTCTATCAGCCGTTTTCAGAGGTAATTCATTTTACCGGTTGTTCTTTCAAAGAAAGCACAAATCGCCTTATAAAAGAAAACAGGCAAAAATTCTGCCGCAAATGGGGCAGAAAATTGCGCGATTTGGATTATAAGATTCGTTTAACTGTTGAAAATTAAAAACATGTTTTTAATCGATTCGTAACCTTTCAAATACGATGCCGCATCCATTTTTTCGTCGGATGAATGCATGTTGAAAACATCCGCGCTTCCGATTAAATAGGGCTTGAACGGAACGCCGTTTTTGTTTTTTTGTTTTGCATAAACATGCGTTTCCGCACCGGCGTGGAATGAACTGATATCCGGCGTGATTCCGGCTTTTTCGCAGGCTTCTTTTCCAACTTTTTCGATTGTGTCGTCGGATGAGCGCTCAAACGCGGGTAAATGCGGGGTTACAAGGAACTCTGCGGAGGCGATTCCGTCGTATTTTTTGTTAAAATCTGCAACGATTTGCTGAATTTTCGCGATTAGTTCATTTTCCGTGCTGACTTCCGAGCTTCTGATGGAATATCTGGCGCGGGCGCGGGTGTTGATGAGGTTTGTCATTGATTTTTCGCTAATGTAGTCAATGTAGCTGTCCGCTTTTATGCTTTCGTCGCTGATTTGCTTGATACAAGGCTCAACTCCGCCTCCGATAACGCTTCCGACGTTGATTGAGGTTATGACGCCGAGCTCGTTTGCCTTGTATACACCCTGCGGGATTGCGTTTATCAGTTCTGCGATAAGTTTTACAGCGTTTGCGCGGGTTTTGTCAGCAATATCAATGCCCGAATGCCCGCCTTTTGGCGCATTTACAGTCAAAAGCGCGTTTGTGTAGCTTGCGCCGGCTACGAGAATTTGCCCTGCCTTGTCTGCGTCGATTACGAGCACATATTCGGATTCAAGGCGCGAAAAATCAAAGTGATTTATGCCCGAAAGCCCCTGTTCTTCATCTTTTGTGAAAACCAGCTCCAGCCCGCCGTGTTTCAGCTCTTTTTTGTTGACGATTTCCATTGCGAGCTTCATTGCAGCGGCAACGCCCGCCTTGTCGTCCGCGCCGAGTGTGCGTTTTTTATCGGTTTCAATGAATTTTCCGTCATAGCGGATGTTTACGGGCGAATTGTCGCCGATTACGTCCATGTGAGCGGAGAGGGCAAGCGGTTTTTTCGACGGATCCGTTGCCGGAATCTTCGCGATGACGTTTTTGAAGTCGTCGTATTCGGCTTTTATGCCTGCTGCGGTCAAAATTTCGATTATTTTATCGGACACATTGTCCTCTTGCCCTGACGGAGACGGGATTTGCGCCAGTGTGCAGAACAGGTCAATCAGGTTATTTTCTTTTCTTAAATTTTCGATATCCATGATATAATTCTCCTTTTCGGGTTAATTATATCACGTTTTTCGGGGTTAGATATTCTCTTTTTTGTCGAGAAATTGGGTTTTTAAAAATTTTAAGTACGAAACTTCCTCTGTTAGTGCGCGGATAGAAATCAAATTTTCCATGATTAATGTTGTAAGTTCAGCTGCATTTTCAAGTTTTGTGTCAATAGATTCGCCTATATGGTTGATAATGTCTTTGTTCATGTTTGTGCCTCCTTTGTGTCTATTTTAGCATAACATCATAGACACTATATGTCAATTAAAATGTATATAATGTTATCATTATATATACATTTTCGGAGAAAAAATGCACAAAAAACTTAGACAAATGGGAAACAGCTGGGGAATAATCATCCCAAAGGCGCTGATTGAGATAATGAAGATGAATCCGGTGCTGGATGAGATTGAGATTATTGTTGAAAAGGACGAAATTCGGCTCAGGAAGTATAAGGGTGAGTGATTTTGCGGTGGGAATCACTTCGTTTTTCCCACCCTACTTTCTTGTTTATAGTAGGGTGGGAATAGCATAGGCAAGAATTTTTCGGGGTAATCATTTCAATTAGCGCAGCGGTTCCCACCAGAACTATTCAAAATCCAAACCTGTAATCTGGTTCTTGTCGCCGGCATTACACCATGTATCATCATAAAACCCCATTTTTACAAACTTTTTGAAAGAAGAATATTTATATTCTCCGACAGTTTTCACATAGCCATGTTTTATCGGGTTAAAATGGATATAATCAAGATGTTTTGCCATATCTTCTTCATCCCTGATGGTATGTTCCCAGTATCGGCGCTGCCAGATACCTTTTTCGCCTTTTTTGATTTTGCTCGGGCTCAAAAAAGCATTTTTCGGCATTTTTAAAGAAAATTTATATTTTATTAAATACAAGATTTTGGGATAATCTTCAATGTGCTCAACTTTTATAATTAAATGCATATGGTCAGGCATTATGACAGCTGCGTAGATTTCAAAAGCAAATTTATCCAGCGCAGATTTGAATGATTGCCTCAAAATATCAATATTTTCAATCAAAATTTTTTGACGACCATTTGTAACAACAGTGATAAAGAGGTAATTGAAGCCTTGCAGAAAAAGTCGGGTGTAGTTAGACATGGGCTTATCATACCACAAAATCATAAAAGTAGGGTGGGAATAGCTCAGACAAGAATTTGGGGGGTAATCGTTTCAATTGGCGGAGCGGTTCCCACCAACATGTCAGGTTTTGCTTTGCGGTGGGAACCACTTCGTTTTTCCCACCCTACTTTCTGGCAAAATAATTGATATTGAACCCGCCGCCCGATTGTGAAATAATAAAATCAAGAAAAATTGAATTGGAGCGGACTGATGGCGATAACACTTGACTTGAGAGCATTCGGAAAAAACGACATTCGCGGAATTTACGGCGAAGATGTTACGGAAGAACTGTTTTATTACGCTGGAAAGGGCTACATCCGCTTTATTGAAGAAAATTCAGACATCGAGGCGAAAAATATCTGGGTTACGGTTACGCGCGACGTGCGTTTGAGCTCGGATTCGCTGACAAAATCACTGATAAAGGGCGTTGTTTCGACGGGAGCGAACGTTTTGAATCTGGGCGAGGCGCCTACACCAATCGGCTACTACTCTGAATTTGCACCGATTCCCTCGAGCGTAATCGGCGCAGGGAAAGTAAACGGCGCGCTGATTGTGACCGCAAGCCACAATCCGAGCGAATACAACGGGCTAAAAATGACGTTCAACAAAGCGTCAATGACCGAAGAACAGATTAAGCGCGTAAAAACGCTCACGCTGGAAGAATTCAATGCCCGCGAAGCCTCAAACCGCCACGGAATAACCAAAAATTACGACATAATTGAACAATACACCGAAAGTATCGTGAACAAATTCGCATCAATAGGCAAAGGCATAAAAGTCGTTGTTGACAGCGGAAACGCAACGGGCGGAATTGTCGGCCCGAAGCTTTACAGGGATTTGGGCTGCGAAGTTATTGAACTTTTCTCCGAGCCGGACGGAAATTTCCCCAACCATCACCCGAATCCGAGCGACGAAAAGACGCTTGACGCAATAAAAAAGGCGGTTGTCGAGAATAATGCGGATTTGGGCATTGCGTTTGACGGAGATTCGGACAGAATCGGCGTTATCGACTCAAAAGGCAACGCTTTAACTGGCGACAAGCTGTTATTAATCTATGCGATGGACGTTATTGAACAATTATCAAAACGCGGCGAAAAACCGGTTGTCGTATCCGAAGTAAAATGCTCACAGGTGCTTTATGACACGATTAACACCTGCGGAGGATGCGCAATCATGACAAAAACCGGCCACGGTTACATAAAAGCCAAAATGAAAGAAGAAAACGCCATTCTCGCAGGCGAAATGAGCGGTCATATTTTCTTCAAGGACAGATATTACGGTTTTGATGATGCGATTTACGCGGGGTGCAGAATTATTGAAATTATTGCGAAGCACAAGCAAAGCAACCCCGATTTTAGGCTCGAATCGCTGCTTGCACCGTTTGATGAAGTTTTCACCTCAAAAGAAGTACGTTTTCGCTGTCCGAACGAGTGCAAAAAGCCGGTTATGGACGAGTTGAAAAAGACGGTCGAAAAAAAGCCCGAAATGTTTACCACGCCCATAAAAGAAATCGTTACGATTGACGGGATGAGGATTATTCTTGAGGACGGGTTTGCGATGATTCGCCAGAGCAACACCGAGCCAGTGTTTACGCTGCGTTTTGAAGCTAAATCACAGCAGAATTGCGAAATGTATCAGGATGCGATGGTGAAAGCACTCGACAGGCTGGTTAAAAAGTATTCGGAATAAGGTTTGATGCGGTTTGGCGATGAATTAGCGTTCAGAGCAAAATAATAATTTTCAAAACCTGATCGCTGCGCTATACGGTTTTGAAAATTATTATTTTACTCTGAACTTTTCATGATTATTGCGGCTTTCGCCCCATGCAAAAAACGCTACATTCGTGCCAAAGCAGATTCCGGTCGTCATATATAAAAGAAAAAAGATGAGCGGGGGCTCATCTTTAAAACAAGCAATGTTGTTTAGATTGGGAAAAGGAAGGAATGGTTGGTTTTTATAAGGGTTAGTTAATTATGCAAAAATGTTTATATTTTTTTCTGCTTCAGCAGGCTGCTGACCGTCTTTTTTCGTGTTCATAGCGAAGAAAGAGAACGGATTTGAGCCTCTTTTGTCTTTGTCGAGGCTTTTTGAGTTGTTGAGCTCAACACTTTTAGGAAGCGCAACGACTTCTCTTGTTTGAGCGGCTTCACCTTCGGCTACCGGAGCGATGAGCTTGCCTTCAACAGCTCTGCTAACTTTTTGTGTGCCCTGAGCGGCTTGAGCATTCAAGTATTGAACATTTGCAATGAAATTGGCGTTCAAATTGATATCGAGCCCAGCATTTCTGATTGCAATTTGTTTTGTAACATCAATATTGTTTTTGTTGCTGTACAAATCAATGCCGACTTCGGGTCTGCGGAATTTTGACAAATCAGTTGAAGTCAATTCAAAAGCCTGAGATTTTGTTTCGGCGTTAGCAAAGATTTGTTTTGCTATTTCGTTGATTGACTTTGTGTCAACGTAATTTGTTTTTGCTGTTAAACTTGTGATGCCAATTCCCATTTTTTGCGATACCCCTTATTGCTTGTACTATTTATATCGGCATAAGTGGTGAGAAACTTTAGGAATTTGCGTTTGTTTGTTACATTACTTTACAAATCTGAGCACAGATAGACATGTTGGTGGGAACCGCTCCGCCAGTTGAAATGATTACCCCCAAAATTCTTGCCTATGCTATTGCCACCCTACTTTCTTGTTTATAGTAGGGAGGGAAAAACGAAGTGATTCCCACCGCAAGAACTAAACCATTTCTTCTTCTTCACAATCCTCTGGCGGATTAATCGGCAGCCAGAAACCAAAAATCGAACCCTCGTTCGGGCGGCTTTTTACAAAAACTTTGCCTTTGTGGTGCTTTTCGATTGTCACTTGCACAAGATGAAGCCCCAATCCGGTGCCTTTTACGGTGTGGGTGTCGTTTTCAACGCGGTAAAAGCGCTCAAAAATCTTTTTCTGATGTTCTTCGGGGATTCCGATACCCTGATCTTCGATTGTGACCTCCACATAATTCGTATCACGCGCAATCTCAGCTCTGACCTTGATTCTGCCGTTTTCGGGCGAATATTTTATCGCGTTTGAAAGCAAATTGTTCAAAACCCTCTCAATACTGCACACATTTATCGGAACCTTTGGCAAATCCGGCTCTTTTATGAGTGAAAAAGTGAGATTTTTTTCCTCTGCAAGCACCTGCATTGACTGGATTTCCTGCTCAATAACCGGAACAAGGTCGCAGGGCTCTTTTTCAATCTTGACACAGTTTGATTCCAGCCTTGAAAAGTCCAGAACGTCATTTACCATCTTTTGCAGGCGCGAAGCTTCCTTGTTAATTACGCCAAAAAACTCTTTTTTCGTATCTTCGTCAAAATCGTCCGAATGGTTGTGCAAAGTGTCGATATAAGTCCGCAAAACCGTTACAGGCGTGCGAAGTTCATGGCTGACATTCGAGATAAAGTCGCTTTTCATCTTGTCGATTTCAGCTTCTTTTGTAATGTCAATCAGAACAATCATATAGCCGACATAATCCTGATTTTTCGAGAACATTGGGGAAATTACGGATTTTATAACGCGTTTGTCAATCGTAATGTTGAACTCGAGCGGTTTGTTTTCCATAATGTCGAGCGGGGTGTCTTTAAACTGCTCAATTCTTTCCTTAAAACAAAGTTCTCCGTCAGAATCGCAATACTGCTGGATTTTTGTGTTCAAAATCTGCTCATCTTCAATCTCGAGCATCTTTTTTGCGGCATTATTAATGAGCACAACATTGTCATAGTTGTCACAAACGACCACGCCGTTCACAATACTCATCAAAACCGCCTCGAATTTGTTGCGTTCAAAGGTTATGCGGTCGATATTCTGCTCCTCGTACTGGTGGAGGCGGCCGGACATGTCGTTGAACGCGTTAATCAGGTCGCGGATTTCACCGCTTGTGTTTTTCGCCTCAAGTTTGAAGCCGAAATCGCCCGTAGAAATTTTTGTAACCCCGTGATGGAGCATGGAAAGCTCACGCGTAATGAGGATTGTGTTCACCAGCACAACAAGCGTAAAAACAAGCCATGCAACCGTAAAAACAACAAGCATCGAGTTTTTTGTTGCCTTTGAGATGTCCGCAGTCGAAGACCCCGAAAGCCATACGTGCACAGAGCCGATAATTTTGTCCTCGCCATCGACTTTTGCTTTCATCATTGCGGTTGAGTAGATTTTTGACTCAAGAGCGCGGTTCGGGAAGTCGGATTTGCTGGAATAAATGATTTTTCCGTCCTCTCCGCGAAAGTCTATACGCGAAATTTCACGATTATTGTTAATTATCGAGCGGGTATGAGTTTGCAGGGCGGCGAATTTGTCAAATTCCTGGATATCTTTTGTGATTTCGACGCTTTCGATTGCGAGTGTGTTCGTCAAAATCTGCCCGAAGTCGTCATAAACCTCGGAAATCTTCTGCTGGATGTTTGTGATGGCAAAAACTGCGAGCGCAACGATTAAAATCGTGCTTATCGCGAGCCCCAGAATTATCAGTTTGTTTTGTGTGCTTATGCTTACCGGTTTGCTCATTATGGGATAATTATATCATCAATATTTTGCGGTGGGAACCACTTCGTTTTTCCCACCCTACTTTCTAGTTTATAGCAGGGCGGGAATAGCATTAACAAGCATTTTGGGGAGAAATCATTTCAATTTGCGGAGCGGTTCCCACCGGCAAATTATCGTGTATAATTATTTCATGAATATTTTCAAAAAAATAAACTTTTATGCGGCGCTTCTTGCCGCAAAAACCGTCAACCGCGGACTTCACCTGATGAATCGCGCCGGAACTTCGCTTCCCGGGGTTGTTGCGTTAAAAATTCAGAAAGATTTTATCGCTTTTGCGAACGAATACTGTAAAAAAAGCATTATAACAATAACGGGAACGAACGGAAAAACGACCACGGCGGGAATTCTTGCGCATATCCTGAAAACCGCTCAAAATAAAGTTCTCCACAACGAAAAAGGCGCAAATATGCTCTCGGGCATTGCAAGCTCGCTCGCTGTGAACTACAAACCCTTTTCAACATTTGATTATGCGGTTCTTGAGTCGGATGAGGCTTATCTAACAAAGCTTTATGACTTTTTAAAATCCGATTATCTGCTTGTGACGAACCTTTTTCGCGACCAGCTTGACCGTTACGGGGAGCTGGATACGACGGCAAAGAAAATTCAGGAGGCAATCGCAAAAAATCCCGCTTTGACCGTCTTTTTGAATGCTGACGACCCGATGCTGGCGGGGCTTGCGCCTGAAAACAAGCGGATTTACTACGGATTTGAAAATATTGAGTACAAAAACAAGACCGGAGACTCCCAAAGCCCCATGGAGGCCGTAGTTTGCAGGTGCAAAACCGCGCTTTCCTATGTAAAACGCTTTTATGCACACATCGGAAAATATTTTTGCAAAAACTGCCACAATGACCATCCGGAACCGGACTACAAGGGCAATGCGGTGATTTATGCGGATTATTCGGAAATTTCTATCACATACGGCGTCAACAAAGCGGATTTTAAAACGAATCTTGTCGGGTTGTACAACGCTTATAACGTGCTTGCGGCCGCGAGTGCGGCTCTTGAGTTGAATATTCATCCTGAAATTATCCAAAAAGCCCTCGAAACCTACAAATCCGTCTTCGGACGCTCCGAAAGGCTCAACATAAAAGGGCGCAGGCTACTTGTGCAGCTCATTAAAAATCCCACAGGCGCGTCAGAGGTGCTCAGGACGGTAAATGCAGACGAAAGTGCAAAACTTTTAATCATTATTAACGACAAATACGCTGACGGGCGGGATGTTTCGTGGCTGTGGGATGCGGATTTCGAGATTTTGAAGAATTATCCGAATGAAATCGTTTTAAGCGGGATACGGGCTTACGATATGGCGACAAGGCTCAAATATGCAGGTTTTTCGCCCGAAAAAATGACCATAAAGCCCGAAATTAAAACAGCATTGAATTATTCGCTTGACGGAATTGAAGAAGGGTCGCAGCTGCTTGTTATGCCGACTTATACAGCGCTTTTGGAGCTCCAGCATATTTTCGGAGGGCTGCGGAAGTAACGCTTTGAGGGAAATTATGGAAGGAGAGGAAATCCCATTTTCCGCTCCGATTCCTCCGGCTATTCACAGCTGAAAATAACATTTTGCAATTACAGAAACCTCCCCCATAGTCGCTACAAATGGGATTTCCTCTCCTCGCCTGTTATTTAATAAATTTCAACCAAAAAGTGAAAAGCGATGGATTTTTATTTTCCGTTCCGATTCCTCCGGGCATTCGACGCAAAAGGCTTTATATCCGGTTTTTTGAGCCCTCCCCCATAGTCACTCCAAATAAAAATCCATCGCTTTTCACGCCCCAAAATCTTTAATTTTTGTAAACTTTTTCTGAAATTCTGCAAAAAACCGCAGCGCAATGTTTTTATTAGAATATAGAGTTATAGTTTGAGGATTTTTATGACAAACCCTTGGTCGATACAATTAACAAACCCAAATACATCCTGGCAAAACGCCGGTAAGACGGAGAGCATAGGTGCGAACCGGAGTAAGTTTACCGGAGCAACTGAAGGTTATCAACGATATGGTACAAACGATGACCTCCAGGCAAGACTGGCTGCTTTGGATAAACGGGAAAGGCCTCCCGTTGTAAGCAACCGTACACTAGGTTTTGCATAGGAAATTAATGGCGGCATAGTTGTGCCGTCATTTAATTTTTCAGGCTCTAATCCGTTGGCGCTGTAGCTGATTCGACTGCTCAAACCGCCCAAGGCTCACCTTTTCTAATAGTTACTTAGAAATTTCATCAATTTTTCGGCAATTCTGGTGAAAAAGCTGTTTTCTACGCTGTTTTCGTCGGATTCTTCGATTAAAAATTCATCTTCATCAACAGATGGAGTAAAAACGTCGATTTCGTCCCTTTTTTTCTCTTTTTTCTTTTCACGCTGAAAATATCCGAGATTGCCCCCACCGCCGTTGTTGCGCATGCTCTGGGCTTCTTGAATACCTTTTGGAGGTGTTGGGCCGTTGATTTCAAACGACATAATTTCTCCTTTGATCTTGGACGCGTGACCTATTTATATTATACACTATGTTTGTAGTAATTCAAACATGCAAACAGCGAAAATACGGTAATTAGAGTAGTTGTGAAACAGCATAATCCTCACTGTTCACCTTTAGGCGTCAAATGGAAGTTTGCCACAAATTATTATTTTTAGTAAAATTGAAAATAGACGGAAAGGGGAAGTTTTTTGGAAAGTTTATCTTTAAAAGCCACAGCAATAGGCAGTCTTCCGCATGATAATCCGCAGGAAGCGCTAAATCTTGTTTTCGACACTTTTAAGGACATCCCTTTCTGGCCGCAGCTCGCTAATGTCCACCGTTTTGAGGATATGATTATCCAGTTTAATCAAGGGATTCCCGGCATACGCTTTGATGGAGAAAATGAAAAATTCTTCTGCAACACGCAGTCTGATGAGTTTTTTGAGGAGCTGGAGGAGTTTTTTCTTGATTATGAATCCATTGTGGGGCAGAAAAACTTTGAAAACCTTGAAAAATATGCCATAACCCCGCCTTATTCAAGCGCATTTGAACCGTTTTTAGAAAAACTCAAAAATGCAGAATACAAATTTGTAAAAAGCAACGTAACCGGCCCTTTCACTTGGGGCACAAGCCTTTGTGACACAGACGGAAAGTGTTCTTTTTACGATGAAACCTATCGGGAGGTTCTTGTTAAGGGCATTACGCTCAAAGCCATCTGGCAGATTCAAAAATTCAAGTCGATTAACCCCGATATTACGCCGATAATTTTCATTGATGAGCCAGTTTTATCACAATACGGCACCTCGGCGTTCGTTACGGTGCAAAGACGCGATTTAGTTTACGCGCTGGCTGAAATTGCGGGTGTTATAAAGGATTTTGGCGGGCTGTGCGGGGTTCATTGCTGCGGAAAGGCTGATTGGTCATTGCTGATTGACGCAGAAATCGATATTATTAACCTTGATGCATACAACTATGCACAGAGCCTTTCGGTGCATGCGGACAGGATTGCGGGATTTTTGAAAAACGGTGGATATATTGCCTGGGGAATGATTCCGACGCTGGATAAAACCGCGCTGGAGGGCGTAACGCTGGAGATTTTGATGAAAAAATTCGACAAAGCCGTAGCCTGCCTCCAGTACAAAGGAATCAACCCAAATCTGGTTTACAAACAAAGCATAATCACGCCCTCCTGCGGTGCAGGAGGGCTCAGCAAGGAACTTGCCCGAAAAGCAATGTTCTTAACCAATGCGCTGGCTGAAAAAATCGCAAAACATTACGAGGTTCTTTAATGACAATAACCATTGCACTCACAGGAAAAAGCGGAAGCGGAAAAACCACCCTGACAAAGGCTTTTGTAAAGCTTTTCAAGGAGATTTATCCCGAAAAAAGCATACTTCTTTTTGATAACGACCTTACAGGCGAACTCGGGCACACCTACGGGCTGGACGTGAGGAACACAATCTACGGAATCAGAAGCGGCAAACACGAGTACAAGACCGGAATTCCCGAAAAAATGACAAAACAGGAATATATCGAGTGGGCGCTTGAGGATATTATTGTTGAGGTTGAGGAAAATGTTGATTTAATCGTTTCATGGCTCGTTCCCTCAAAAGACTGCCGCTGCCCGATTACCGGTCAGATGAATGACGCGGTTGCAAAGCTTATTCGGGCTTATGATATTGTAATTTTTGACTGCGAATTTGATTTAAAATATCTGAACCAGCTTGTGGATGTAGATATCGACGTAACGCTTGTTGTTGCGCAGCCTACGGAGGAATCTTTGCAGCTGGCGCAAAGGATTGAAGAATTTTCAGAAAAATACGCCGCAGGCGGGCAGATGGGAATGATTCTAAACCGCGTAAAAACAGGCGAATTGAACAAAGTTCAGGCGCTTTTGATGAAATATCATCTGGATACGCTCGGAGTTATCCCCGAAGACGAAAATCTTGCGGGAAAATCGCTTTCCAGAGATTCAGAGGCGGTTTTTGGGGCGTTGAAAGAATTTTATTTCAGGCTGAATCTCCCTGATTTGAGGAATAAGGGGTAAACATGGCGGAAATTATTGACGGAAAAGCGCTGCGCAACAGGATTCTCGAGGGTTTAAAAGCTGAGGTTAAAAACCTTGAGAAAAAGCCGTTTTTAGCGGTAATAATCGTCGGAAATGACCCCGCAAGCAAAATTTACGTTTCTAACAAGAAAAAAACCGCGCTGGAGCTGGGTTTTCGATCCGTTGTAATTGAAATGCCCGAAAATACGCCTGAATCAGTGCTTTTAGAAAAAATTGAAGAACTGAACAAAAACAAAGAGGTCAATGCGATTCTTGTTCAACTGCCGCTGCCGGCGCATATCAGCACCGAAAGGGTGATTGAAACGGTGAGCCCTGAAAAAGATGTTGACTGTTTTCATCCGTTCAATACGGGCAAAATCGCCCAGAACGCACGTCCGTTTGTTTATCCTTGCACGCCGAAAGGAATTATCAGGCTTTTAGAGGAATACAAAATCCCCGTTGCAGGCAAAAATGCGGTGGTAATCGGGCGCTCAAACATTGTCGGACGGCCTGTTGCAGCTATGCTTACGAATCTCGACGCTACAGTAACAATCTGCCATAGTAAGACCCGAAATCTTTCCGAAATCACGAAAAACGCAGATATTTTAATCAGCGCAGCCGGTTCAAGAGGGCTGGTCACTGCTGATATGGTCAAGGAGGGGGCTGCGGTGTTTGATGTGGGCATGAACAGGGACGAAAACGGCAAACTCGCAGGAGATGTGGATTTTGAGGCAGTGAAAGAAAAAGCCTCTTTCATCACGCCGGTTCCGGGGGGCGTCGGGCCTATGACAATTTGCACGCTGATGACGAACACGTTCGAGCTTTTTAGGCTGCAAAATAAATAAGCACGAAAAATCCAATCTCAAATTAAAAATCGGATGCATTCGAATTTACAAGTTTTCAATAAATTCAACCATAGGCAAAAGTGCACGGGCACGGTGGCTCAAGGTGTTTTTTTCTTCAAGCGTCATTTCCGCCATGGTTTTCCCTAGTTCGGGAATAAAAAAGACCGGGTCGTAGCCAAAACCATGGGTTCCGGAGGGTTTTTCAGTGATTCTGCCTTTGATTTCGCCGGTTTGGACATGAATTTTTTCACCGGCAGGGTTCGTCAGAACCATTGTGCAGACAAATTTAGCAGTTCTTTTATCTTCGGGAACATCTTTTAGCTCATAGAGCAATTTTTCGATTCTTTCTTGAGCTGTGGGTGCATATCTTGCGGAATAAAGCCCCGGCGCACCGCCCAGAGCGTCCACGCAAAGCCCCGTATCATCCGCAAGCCCCCATAAACCGCTAATTTTAGAAGCTTCAGCGGCTTTTATATAAGAATTTTCTTCAAAAGTTTTGCCGTTTTCAAGCGGGTCAAATCCCTTTGCCGGCAGGACAAATTCAATATTTGAATTTTTTATAATCTCCTTGATTTCTTCCAATTTATGCGGATTTGAGGTTCCGAGTGCTATTTTCATTGTTTTATTTTCCATATCTTCTGTTTCTTTTTTCAAACTCCAAAATAGCTTCCTTGAGGGCGTTTTCATCGAATTCAGGCCAGAATTTTTCTGTTACATAGACTTCAGAATATGCAATCTGCCACAAAAGGTAGTTGCTGATACGTTTTTCGCCACCCGTTCTGATAAGCAGGTCAGGATCGGGGAATCCGGCAGTGTAGAGGTTTTGTGAAACGAGATTTTCGTCGATTTCATCGATTTTTATTTCGCCTTCCAGAGCTTTTTGTGCAATTTTCTTTAAGGCATTTACTATTTCGTCACGCGCACCGTAGTTAAAGGCAATTTGGAGGTTTACTCCGGTATTATTTTTTGTTTTATTTTCAGCATTTTCGAGAATTTCAATGAGTTTCGGGCTCAATTTTTCAATATTACCGACAAATTTTATTTTTACATTCTCCTTATGCATTTCATCGAGCTCGTCAGTGAGGGTTTTGGCGAGTAGGTTCATTAGAAAATCGACTTCTTCCTTTTGGCGTTTCCAGTTCTCAGTTGAAAATGCATAGACCGTGAGATATTTTATGCCGAATTTGTCAAAAGAACGCATGGTATTTTTGAGCGATTCCACGCCTTTCTGGTGACCGACAGCAGAGGGAAGCATGTGATTTTTTGCCCATCTGCGGTTTCCGTCCATTATTATTGCTATATGTTGAAGATTTGCTTTTTCGACGATTGTTTTTATTTCATTTTTTTCTTTAACCTTTGACAAAATTCAGCTCCGTTTCTTATTCCAATCTATAAAATTATAGCTTAAAAATGTTAAAGTGCCATGAAAAAGTAAGATTGGTTTGATTTTCCGTTCCGATTCCCCCGGCTACGCACAACTAAAGAACAAATTTCATAGATTCAAGAAGCCTCCTCCATAGTCACTCCAAATCAAACCAATCTTACTTTTTCTGCTTAAATACAGTGCTAAAAGTCGGAGATTTTCCTTTGGAGTGACTATGGAGGAGGGCTCAAAATACATTGCGAAAGATATTTTACGTTGAATGCCCGGGGGAATCGGAACGGAAAAGGAAAATCTCCAACTTTTAGCACAAAATCCATCGCCCCGAAAATTTATTCAATGTTATAATATTAACTAGAAAAAAGCCGAACAAAAAAGAGGTTAATTATGAGCAAAAATAACTACGTTTATCTTCTTGAGGGAAAAATTTATATAAACCTGACAAATCTGTGCACAAACGAATGCGTTTTTTGTATCAGAGATATTAAAGACGACGTTGTGGGCGCGGATTTAAGGCTTGACGGGGAAATTTGCAATGTCGAAGAAGTAAAAAGACAGCTCGACGAATTCAAACCCGCAAACTACCACGAAATCGTGTTCTGTGGCTATGGAGAGCCGACTTTGAAACTCGACGAGCTAAAAGAAGTCGCAAAATACATAAAAGAAAAATATCCGCACATAAAAACCCGCATAAACACCAACGGGCAGGCAAATCTTGTGCACAAACGCAATGTTGTTCCGGAATTGGTCGGGTTGATTGACAGAATTTCCGTAAGTTTCAACGCTGAAACCGAAGATCTCTACGACAAAATCTCACAGCCGAAAATCAGAGGCGCTTATTCGGCAATGCAGGATTTTATCGTTGATTGCGTGGAAAACGGAATCGAAACCACGGCAACAATCGTTACCGGTTATAAGGATTACAATGTCGATAAGGACAAATGCAAGCAGCTCATTGAAACGCTGGGTGCAAAATTCCGCGAACGCCCGTGGATAGAAAACGGATATTAATATGCAAAAATTTATTTCATCATCTGTTTGCAAAAATTTTGAAGATTCGGTGAATTTTGCAAAAGAGCTGGGCACAAACCTCGAAATCAGCCGTTTTGCAAGGGATTTATCCGATATTGATGAAACTTTTGACTCCCGTATAAATGCTATGAAAAAAGCGCTTGAGGGGTTTGAGGGTGAAGTCAGTTTGCATGGATTTTTGTTCGATTTATGTGTCGTGAGCCTTGACCCGATGATTAGAAAGGTTTCACGCCAAAGATTTATGCAAAGTTTTGAGGCAGCAAAATTTCTGGGCGCAAAAACAGTGCTTTTTCACACAGGTTTTAACGCACCGCTGAAATGTGAGGATTACAGACGGTCATTCAGGAAGAATTTTATTGCTTATTTGAAAGATTTTGTGAAAAATTTTGAAGAATCGAACATGGTCATGGTGCTTGAAAATGTTCAAGAAACCGGCCCTGACTTTATTTTGGACATAATCAACAACGTCGGCTCACAAAACCTCAAAGCCAGCCTTGATATAGGTCATGCGAATATTCATTCAAAAATTCCTGTTACGCAGTGGATTAAAACATACGGCGAAAACCTTTATCACATGCATATTCACAACAATTACGGCGATGATGACTCGCATTTCTCGCTTTTGAACGGAAACATCAATGCGAAAGAGGTTTTCAGAACCGTTCTTGAATGCGGATTAAGCCCCAAGATTATTTTTGAAATATTTGAAAAAGAGGCTGTAAAAGAAAGCATTGCCGTGCTTGATGAGGTTTTAAAAAGCACAAATGTAATCCCTGCCTGCACAAAACCGCTCGAAAAAGCAGGATAAAATTCGGGTAATCTAATCTAGTGTCGCCTTAGCCGATTCGCCTGCGCGAACCGCCCAAGGCTCAC
>URHD01000009.1 GCA_900547585.1 uncultured bacterium | reverse complement strand
CTCAAAAAATTCGTTCACGTCACTTCGTTCCTTATCACGAATTTTTCTCGGACAGATTATGTTTTAACAGAATTGTAATTCTGAACCCGTGGCGCTTTGCGGACGGCATTAAGAGCAAATTTTCTTCAAATCCTTTTTCGCATTGTCTGAAATCTGCCTGAAACCGAACTTGTCGCGCAGAAAATTAATCATGTTGGGCGTAAGGATGTTTGCGGAACACTCCGGCAGGTAGATGTCGCGAATTCCAATGAGTTTTAGGTTGAAAAGGTGTGAAATTGTGTGAAGATTGCACTGTGTCATAAACATCGACACGGGAAATTTTGAAAGGTCAATATTTTCTTTCAATTTTTCCAGAATCTTATAAATCAACGAGGTATTAAAATACGAATCAATATGGAAAACATTCTCCCTGTCTGAGCTTACGGCGGTCGAAAGAACATAGCTTGTTTCGGGCACATTTGCGACCAGTTCGTTAAAATAATCCTGCGCAAAAAGCGAATGATTAATCAAACCGACGATGAAAAGGTGTTTTATTTCGCCGTTTTTGATTTTTTCAATGATTTTATCGACTTTTTCCATAATTTTTTGCTCGTCATAACCGACAAGCACCGGAGGCGATTTTACCTCGTCATCAAAGCCTTTTGCGTCTATTGCAGCCTGAATAACGGGTGAAAAATCATCATTTACGATTTTTCGCATTCCTTTGCCCGAAATCGGGTTCGTTGTAAAAATTCTGCCTCTAAAAAGCCGCTCAAATTTGTGCTGGGCGTTCTGGGTAATGACGATTGCGCCTTTAAAAAGCGAAAAATCCATCTGAAAATTGTCCAGCGACTTCTGAAAATGCCCGACAAGGTTGTGATATTGGGCAAATTTCGGGTATGCATGCGCAACAATCATCCCGTCATGGGTATAAATATTTATATCCTCATTTTTTGTTGCCTCAAGCAGCCTTTCAAAATCGTACAAATTTTGACCCGTAACAAGGATTGCCGGCCCCTTTTTAATCTCTGTCGAAATTTCAACGGGACGAATATTTCCGTAATATTCTTCTTTGGCACTGTGAAGCTTTCTATGGATGTCAAAATTTGCTTTTGCAAAATCGTTGATTTTTCGGGTGAGTTTTGCCTCGTTAAAAGTGCTGAAATTCAGGCTGTTAAAAAGTTTTAAAATTGCATTTGTTTCCTGATTGCAGTCGGATTTGTAATTTTCCAGCTCAACAAGCCTCACGGCAGCGCTTTTTATGAGCTGCAGGATGATTTCCGTCAGATTTTTGACATTTGTGCTCATGGCTTTGTTTCTTAGCACAGCCTGCCTTTCGCCCTGATTTATCATGCTGATAAAGTCAAAATTTTCGATTTTTAAGTGCGAATGCAAAATCTGGCAGTCGATATTTCTTTTTTCGCATACCTCCATAAAAACCCGCTCGACCTCTTTTTTTTCACGGTTAATTTCCCTCAAAAGCTGCTCAAATTCTTGTCTGTTAAACTCATAGCCGACGATGATTATTGAGAGGTAGCGGATAATTTTGGATTTTAGTGCCGGATTATCATATCCCAGCTCAAGCATTTTCACCACGTAATAGGTGATTTGCTTTAATTCGTAGAGCAAAATCTCCATCAATGAGTACATTACAGGGTCAATGCTGCAATTCCCCTCGATTGCGCAATCGTTGAATCCGATATTTTCGTCAGCGTAATAGTTAAACATAATTTTCCCGAATCTAGCCTGTCCTCTGTGTAATTCCTTGTTTATGAGCGGCAATTGTATTTTAAACTCAATCATGATTTTTTCCATTAGAAAAAAGTTTAATTTTATATTGGGCGAAAGATGGATATGGCGTTGTCAAGATAATAGTGGTTGTTTGTCTTGAAAGCTCGCGGTTAACGGCGTTGCGGTTGCTGACCTACGTCAGCGCCCTCCAGCCCAAGCTCGCTTCCGCTAGTGACACAGTCACGTCACACGATTGTTGTTTAGGCTGGAAATTTGATGAGGGCGAAAGATGGATATGGCTATCATCCCTACCCTCGTCTGCGTGAGCGGGCAATTTTTCAATGCGAGCTTTGCGAAAATTAGAAAAATGGGTGAGGGTTAATCCAAAATTTATAAATTTTATCCCATAAAGCCCGGATGGGTGATTATTTTTCATAACAAAAAAGGACAGACCCAAAAAGCCTGTCCTTTTTCATTTGATGTGCCTAAATTAGTACATTTCCAGTCCCATGTAATTTGTTCTTGCCTGATTGGCAGTGGATTCTAGCATTTTTGCAAGCGCGTTTTCCACGAAAATTTTAACTTTTTTTACGTCGGCCTGAAGCTTCAAATAATTTTCTTCTTCGAGCTTCTTTAGAGCCAATTTGAATTTGTAAAAATCAAAACCGTACATGATAAATACTCCCTTTTGTTACTTTCACTTACGTTTAATATAACGGCATTTCGTGTTTTAAACTTTAGTACATTATGCTATATATTTACATTTGTTTACAATATACTTAGGTGCTATAATTTTTGTATGAAAAAGTTTTTGTTTACATTCCTGTCAATCCTGCTATTTGCGGGCGTTTGCATGGCGTCGGTTCAGCCGACTTATGTTTCCACCGTGCCGAAAAATGTTTACGGCTTTTTGCAGGTGGAAAAAAATTTCGGAATTTACGATAAACCCGAAGAAAAAGCTCAACTTTTGGACTACATGTCATGGGATAATGAAAAAGTTGACCTTAACAACCATAAACTTTACCCTGCGCAGGTTTTCAGCGTTTTTGTGCCCCAAAAAAATTACGCTTTCTGCTATGTTATGGATGAAGAAAACGGATTTTATAAAATTGTTTATGACAAGAAAAACGGGCTCACAGGCTGGGTTAAACCTGAAAAATCCGACAATTTCTGGACGCTCAGGGATTTTTATACATATTTCGGTAAGAAAAACAGCCTTTATTACCTGAAAGACGTGGATATCCACACCCGAAACCTGCGCAGCGCCCCGTCAGATACAGCGCAGTCAATCGGCGGGTTCAATGTGGCAAAAAACATAAAACTCGTGCTCATAAAAGGGAACTGGGCGCTTGTTTCCGTGATTGACTACGAAGGAACCGTTCCCAAAACCGGTTTTATCAAATGGCGTGACGCAGACGGGTCGGTGCTGCTGTTCCCTAAAATGGATTAGTTCCTTGCAGCGCAAAATCTACTTTTTTTGCCTGAATAACGCCGTTTTTTCCGAAATCAAAGCAGTCTAAATAAACGAAAACGCCAGAAGCAGGCTGATAACCAGCGTCAGAACCTGAACATTCGTATAATACTGAATCTTTTCATAGCTTGCAAAATGCCCGATTATAAACGGCAAAAAGAGAAAAATCGGGAACATCGCTGCATAAACAGCGTTTCCGTTGTAAAGATTGCTCAGCGAAAACCAGATAATCGAGATAAAATATGCAACCATTGTCACGCTGATAAAAACCGTAAAAAGTGAAAGGAATTTTACGCGGTTTTCGAACCTGTACAAAAGCAATTTTCCGAAAATAAAACCGAAAATAAGAATTATGTTCGTGATAATTATTGCCAGAAGCGAATTCGGGAACTGTCCGATGATTTTTGTGATTTCGCTTAACATAAAGTTGCCTCCTGCGGTGCAAATTCGGAGATTTTATTCATAAATTCAATACATTTTCCAAAAACAAAATCACGCTCATTGTCCATAACTACCAGATGATAGCTGTTTTCGAGCTGAATATACTCACGAATGCTTGATGATATGTTTTTGTAAACAAATTCTGCACTTTTCGGGCTCGTAAGGTCGTCTTCTTTCGCGTGCATGAGCAAAACCGGCGATTTGACCCTGTGCATGTTTTTTTGAGCCACTTTTGACATTTTTAAAAGCTCGTAAATGCAGCTCATCGGATAATTGTCCAACGCGACCGTGTTTTTCTTCTGCAAGGCGGCGATTTTCTTCCTCAAGGTTTCGTTTTTCAGCCCGTAAGGCTCTCTTTCGGGAAACGAATAATAATAGCGCAAAATCGTATGCAGCCCCATGGGCATTAAGAAATTGTACCACGGAATCGTCCATCCATCGAGGAAAAGCGTCGTAGAAAGCGAAAGAATGCCCTTTACGTCATCATATTCCGACGCAATAGCGAGCGCAAGCACCGCGCCCATGCAAAGTCCGCCCAAAAACACCTCGTCATATTTTTTCGACAAATCCCTGTAATGGCTGGTCGAATCAGTGTACCAATCCTCCCATCTGACAGTTTTTATGCTGATAGGACTTGTGCCATGACCCGGCAAACAATAGCAAAACACGTCAAAACCCGCCTCAAAAAGCGCTCTGCCGAGTTTTTTCATTTCAAAAGGGCTGCCCGTCATTCCATGGAACAGCAGAACAGCTCTTTTACAGGATTTTTCATGCTTGAATTCAAAATCTAAACTTTCAGCCAATTTTTAACCCTTTGTATGTCTGGCAAACAGCTGATCAATCAATTCAAGCGCCATGTCGATTTCCTCATCCGAGAAATAGAGCTGCGGAACGAGCGTGATGATATTTTTATAATATCCGCCGTTATTTAGAACAATACCGCATTTTTTACCTTTATATGTGAGGTTTCCTTTCAAGCCGTCTTCGATAATGTCGTCACAAAGCTTTTTCGCCGGCGTAAATCCGTCTTCTTCGGTAACTTCAATGCTCAAAGCAAAGCCAAGACCGTTGACAGTACCGATATTTTTGTATTTTTTCTCTAATTCTTTCAGTCCGTCGAGGAATTTTGCGCCTTTTCTTGCGATTTCGCGCTCAAGCGTTTCTCTTTCTTCCTCAAATATCGACATAACTTCATATCCGGCGCGGGTTCCGATGGGGTTAGCCGCATAAGTCGAATGAGTTCTGCCAGCTGGGAAAACTTTCGGGTTTATGAGCTCTTCTTTTGCCCACATTCCGGCAAGCGGGTTCATGCCGTTTGTGATGGATTTCGCAAAGGTCATTGCGTCGGGTTTTACGCCGAAATGTTCCATTGCCCAGAGTTTTCCGGTTCTGAAACATCCCATCTGAACTTCATCGACCATAAATATTATGTTATGTTCGTCGAGAACTTTTTTGAGCTCTTTAAAATAGCCTTTCGGAGGAACAATGTACCCGCCTGTGCCCAAAAGCGGCTCTGCGATGAATCCGCCGAATTCGCAATCTTTTGTAGCGGGGTCATAAATGCCGTTGTATTCGCTTTCAAAGAGCCTTGCGAACTGTTTTGCGCAATACATATCGCAGGATTCGCATTTTTTGCCGTAAGGGCATCTAAAACAGTACGGGAACGGTACAAAATGTGCTGTATCTGACATATAACCGAAATGCTCGCGGTAGCGGTAGCTGGAAGTTACAGCCGTGGTGCCGATTGTTCTTCCGTGGTATCCGCCCATGAATGCGAACATTCTGGGTTTTTTGGTGTAGTTGCGGATAAGCTTGAGCATGTCTTCGTTTGCCTGTGCACCACCTACGTTAAACTGTACACGCCCTTTAATTCCGTATCTGTCGAGGTTTGCAAGTGCAATTTTTCTCGCCAGCAAAGCCTTGTAATCATATACAAATCTTGAAGAAATCTGGGGCATTGAGCTGTATTGATCCATAACAGCGTCGAGGATTCTTTTGTTTTTAAACCCGAGGTTGCACGCAGAATACCACATTTGCAGGTCAAGGTAAGGAGTTTCGTTGCCGTCGTACATGTAAGAGCCTTCGCAATCTCTAAAAATGGTCTGTTCATCGTGATAGTGAACCGTATCGCCCCATGAGCAGTATTCTTTGTCTATTTCTTTGATTTCGTCATCCGACAAATTGACTCTTTTTAAACAAGTATCTTCTTTAGTTGCGAGCATTTGAATCTCCTTTATAGTATTTTAAAAATTCCGGTATTTCTTTAAAAGAACTAAACCCAATCAAACCATTTTCTGCGATTTTATTCTTTTTACAATACTCCAATAGTCTTCCCTTGGCAAATATTTTGTCAGCTTTTTTAGAAGCACAGAAATCTGAAACCCCGTCACCAACGTAATATACGGCTTTTGTAACGTTTTTTCTGTTTTTTATTATATTGCACTTGCACATTCCTGCTCCTGTCCTGCATTCAGGATTGGAGTAGGGGAAAGTGCAGAGAAATTTCCCGTTTTTTATTTCGAGGTGGTTTGAAAAAACTTTTATGTTATTTAGTCCGTTTTTTTCTAGGATTCTGTTTATAAAATAGTCGAATCCATCTGAGACAATGCAAAAATCTATATTTTCAGCTTTCACAAATTCCATAAATGCTTTGAAATGTTCATCAATTTCAATGCTGTCAATGAAGTTTGAGATTTCTTCATTTGTGAGCGGCGGAATCAACTCCATCTGGCGCGAGGTGCATTCGCGCGAGCCTATTTTTCCGCTAATCCATTCTTCTTCCAACTCGAGCCATTTTTTGTCTGCATAAACACGCAAAAATTTGTTTAGTGTGTCTTCTTTGGTAATAGTTCCGTCAAAATCGCAAAAGATTTGGAGTTTATTCATCAAAAATCCTCTCTGTATAAGGATTATAAAACAAAAACAGGAAAAAATCATAAAAAACTCTTGTAATAAAGCAAAAATCTTGCCCCCAACCTCGATTCGGTGAGGGGCAGGGTGGGGAGCGATTCTTGAAAAAACCCGCAATTTTAACTCAAAAACTCCTCAAAAGATTTCTCCGGAACGATTTTGAACCCGCAGCCCTCAAGCATTTCGAAATTTCCCGACAAAATCCTCGTATCATAAACCGGATAAGCCCTGCAATAAAGCGAGCGCCATCGGTAATCTTTGCATAAATTGTCTTCTCCGAGCGATTTGCAGGTGAAAAGCAGCGTGCCGTCGGTTTTTTTGCCGCTGATTAAGAAATGGTTGTATTTTTTGTCCCATTCTTTCATTTTTTCAAACTGCTCAGGGGTTTTTACGTAATTTTCGCCTATTAAAAACGTAATATTACGGCAGCAGGCGCCGCATTTTTTGCATTTGCCGGCAAGTTTATAGCGCGAAGCACGTTTTGAGGAAAATAATGAAATATACTGTTTTAAAAGCCGGAAAAATCTCATCCTTTTACCCAAAAATCGTTTCTCGCAAGCGGAATATCAAAATTATCAAAACTAAAAATCTGCATAAAATAATACCCCTTTTCGCCGAGCACAAAGTAATCAATAAAATAGTTTTTTGTCGTATCTACGTGAAAATCGCGTGACTGATAGATTTTGTAGCCCCAGTGGTTGGTTTTGTCCTCTTTTTTTACAATCTGGACGCGAATGTATTCGTTTTTGAACCCTTTGGGCAAAATCAGCACGTAATGAATCTTTTGCCCGACGGCGAAATTGCGTGACGGGTAATTTACGGTTTCTTTTGTAATCGGCTGGGAATTGAAATATAAAAGCGCGTCATCCGAACATCCGGACAGCACAAACGGCGCCAAAAACATAAGCAGTAAAAGGAGATTTTTAAAAATTTTTCTCATTTATTTAAATTTTCGATTTAAGGAAATTAACCCTGTCTTTGAGCTCTGATTTTAATTTTTCGTCGGTTGAAAGATTGATGAATTTTTCGTAATTTTCCACCGCTTTTGCGTAATCCTTTTCTGTTTCGTATGCCATCGCCAGAGTGTAGTATGCGTAAGGATATTCGGGGTTTATTTCCAAAATTGCGTTCATGAGCTCTTTTGTTTTCTCGAAATTTTTCTGTTCTGCATAGCAGAGTCCGGCATTGAACATTGCGTCAATATTTGCGGGGTTGATTTTCATCAGATGTTCGTATTGTGCAAGCGCTTTTTCCGTTTCGTTGTTGAGTTTGTAGGTATTTCCGAGCTTCAGAATCAGAGCTTCGTCGTTTGGTTCGGTTTTGAGCGCTTTTTCGTACTGTTCAATGGCTTTTGCGTAATCTTTTGACTTCAAATAATTATCCCCGAGCCCCTCGAGTGCGTCAGCGGAATTTTCGTCAATTGAAAGCGCTTTGTTGTATGCAGCCTGCGCTTCAGCGTCTTTGTTATATTTTGAAAGTGTTCCTGCATAACTTACGATGGTTTCTTTGTTTTCAGGGTCGATTTCAAGTGCGCGTTCGTATTGTTCGATTGCTTTGGACTTGATTCCGAGTTCGTCATAGGAGCGTGCCATTGAAGTAAGCGCTTTAACATCGTCTTTTTTCAATGCAGCTGCTGATTCGTAGCAGTTTATTGCTTTTCTCTGGTTGCCTGCTTTTGCAAACGCGTCGCCCTGCGCAAGGTAAGCTTTTGAAAGGTATTCTTTGACCTTGGGTTCTGCTTTTTGGGAATAAAGGCTTTTGTAAATCGCAATTGCGCCGTCAAAATTCTGCATAGCATGGAGCGCAATGGCTTTATTGAACAGCACATTGTAATCATTTTTGCTTTTAAGCAGAATTTCGTCATAAATTTTGATTGCCTGCGAGTAATCCTTGTTCAGGTGATAACTTCTTGCGAGTTCGCGTTTTGCGTCGTCATAAGCCGGGTCAGCCTCGAGGGCTCTTGAGAAAAATTCAATGGCTTTCGGGTACTGTGCATTTTTTTCGTAAATCACGCCCAGATTGAACAACGCGCTTGAGCTTTTCGGGTTGTGGACGAGGTATTCCTGATATTTTGAGATTGCGTCGTTTGTTTGCCCCATATCAGCCAGAAGATTTGCATAATCGAGCTTTAAATCCTCCAAATCCGGTTTAATTTCAAACGCTTTTCTAAATTCAATCAACGCAAGTTCATTTTTTTCAAGTTTTACATAAGCAATCGCCATATTTCCATGCGAAGCGTAATCCGAGGGGTTTGCCTGAACGGCTTTTTTCAGCATTTCAACGGCGTTTGTGTAGTCGCCCGAGCGGAGCATTGCAAGCCCGTAGTTTGAATATTCTTTAAATCCCGCAGGATTTTTTGTATAAAGATTTGCGTATTCGTCGGCAGCATCCTGATATTTTTCGAGTTTCATATAAATTGAAGCGATATTTTCACGCGCCTCGGTGTTGTCGGGGTAATAGCCGAGGAAAGTTTTGTAATATTTCACTGCTGCGGGGTAATCTTTTTGTAAAAACTTAACGTTTCCGAGGTTCAGGTAGTTATATTTATACTCGGGGAATATGTTCAGTGCCTGTGAATAAGCCTGAAATGCGCTTTCGTAGTCATTTTGCTGCTGGAGGATATTTCCCATGCTTATGTAAACAACAGCGTCATTAGGCTTGATTTTTATAGCTTTTTTGTAAGCCACGAGGGCGTTTTGCCAGTCGCCTATTTCAGAATACAGACCTCCGAGCTTTATGAACAGGATTGCCTCATCAGGCGAGGTTTCGATAGCTTTTTTCAGCTGGTCAATTGCCTGCAAATAGTCGCTTTGCTTTTCAAGTGTGCTTGCGTTCTGGAAATACTTGTAAGATTCAGAACTCATCTTTGCATCAGCGCTCATCGCGCCAAGCGCCAGAACAAGGGATATTGCCAGTATTAGTTTCCTCTTCATGCTTTCAATTATCGCCTTTTTTCGTAAATCAGTCAAGTTTTAAGTTTTTTGGGGAGGGAGGGCGTGAAATAACAGGGATTGTTCTTTGTAGTGACTATGGGGGAGGCTTCTATAAACAAAAATGCCGGCAAATTAACGTTGAACAGCCGGAGGAATCGGAACGGAAAAGAACAATCCCTGTTATTTCACTTAGAAAGTTTGTATTGTCCTGCAAAATTTGCGGATAAAATATCTTATTTGTAGTGACTATGGAGGAGGGCTCAAAAGACATTGCATAATGCATTTTACGTTGAATGCCCGGGGGAATCGGAACGGAAAATAAGATATTTTATCCGCAAACGCCGAATCAAAAATCATCCGATTAACAATTATCTATCCCGCTCACTAACAAGTTTCTTATAAACCTGTGAATTAATCTCCCCGCCGATGAGCATAATCAAAGACGTCCAGTAAAGCCAGACCATTAGCATTGCAAACGCTCCGATTGCGCCATAAACGCGGTTGTAGGTGTTGAGGTTGTTAATATAAACCGAAAACCACCATGAACCTAAAAGCCAGAATACGCAGAAAAACAGCGTGCCCGGCAGTGAGGATTTGCTTTTGATTTTTTCATGCCCTCTTGTTGCGGGCAAAATGTAATAGTTCAAAAACGCCATAAAATAAAGCACAACAAAGGAAACAGGCCATCTTGTTATCATGACGATGTTTATAAAATTGTCGCTCATGTGGATGAAGTTCAAAAGGAATTGGAGGATGATTTTGCCGAAAATAATAAGGTTTACGGAAATAAACATCACAAAAGCGTTGATAAACACCATTAAAACCGAGATTATCCTTGTAATAATCAGATTCCTATATTCTTCTATGCCCAGCGCGCGATTCAGCCCTTTTATGATTACGAAAATCGCATTAGAAGCCAGAGCCACGGTCACCACGAACCCGAAAATTGCCAGAAGACCGCCTTTTTGGAAAATTACGACCTCCTCGAGCACCTCTTTTATTAGCCCCACGGACTGATTCGGAGCAACTGAATCCAGAAAATGGATAATCGGCATCATCAGCGATTTTTTCCCAAGCCACCCGAAAAACGACATCACAAAAAGCATAAACGGAAAAATCCCGATAGCAAACCAGAACCCCATCTCCGCAGCCATGCCGAGAAAATCATCGACTATGACACGTCTAACGAGATTTACAAGGTAATTTTTTGTACTGTTCACTATTTCCATAAAAATCCGTAATGCCCTACATCAATTTTTCTATTTCTTCAAGAAGCTTGTTTTTGGCGACAATCAGCGGTTTTTTGATTGTGCAGCCTGCCGCAAAAGTATGCCCGCCGCCGTTAAAAACGGACGCAACCTTGCTCACATCAATGGTTTTGCTGCGCAGGCTGACTTTTGTTGTTTGCTCATCAATTTCTTTTGCGACAAACGAAACCTCTGTTGTGTTAATTTGTCTCAAAGCCTCGACAATGCCCTCTGTGTGGTCGTTTTCAGCATTAAAACGCCGCATGTCTTCATTAGAAATGGTTACATAAGCGATTTTTTCGTCCATTGCAAACCCTGCATTGGCAAGGCAATACGCCTGAAGCATAACCATCGGCTTTGGCTTGGATTCGTAACAAAATCTGGAGATGGAAGCGGGATTTGCGCCCAAATCTACCAATTCAGCAGCTTTTCGGAGCGTTTGCGCCTTTGTGTTTTCAAACCTGAACCCGCCCGTATCCGTCAAAATCGATGTGTAAAGGCAGATTGCAGTATTTTGGGAAATTTTTATGCCGAGTTCTTTTAAAATATCAAAAAGAACCTCGCCCGCAGAAGATGCGTCAGCATTGATAAAATTGACCATGCCGTAACCGTTGTTTGTCTTGTGATGGTCGATATTCATTGTGGTTTTTGCGGATTCAAAAATTTTCAAACCATCGGTCATGCGGTCTTTTGCGGCAATGTCGATTGCGATTGCTGTGTCGAAACTTTCGTTTTGAATTTCTGCTGCACGCTTAACATTTTTTATTTCCGGCAAAAAATGATAAATATCGGGCACCTTGCCCGCAACAACCATGACAGAATCCTTTGAAAACTCCTCGCGGAGGACATTATGGAGCGCAAGCATTGACCCGAGCGTGTCGCCGTCGGGATTTACATGTGAAAAAATTACGATTTTTTCCGCTTTTTCGATTGTCTCCGTAAATAATTGATAATTCATGATTTTTATTCTTTAATAAAAAAATTATATAACAAAAATAACGGAAATTAAGGTTAATTATGCTTATCCACGCAATCCTTCTAATCTCAATGCTTTTCGCCATCGTCGGCTCCTGCGTCGTGTTCACAAACGCAATCGAACACCTCGGAAAAGTCTGTAATCTCAATGAGGGCGCTGTAGGCAGCATTCTCGCCGCAATCGGGACGGCTCTGCCCGAAACAATCGTTCCGCTCGTGGCGATTTTTGGCGCATATCTTTCCGGTACAAGCATTTCAACCGGTCAGGACATTGGAATCGGCGCGATTCTCGGTTCGCCTTTTCTGCTTTCGACCCTGGCGATGTTCATTACGGGCGTTGCGGTTCTGGTTTTTTCAGGGATGAAAATCCGCGCTGTTTCGATGAAAGCGGATTACAAAATCGTTTTTCGTGACTTGCGGTTTTTTATAATTAGCTATTCTGTTGCAATTTTGGCGGGTTTTGCGGGGAATTACCCCGTAAAATGCCTTATTGCAGCGTTTTTGCTCACTTATTACATAATTTATGTTTTTCGGACAATAAATCGTTCACTCTGTGAAATTGAGGGCGGGTGCGAGCTTGAGGAGCTTTATTTTCAGAAAATTTTTAAAAGTTACGGTTTATTTCTTATTATTTTGCAAATTTTGTTATCGGTCGGCGCATTGATTTATTTTTCACACATTTTCGTGCTGCAAATCACATACTTTTCTGATGTTTTCAGCCTGAATCCGGTTATTTTGAGCCTTTTTCTTGCACCTGTGGCGACTGAACTGCCTGAAATGTTCAACAGCGTCATCTGGTCAAAATCCTCAAAAGACACCCTCGCTCTGGGCAACATTACCGGTGCAATGGTTTTTCAAAGCTGCATTCCCACGTCGATTGGAATTTTGCTGACCCCGTGGGTGTTCAATTTTGATTCAATCATCAGCATTGTTCTTGTTTTTGTTTCAAGCATTATGCTTCTTGTTTATTTGAAAGCCAAAAAACAGGTTTCAGCGGGCATTTTGTTGACATGCGGCTTGTTTTATCTTCTGTACGCACTTGTTTTCCTTTTCAAGGCGTAAAGTAGGTCAGACGGCTTATCGGGATGTCATTCCCGGCTCCAACCGGGAATCTCCGGCACAACCGGTCATAATCAATGTAGGTTGGGGTTTCTACCCCAACAGCTTCCGGCATCATTGGACAAAAATCCCCTCCTGCTCTTTTGCGGTGGGAACCACTGCGTTATTTCTACCATACTCCTGTGTCACATCGGGCTTTCATCTCCGGCACAGCCGGCCATAATTTATGCAAGTTGGGCTTTCAGCCCGACAGCGCCGGTTTTTGCAGGGTTGGAATAGCCGGTTGCGGATTTAAAATAAACTTTTTCAATTTTCACAGCGATTCCCACCAAAATTCCCCGCACAACAATAAGACCGGAATTTCATCCGGCCTTAAAGAAATTTCTACACCGCTCAAACCTTTTACAACGAAACCTTTTCCATAATTTCATCCGGAATATCAAAATTCGAGTAAACATTTTGCACATCGTTGTGTTCTTCGAGCCTGTCCATAAGCTTCAAAAGGCTGGTTGCGACGGCGGGGTCTGTCACTTCGATTGTGTTTTCGGGAAGTCTGGAAAGCTCTGCGGATTTGTGTTTGAACCCTAATTTTTCAAGCGATTCTGTCACAATCTGGAAGTTTTCTACCGCGGTAATTACCTTGTATTCGTCTTCTTCATCCAAAAAGTCCTCTGCACCGGCGTTTATCGCTTCTTCAAACAGCTTTTCGTAGTTTGTACCCTCTTTATCAAAGGTAATAACGCCGGCTTGCTTGAACATCCAGCCCACGCAGCCGGTTTCGCCCATATTTCCGCCAAACTTCGTGAAATTACTTCTCAAATCGCCAGCAGTGCGGTTTCTGTTGTCGGTCATGGCTTCGACAATGATTGCCGCACCGCCCGGGCCGTAACCCTCATAGACAAGTTCTTCATAATTCTCAGAAGCGCCCTGTCCGGAGCCCTTTTCAATTGCACGTTTTATGTTGTCGTTCGGAAGTCCGGCTGCTTTTGCTTTTTCAATCGCTGTTCTTAAACGGAAGTTCGCAGACGGATCCGGCCCGCCGAGTTTTGACGCTACGATGATTTCCATCGAGAATTTCTGAAAAGCCACGCCTCTTTGTGCATCGACTTTCGCTTTTTTGTGTTTAATTGTTGACCATTTTGAGTGTCCTGACATAAATTTATCCTTTTCTTTTTAATTTGCCAACGGGTAAGAGTAGGTTGGACTATGTATTTTGGAATTATTATCCCTCTCACCGGGAAGAAGGTGACCCGTAGGAGCGGGTGAGGGGTCAACCAACGGTTAAGTCGTAGGTTGGGGTTTCTACCCCAACAGCTTCCGACGTCTGGCGCTGTTGGGCTAAAAGCCCAACCTACTCCCTCATTGAGCGAGGGTCGTTTGCAGGAAAATTAACCCGCAGTGCCCGCCGTCAGGGAGCCTCTACTTCGTAACCGCCCCTGTGCTGGCGCTCTGTACTATTTTAGCATACTTTGAAAGCCAGCCTTTGTTTTCTTTCGGTTCCGGCGCTTTAAACTGCGCTTTTCTTGCGGAAATCTCCGCTTCATCTACGCAAAGCTCAATTTTCCGCTCCGGAATGTTGATTTTTATCAAATCGCCGTCCTTAACAAGCCCGATGAGCCCGCCCATCGCGGCTTCCGGACAAATATGCCCGATACAGAGCCCGCGCGTTCCGCCAGAAAAACGCCCGTCTGTGATAAGCGCAACTTTTTCGCCAAGCCCCTTTCCGACAATCATCGAAGTCGGCGCAAGCATCTCGCGCATGCCCGGGCCGCCTTTCGGGCCCTCATAAGTGATTACCACAACATCACCCGCAGCGATTTTATTCCTGTCAATCGCCTCCATTGCTGCTTCTTCAGAGGTGAAGACCTTTGCCCTGCCCTCAAAAGTCAGGCAATCAGGCGAAACGCCGGAAATTTTTATTACCGAGCCCTCAGGCGCGAGATTTCCGTAAAGAACCGCCAGACCGGGGTTTGAGGTAATCGGATTTTCAAGGGTTTTGATGACATTGTTGTCAGCCCACGCCATTTTTGCGATTTCGCTGATTTTCAAGCCCGAAACGCCCTTTGTGTCTTTTAGTTCGCCGGTATGACCCCACATCGTCTTGAGTACAGCGGGAATTCCGCCTGCATTGTGCAAATCCGTCATTGTCGGAAGCGCGGAGGGGTCGAGTTTTATAATCTGAGGGATTTTGTGGCTTAATTCGTCAAAATCGTCCAAAGAAAGCTCGATTTCGCCCGAATTTGCAATCGCAAGCAGGTGCAAAATCGTGTTTGTTGACCCGCCGAGCGCCATATCAGCTGCGATTGCGTTTCTCATTGAATCTCTTGTGATAATTTTTGAGGGGGTAATATTTTTTTCAACCAGTTCAACGATTTTTAGCCCTGATTCAAAGGCAATCTGGCGTTTTTTAGCGGAAACAGCCGCGGCAGTAGCGCAAAACGGCAGGCTCATGCCCATAACCTCCGTGAGGCACGCCATTGTGTTCGCCGTATAAAGCCCCTGACAGGCGCCTGCACCCGGACAGCATTCGTCTTCGAGCTCGGTGAGGCGTTCTTTTGTAATTTCGCCGTTTGAAAATTTCCCGATTGCTTCAAAAGAGCCGCGAATCATTGTTAAAACTTCATTTTTGCTGCAACCGTCCATCATCGGGCCCGCAGTAACAACTATTGCGGGGATATTCAGCCTCATTGCGGCAATAAGCATGCCCGGTGTGATTTTGTCGCAGTTCGTTAAAAGCACAAGTCCGTCGAGTTGATGAGCTGACGCAACGGTTTCAACGCAATCCGCAATCAGGTCGCGTGACGGCAAAGAATATTTCATCCCCTCATGCCCCATTGCAATTCCGTCACAAACGGCAGGAACACCGAAAATGAAAGCCTGACCGCCACCAGAATGGATTCCTTTTTCAATCTGGCGCTCCAAATCGCGCATTCCGGCATGTCCTGGCACGAGGTCGGAAAAAGAGCTTGCAATCCCGATGAACGGGCGTTTCATGCCTTCTTTTGACACGCCTGTTGCGTACAAAAGTGCTCTGTGCGGAGCTCTGTGGATGCCTTTTTTTACGTTGTCGCTTCTCATAGTTTTTCCTTTAATCCTGCGTTGGTGCGTGCGTCTATTATACAACAATTTTAGGTTTTTTTGGTAGTGTTAAATCGCAGGTTGGGGTTTTTATACTAATATACTCTCTTGCGCTGAAAACCACTAAATTATTCCCACTCTTCCGCCCCCTGAAAACCCCCTAACAATCGTGTGACGGGGCTGTGCCCCTAAACAAACACTATAATCGTGACAAAATTGGATGAATCTTCCGCCCTATATAAAAAAGAAAAAAAGAGCAGCCCGTAAGCCGGGTTCTGTTTTAGATAATCATCTGTCTGCGCGCACGGTTACCCGTGAGCTTTAGCGATTTGTTAAAAGACGGCGGACAGCCTTAACCTTTAGTTCAATCTTGCATCCAATCGGGGTTTACCTGAACGGTATTTCTCAATACCGCCAGTGAGCTCTTACCTCACTATTGCACCCTTACCTGCGCTTGCGCACATAGGCGGTGTATCTCTGTGGCACTATCCTCGCGGTCGCCCGCACCGGACGTTATCCGGCGATTTGTCCTCGGATGCCCGGACTTTCCTCACAAATCGATGGTTTGCGCGATTATCCGGCTGCTCTTACAATTATTTTCTATCAAAAACCTCCGGTGTGCAAATAAAAACTACCCGGGTGGGTAATATAAAATACCCGACTGTGTAATAGGCACAGAAAGCGTATTTTAGTATTATTGAACCGATAAAAATGGTGTAACATGAAGAGATTTATGACATTGCTGTGTTTTTACGCGGCAGGACTTTGCGCGTTTGGCGCGCATTGCTATCCCGAAAAAACCTACCAGCAGCACTGGTGCAAAATAAACGGCGGAAGTCAGGAAGTTATCCTTTTTGATAAAGCAAGGGTGGACTGCCTGACAAAAACGCATGCAATTGAATTCGACTTTGCAGCAAAATGGGCAGAATCCATCGGTCAGGCGCTCTATTATTCGATTGTAACCGGAAAAACCCCCGGAATAGTGCTGATTATGGAAAACCCGCAAAAAGACCAGAAATATCTCGCCCGTGTAAACTCTGTTGCAAAAAAGTACGGAATTTCCGTCTGGACAATGAAAACAGCGGATTTGTTCGTGAAAAAAAACTGTCCTCAGCCCTGAATCGCAAATTTACGGGTAAATTAATAAAAATAATCAACAGTTTGTCAGGCAAACGGCTATTTCAGGTCTCTCAGGCGCTGATATTCGGATTTAACCCTCATTCCGTTGAACATTTCAAAAACAGAGTCAATTTCGCTTTCACCATCAAGAAATTTGTAATTTTCCGAAAGAACGGTTTCCGTATCCTGCAAAACCGCAAAAGTGTCGGTTTTATTGGGAGCATGTTTGTAAGTTCTTGTTGCCATCAGCTGCCCTTTCATGTCATAGAGTTCTTCTGAGGTCTGAATTATACATTTATCGCTGTTATATTTTGTTACGTTGGTTATTTTGGTGATTATCTTGCCGTTTTTGTCATAACACATTGTGAGCCGCGAAGCGCCTTTTCCGTCTTTCAGCCCAACAGCGTCCGGCCGATGAGATAACCCACATCTGTAAAAACGCCGGTTGACCTCTCACCCGCCCCTGGAGGCTCCAATCTGGATGTCATTCCCGGCCCTGACTGGGAATCTCCGGCGTAGCCGGTCAAGAGCTCTAATTAATTCTTTTTCTGAATCTTTTCGCTGATATAATTTGCAACCGGCGTCAAAATAACAGGCCCGACGAATCTGTAAATCGTTGTAAAAATCACCAGCGGGCCCAAAAGGCGGATTGCGCCAAGGCGTTTATCAAGCAATTTCTGCTCCATTTGTGGGTTCACGCGTTTGTAAACACCCTTAAATTTATCAAGCATGTTATTGACTTTGCCATCAATCATATACGCGCCGGCAGTACAAGCAAGTGCGGTAATGCCCTGATTGATAATCATAGCAGGTTTCTGGTCTTTTTCGATTCTTTTGGAAGCCGCTGTCTGCTGCATGTAAAATCCTGACAACAAAAGGCTTTCAGCCGCAATCAAATGCGGGAACCACTGGTCTTTTTTGCCAAGCCATTCAACAAAGTTTCTGAATCCTTTTTTGTCGGCGATTTTTCCGACGCCTTTTGCAATTCCCTCGGTAACAACCGCACCTGCACCTTTAAACGAAGGATTTGCTTCGAAATTTTTCGATTTATTTATATTTTCCGACGCAATTTTGCCCGCAGCCATCGCAGTCGCAACTCCGGCAAAGTTCTGGAATGCTTTGTTTGTTTCAACGCCTTTAAAACTCATCATGGAGTATTCGATTTTTGCTTGTGTTTCGGGCGGAAGCGCCTGTTCCGGCTTGTTAAGCCCGAGCGCTTTAAGAATCGGCTTGATAATCGCAATTGTCAATGCCGCACGCACCGGCAAGAAAATCGGCTGGGGAAGTCTTGTTGCAGTTTCTTTGAAAACACGCTCTTTTGTGTATGCACCGTCGGTTTTCATGTATTTTGCGGGGTTTTTGATAACTTTCATTACGCCGCGTTTTAAAGGTTCGGCTACGGCAAGCGTCATGCCCAGCCCGAGAATACCTGTTGAGATAGAATGAGCAACCTGAGAGTTGTTTTTCTTTTTCTCATTTTCATCTTTTGCAGGAATGATGAAAATCGACAACGGGCGCAGCACCGAAGTCAAAAATAATGCAATAATTCCGTCTGCAATCAGAGTATTTGAAGAAATTACATCTAAAAACTTATTAAATGCGCCGTTTTTCGCGAGCCCTTCAGCAATTTTTGTTCCAAATTGAGCGCCGCCTTTAAAACTCAAACGACCGCTCGGATTTTCTCCGGCGGTCGTTTTGTTCGCACTTTTATTCACATTAATTTTCTCACACTCTTGCACAGTCTTATTCTGGCTCACTCCGCTGTACACTCGCCCGTGCTCATCCGGCCCTTTAAACCTCGGACTGTTGGGGTGTGCACCCTTATATGTGGAATGTAGTGTTGTGTTATTAATTATCATAATTTGTTTGGCTCATGCAATCTGTGTGCATGCTTAAACTCTAAGAAAAGAATTATTTGCTAATTATACACAAAAAAATAAAAAAAGGTAACAAAAATTTTACAATTGTTTAATATTTTATCTCATGAAGCAAAATCGCGCCCTAATCCATGCCATAAATGTGGGAATATTAATCTTTGCCCTCGCCTGCATGAGCGGGAGAGAGCAATTTTTTGATGTGAGCCTTGCAAACATTAGAAAAATGGGTGAGAGTTGATTAAAAAGAGAAATTCTCCCAAAAATCAATCCAAAATGCCTCAAAATTGCTTCGGCAGGTCAATAAAACGGATATTCCGACCCTTTGCCCGTGAGGATAAAGCGTCCTACGACAAATTAGTCTTTCAGCGCTGCTTTTAATCTCGCCAAAGCTTTTGCGAGCGCAATCTGAGCACGTGCGTTGTCAATTTCGACATCATGCGAGCCAAGGCGGGCTTCGGCGCGGGATTTTGCTTCTTTTGCCCTTGTAACGTCAATATCCGAGCCTTTTTCCGCCGTATCGGTGAGAATAAGAGCCTGATTGTCTTTAAACTGGAAAATTCCGCCCATTGTGGTCATGGATTCGATTTTTCCGTCTTTTTCAACCCTTGTTACCCCGATATCGAGCGCGCTCATAAAGGGAATGTGGTCGGGCAGAATCCCGAACTCGCCGTCAACGCCTTTTGAATAAATCGCATCGACATCTTCGTTAAAGACTTCGTTTTCGTGAGTTATTATTTTTAGGTTTATTTTTTTTGACATTTTTGGGCTCCTGTCAAATTTCTTTCAGAAATTTGTTCGTTAAAGAAACTTCGTTTCTTTCACAACGTCGCTGATATTAAGTTCCGCCCCTATAGCGCTGACCTACGTCAGCTTCGCCGGGGCTGCACTCCGGCTCACGCTTTCATTTCCTCGGCTTTTTTCACGGCTTCTTCAATCGTACCGACCATGTAGAACGCCTGTTCGGGCAAATCGTCGTGTTTTCCGTCGAGAATTTCTTTGAAACCTTTGATTGAATCTTCGAGTTTTACGTATTTGCCCGGAATTCCGGAGAACTGTTCTGCAACGAAGAACGGCTGCGAAAGGAATCTCTGGATTTTTCTTGCACGGTTGACGGTTTCTTTATCTTCTTCAGAAAGCTCGTCCATACCGAGAATTGCGATGATATCCTGCAAATCTTTGTATTTTTGAAGAACTTCAAGCACTCTCCTTGCAACGCTGTAGTGTTCTTCGCCGATAACCTGCGGGTCAAGCACGCGGCTGTTAGAAGCCAACGGGTCAACTGCCGGATAAATACCCAAAGACGCAATCTGACGTGACAATACGGTCGAAGCATCAAGGTGAGAGAATGTTGTTGCCGGAGCAGGGTCGGTCAGGTCGTCTGCAGGCACGTAAATCGCCTGAACAGAGGTGATTGAGCCGTCTTTTGTTGAAGTAATACGTTCTTGCAGCTCACCCATTTCGTTTGCGAGGGTCGGCTGGTAACCTACTGCTGACGGCATACGCCCGAGAAGCGCTGAAACCTCTGAACCTGCCTGTACAAAACGGAAAATGTTGTCAACGAACAACAAAACGTCCTGTTTTGAGAAATCACGGTAGTATTCAGCCGCTGTAAGAGCTGAAAGGCCCACTCTCATTCTGGCTCCCGGGGGTTCGTTCATCTGACCGTAAATCAGGGCAACTTTATCGAGTACGCCGGATTCTTTCATTTCGTTCCAAAGGTCGTTACCCTCACGTGTTCTTTCGCCTACGCCGCCGAAAACAGACACGCCCGAGTGCTCGGAGGCGATGTTGTGGATAAGTTCCATAATCAAAACGGTTTTACCTACGCCTGCACCGCCGAAAAGCCCGATTTTTCCGCCTTTTTGATAAGGTTGAAGCAAATCGATTGCTTTAATACCGGTTTCTAAGATTTCAACGTTTGTATTCTGGTCAACGAGCTTCGGTGAGGGTCTGTGGATGGGGAGTTTTGTTTCTGTGTTGATTTCGCCCATTTCGTCAACAGGTTCGCCGAGAACGTTGAGGATTCTGCCGAGAATTTCTTTTCCTACGGGGATTTCAATCGGATTTTTTGTATTTATGGCTTTCATGCCTCTTTGAAGACCGTCCGTTGAAGACATTGCAACCGAGCGAACCTTATTTTCGCCCAGAAGCTGTTGAACTTCTGCAACGGTTTTTGTTCCGTCTTCCGTATAAATTTCTAATGCGTCATAGATTTCAGGGAGGTTGCCTGCCTGAAACTCAACGTCGATTACCGGTCCGATAATTTGAGTTATTAAACCCTCATTCTCTGCTAATACTGTCATATTTATCCACCTTTATTTATAAATCTTGTTTTAATTATACAAGCATAAAAAAATTTATACAAATTTTTTATATTGGGCAAGGACTCCGTTCGGAATGTGACTAAATGTCACGTTACGAATGCCCGCTCCAGCAGGCGAGGATTTGAATCTAATCTAGTGTCGCCTTAGTCGATTCGCCTACGCGAACCGCCCAAGGCTCACCTTTTCTAATCGTCACTCAAAAAATTCGTTCACGTCACTTCGTTCCTTATCACGAATTTTTCTCGGACAATTTATTAAAAAACTCTCTTTTTAATAACTTCTTCAAAACCGCTGTTGCTAGCCCGCATATTCAATTCATTTGCGCAAAAATACCGTTTAAAATCATTAAAAATTAAGGAGGAACATTATGCCCAATTTTTCCAGCAGTTGTAATGTTAAAAACTGCGACAAAAAACTCTCTGAAGAAGAAATTATAAGAGCAATCCGCTTTAATATCGCAGCGGAATACGAAGCAACCCAGCTATACCAGCAGGTTGCGGAAGCTACGGATAATGAGCTTGTTAAAAAGGTCGTTTTGGACATTGCCGACGAAGAAAGAGTCCATGCCGGCGAGCTTTTGAAGCTTCTTATTCATCTTTGCCCCGAAGAATCAAAACATTACGCTGACGGAGCAAAAGAAGTCGAAGAAATGATGGAAGAATTAAACATAAAAGGAGAATAAAAATGAGTATAGTTGCCAAAACCCAGGAAAACCTGAAAATGTGCAAATGCATGAGCTGCCCGTCTTACACAACCTCATGCAAAATCAAAGAAATGCCCCACAACATAATAGAAGAACTAAAAGGAATCGAAAACACAGACAGCCTTGAAAATCTGTTCTGCGCATACACAAAAAGCCGCTGTATCGACGACAACAAAGGCTGCCTTTGCACGCAGTGCGAAGTCCATGATAAATATGACCTCGAGGACGGCCACTATTGTCTTAGCGATGGTGGATTTTAATCGAAAACCATTTTGGCGGGGTAATTTTGCCCCGCTTTTTTGTAATTTTTCCCAGATTCACACATAGCCCTGTAAAAACTTGCGGTGGGAACCACTACGTTATTCCCACCCTACTTTGGGAAATTTTTGTTTGTAGTTTGCAGGGTTGGAATAGCCCGGTATGGATTTAAAATAAACTTTTTCAATTTTTACAGAGGTTCCCACCAAAATTTTGGGAAATTTATTGTGTAGGGTGGGAATAGCCTGGCATAGTTTTTGAAATAAACTTTTTTAACTTTCACGGCGGTTCCCACCAAAACTACATAAAAATAAAAATTTGCACAGGCCGCAAAATTGACGCATAATATCATTATGCAAGAGATTACACCCGTAAAAAAATACGTTTTACGAAAACAACAGACCGAAGCGGTTTATAAAATCGGCTACGAAAAAGAACTCAATCCCGCGCAGCTTGAGGCGGTGAAGTTTGACAAAGGCGCTGTGCTGGTAATTGCGGGGGCGGGCTCGGGAAAAACAAAAACCCTGACCTACCGAGTTGCAAGGCTCATCGAAAGCGGCGTTGCGCCTGAAAATATCCTGCTTTTGACATTTACAAAAAAGGCAGCGGATGAAATGCTTAACCGTGCGGTCATGATTCTGGATTCAAGGTGCGAAAAGGTCGCAGGCGGCACTTTTCACTCGTTTGCAAACGCGATTTTGAGGAAATATTCAAATTTTCTCGATTTAAAAAGCAATTTCACCATAATCGACCGCTCCGACGCCGAAGACGTCATAAACCACATTAGAGGGCAGATTATCGACAAAGGCGAAAAGCGCTTTCCGCGAAAAGGCACGATTCTGGACATTTATTCAAAAGCAATCAACAAAAACATGGCTGCGCAAGCGGTAATAGAGCAGGAATATCGACAGTTTGAGCACTGTACGGAGAAAATCAACGAAATTTCGCGCGAATATGCGACCTACAAGCGCAAAAACAGCCTGCTCGACTACGACGACCTGCTTTTGTATCTGAAAACGCTCTTGAGCTCGAACGAGGAGCTGCGAAAAAAGATTTCGAATCAATACAAATACATTTTAATCGACGAATATCAGGATACAAACTCGCTTCAGGCGGATATTATAAGGCTTCTTGCATCTGAACACGGAAATGTCATGGCTGTGGGCGATGATTCGCAGAGCATTTATTCGTTCAGGGGGGCGAATTTCCGCAATATTATGGAATTTCCGCACATTTTCCCCGACACAAAAATCATAAAACTTGAACAAAACTACCGCAGCTCGAAAAATATCCTGAATTTGACCAATGAAATCATTAAAAAAGCTAAAGAAAAGTACACAAAAACGCTGTTTTCGACGATTGAATCGCCTGAAATTCCAGCGTTGATTTGCACAAAGGATATGCAAACCGAGGCGGAATTTATTTGCCAGAGGATTTTGGAGCTTCAAGAGGAGGACATTTCGCTTGATGATATTGCTGTTCTGGCGCGAAGCGCGCGCATGACGTACAATCTTGAAATTGAACTGGCGAAAAAATCCATCCCTTATCGCAAGTTCGGCGGGCTGAAATTCATTGAAACTGCACATGTTAAGGATATTATCGCGTATTTGCGGGTTATTTTGAACCCGACGGACGTAATCAGCCTGAATCGCATACTTTTGCTGCTCGACGGGGTCGGAACACAAACAGCTGCAAAGCTTTTACCGGTTTTGACCGCACCGGCTGCAAACGGCTCCCCCGCTCTGCCCGCAAAATGCTCTGACAGCATAAAACGCCTGTTTTTAACGGTCGAAGAGGCAAGAAAAGAGATTTTTAAGCCTGCGCAGATTGTTGAACGGATTTTGGAGTATTATTACCCGATTTTGACGGGGAAATATGACGATTATACCAGGCGGCAAAAGGATTTGGAGCATTTTCTTTATCTTGCGGAGGGTTATAACAATCTTGAGGACTTTTTGAGCGATTTGGCGCTTGAGCCGCCTGATTCTTCGGTTAGCGACGTTGACGGGGCGCAAAAGGACGAATGTTTGACCGTTTCGACCATTCACAGCGCAAAAGGCCTTGAATGGAAGGCTGTTTTCATAATCGGAGCGGTTGACGGGCGGTTTCCGTCGGTATTTTCGTTCAATTCGCCCGAAGAACTCGACGAAGAATTACGCCTGATGTACGTTGCAGCGACCCGCGCAAAGACTTATTTGCACATAACCTACCCGATTGACATGTACGACCATGCCACGGGGATGGTTTTGTCAAAGCCGTCGCGTTTTTTGGAGGATTTGGCGCCCGATGTGCTTGAGCGGTGGGTTTTAGAGGTGGAATAACGTCCATGGATGAAGTTCAGCAGACATTGTCGATTTTGCCCGAATTAAGCGGCTCTTACCAGTTTTTTGACGAAAACGGCGAAATTATTTACGTCGGAAAAGCAAAAAACCTGAAAAAACGCGTCCACAGCTACTTTAACAAGCACCATGATTCGCCGAAACTGCGAATTATGGTTCCGCAAATCCGAAAAATCCAGTTTATTATAACGGACACCGAAGTCGAGGCGCTGATTCTTGAATCCCACCTCATAAAAAAGCACAAACCCAAGTACAACGTACTTTTAAAGGACGATAAGAAGTTTCCGTACTTTGTCATCACGGACGAAGAGTATCCGCGTATAATCGTGACCCGAAAAGCCAATGTTAACAAGATTAAGGGAAAATATTTCGGGCCATACACGGATTCGAGGGCAATGTATTCGACGCTCGATCTTTTGAAAAAACTTTTTCCGCTAAAACAATGCAAAACCCCGAAATTCAAAGACCGGCCATGCCTGTATTATCAAATAGGGCGCTGTTCTGCGCCATGCCAGCGGCTAGTGACGCCCGAGGAGTACAAAAACATTTTAAAAGGCGTTGAGCTGTTTTTGACCGGAAAACAGCAGGAATTAATCAACCGTCTGCGCGTCGAGATGGAAAAATACGCTGCAAATCAGGACTATGAAAAGGCTGCGCGCTACCGTGACAGTTATTTTGACGTACAAAAAACAATGGAGCGCCAGAAAGTCGTTTCCGAGAATACGAATATAAATCAGGACATTATCGCCCTGTTTTGCGAGGGAAATCTGCATGTTGTGTCGCTTTTGCAGATTCGTCAGGGGCGTTTGACTGATAAAAAAGATTTTCAGTTCTCAAACCTTGCACTTTCAGGCGAAAATGAGGTTTTATCGACATTTTTAAAAGAATACTACGCTATGAGCTCAGAGTTGGAAATCCCTGCGGTCATTCTGATTCCCGACCTGCTGGAAAAGGATGAAATTGAGCTTTACACAAAATGGCTTTCGCAAAAAACCGGCAAAAATGTCAAATTCGACAGCAGACCGACAAAACGAAACCTTGAGCTGATAAATCTTGCCTGCAAAAACGCAAAATTCTTCTTTGAAAAAATCAAACTCGAAAAATTGACCGAAATCCAGCGCGATTACAACGAGGTAGGCTCCTACATTCAGGAAAAACTGGGCTTGAAAAAATTCCCCTACATCGTGGAATGTTTTGATATTTCTCATATTCAAGGAACAAACACGGTCGCTTCAATGGTGACTTTTGAAAACGGCATGCCGAAAAAATCCAAATACCGCAAGTTCAAAGTTCGCTCTACAGAATCAAAGCCGGATGATTTTCAGTCCATGAAAGAGGTTGTGGAGCGCCGCTACACGGGCAAACTGTCAGAAACGCTCCCAATGCCTGATTTAATCATTATTGACGGCGGAAAAGGGCAACTGTCCTCGGTTATGGAAGTTTTTGAGAAAATAGGGATGGAGAATCAAGACGTTGTTTCGCTGGCAAAGCGGCTCGAGGAGGTTTTCAAGCCCCATCAATCACAACCTGTCATTTTTCCGATAAATTCGCCTGCGCTATACTTTTTCCAGCGGATAAGGGACGAGGCGCACCGTTTTGCCATCACGTACCACCGGAACCTGCGCCAGAAAAGCGCTACAAAGTCGATTCTGGACGAAATCAAGGGGCTTTCAGCGAAAAATCGAGATATTTTGCTGCATGAGTTCAAAAATGTACGAAAAATCTCGCAAACCTCCGCTGAAGAACTAGCCGTAAAAATCGGAAAACGCGCTGCTAATGCGGTCTATAGGTTTTTTAATGAAAAGGGTGTTCAAAAGTAGGATTTCATTAGACTGTCCCCCTGAACTTGATTGACAAAGTATGACAGTTTAGTTTAATACATCGGATTAAACTGCCGCATTTGATTATTTAAACGTTGCATTTCGTTGGTTCTCAAGCGGTTTGCGTTCTCACTATCCTTTTTCTGCCTCGTTTTTTCACGATTTTTCCAGCTTTTATTCTCTGCAATTTGCGATTCTTCAAGCTTTGAATAGCACACGCCCCTTGCTTTTTCAGGCAGTGCGCTGCAGGTCTTCAAATATTCGTCAAAATGCACTTTTCTATCGAGCCAGTATTGGACAGTTTCGTTGTATTCCTTGATTGTGGAGTTCAACGGGGGCAGGAGGGAGGGGAATTTTGCGCAGTATTCTTCGCGGGTAAGGATTTTTGCATTAAGAAATTCTTTCGGGCAAAATTCTTCCCACACAGGGATTTGAGCCTCCTCCCCGTATGAAAAAGGAGAGGAAACGCAAAACATTATGAAAAATATTGCCAGAGCAGCGATTTTCTTCATTATTTCACCAGATAATCCTCGTTTTGGACCTTGAGTGCAAAATACGGCTGAGATTTGCTGCTTTCTTTCATAAACAGGTAGAATTTTTTGTCAAAATCAAAGCTGCGGGCGGGTTTTACCGGCATAGACATTTTCATAATATCCATTGCTGCCTCGCTTTTGAGTTTTCCGCCTTTGTTATCCATGTCGAATTTGATTGTCTGGATTGCTTTGGCGATGTAGAGGCGGTCAGTGTTTTTGATTTCACGGTTTGTGAGTTCGTCGTAGCTGAATTCTTTATCAACCTTGATAAACGGCACTTTCAAAGAGTCAATGTCCTCAAATTTTTCGTCTTTTTTAGTTTTTGATTGGACTTCTTTGTAAAGCGTGGTGAAATTGTTGTCAGAATCGGTTCTGTAAAGGATTACGTCCTCGCTGTTTTTGGTTTTGAGGCTGACAGCGTAGTCAGAGGGTGAATTGTAGAAAAGAACAGTGATATTTTGTTTGAGGTTTTCAGGTGCGTTCGATTTTACGCCGAAGAATTTGTATTTTTCAACAGAACCGTTGAACGGAGCGTCTGCCAGCTTTTTAAAGGGCGTAGGGAACTCAAAGTTTTTCACAAGCATTGCATAGATAAAATATGCGTCTTTTGTTTTTTCCCAGTCGAATTTGTCTAAAATATCGCTTTTTTCACGGAATTTCCACCAGATATTCCATTCGATTTTTCTTTTTAAAGCAGGTGATTTTTTGCCGAGAACAACATAGTAGGATTTGTCGGAGAGCATGTCTTTTTTGAAGTTCTGTTTGTTAAGTTCGTTTGCTATGGGCGGGTTTCCACCGATGAATTCAACCGGACCTTTGACGATTTTATCCATCAATTCGTTCCAGACAAGCTGAAAAGTGCCGCACCACATATCTTCCGGCGCTTTTGCGCTCACTTTTGAAAAGTTAAAACCCGCTAAAACAGCGAAAATCAGCAGCACGGGCGCAAGAAGTTTAAAAAATTTGTTCATGGTTTCTCCTCTTTGATTTTTATTAATATATTATAACCTAAATTCCCGTGATAAAATATTATAAAAAAGGAGTTTTTTATATGAAAATCGCGGTAATTTCGGATATTCACGGCAACATGCAGGCGCTGGGCGCTGTTTTAAAAGAAATAAAGCAGGAAAAATGCGAAAAAATCTTTTGCCTCGGTGATTTGGCAATGGCAGGGCCCGAGCCGTCAAAGACTATTGATAAAATTCGTGATTTGATGAAAGAGTGCGATTTTGTGCTTATTCAAGGTAATACCGATGAGATGATTGCAAATTGTGATAATCAAATGCTCCACGTGCTCGAAGAAAACAATCCGGTCATGGCACATGCCTTAGAATGCGATGCTGTTGAGGTTTCGGAGGTGCAAAAAGAGTTTTTAAGGGGGCTCCCCGTCCAAAGAGAGCTCGAAATTGATGGGGTTAAAATCCTGCTCGTACATGGTTCACCAAGAAAAAATAACGAAAATATTTTTCCGGATTTGACCATTGAAGAAGTGGAAGAAATGATTGCGCCCACTAAAGCGGATTTGATTTTTTGCGGTCATACCCACGTTCCGTGCGGTTATCAAACAAACACAAAACAGACAGTTGTGAATGTTGGAAGTGTTGGACGCCCCTTTTCGCAGGAGCCGAAGTCTTGTTTTGTGATTCTTGAAGTAAATGATGGGGCTTTTGAAATCAGTCATAGACTTGTACCCTATGATGTTCAGGCTGCAGCGGAAATTTTGAAACAAAGGGAATTTGAGGGCGCGGATAAGCTTGCGCAAATGTTGATTTGTGCTACTTCGCGGTATCCGCAGTAGGTAATTTTGTTTTTGCGTAAGAATAGGGAGATTTCTCCTTTCCGTTCCGATTCCCCCGGGCATTTCGCGTAAAATGTATGATTCGCAGACTTTTAAAGCCCTCCTCCATAGTCACTCCAAATAAACCACTTTGACTTTTAACGCTCAAACAATTACTTTTGCGATAAAATAACAATATGAAACCCGAAAATTCCGTATTTTTTATTTCAAAAAGTGAAAAAGCAGCTGCGTTCGTCAGAGAAAAGCTGATGTTTTCCCGTGCTGCGGACAAATTTGTGCATATCGGGTACGAAAACTGCTACGAAAACGTAAAATTGCACACCCCGCAGGTAATTTTTTATGACATAAGGTTCAATCAGAATGAATTTTTTGAGTTTTTGAAAAAAGTAAAAGCCACGCCGGCGCTGGATTGCAGCTCGATTATATTGATTTTTGAAAAGGTTGACGAGGAGCTTTTGTGTTTGGCTTTTGAAGGCGGAATTACTGACTTTTTGACCTTTTCTGCGACAGATTCGGAGTTTACGGTGCGCGTTTTGTGGGCTTTTCGCAAAAAAGGCAACATTCAGGCGGCACGCAAAAAAACACAAATCCTTTCAAATTTGAATATTCTCGACAAAAAAACCGGAATTTACACAAAAAATTACACCTACACAATCCTTAAAGAAGAAAGCAAACGTTCATCAGGAACGCTGGCGGTAGTTGCACCGGATGTGGCATCGCGTGCTAAGCTTACGCCGGAAATCCTTGCCAGAACAGCAAAAAAATGCCTTAGAAAAACGGATATATTAGGTTTTTCAGGGGATTTCAAACTTTATATCTGGTTCCCTGACACGAGTGCGGGGATTGTGGTTAAAATTCTCAAAAAAATCGAAAAGAAGCTTCCCGACGACGTTTCCATCAGTGCCGGAATTTATCAAAGCAGTTCTTTTGACCAGATGGAAGAAAATGCCAACAAAGCACTCTCTGACGCGCTTTTAAAAGAGAATTCGTTTGTAATTTATTCGCAAATCACCGCCCGAAAATCCGAAGAAACCAACGAATCTTACAAAAACTTCAATTCTTTCAAGCAAAACTTCCTGAAAAAATACGAAAGCGAAGTTTCGCCTGTTTTTTACAGAACGCAGAAAATTATTGAAGAAAAGCTGTTTAAAACCAGCGTAAACCAGAAAATTGACGAAAACGAGAGCATTTTTTCGCTAACAAACGAAAATTGTAAGAGCATGTTCCGCGTAACTTATCCTGCCTATGCTGCCATAAATATTGATATAACGCATGATAACGGGTTTGAAACGCGCAGGCGCAAAACCAGTTTCGGGCTGAAAGAGCTCGATGGTGACAGGATATGTGCGGTTTTGGACGATTTTATAAAAGAATTCCAGGCGTTTTCAAAATGATTATCTTATAATCTGTTTGATTCTTTGGCCCGCTTCGTTATAAAAGTCCATGTACCAGTTGAAAATTCCTTTCAAGCCGTTGTATAAGGTTTTTTCCTTGGTTTTTACACCCTTTGCGCCGACTTTATAATAGTGTCTTGCACCGATTTCGGGGTCATTTTCAATGCTGAACGCCGGTTTTCCATCTTTGAACTCTACAAATCTGTATCTGCCGTCATTGTATTTTCTTAATTCAGAAACTGATTCTCCTTTAGGATTCTTTTTAACCAAGATTTCTGAGGTTTTAAGTTTTTTTATGTAAGTTTCTGATACGCCGGGGATTTTTTTAACAAGTTGGGCATTTTTGAGAGAGGTGCTCATTTTTTTTCTTCCTTATTTTGTAAATTTTACTCTTACAAAACATGAAAATAAAAAAAATTGCTATTTTATTCTTAATTATTCTCCCTCGCTGAATGCTGTTGGGGTAGAAACCCCAACCTACTCACTATCTATCGTGTGACGGGGCTGTACCCCTAAACAACCGCTACAACCGTGCCAAAGCCGAACCAGGCTTTCGCCCTATATAAAAAATCAAAACCAATCGCACTTGCCGTCTTTGCAGAAGGCTTTTTCGAGGTCAGCCATGATACTTTTGTGCGTCATTTCAAAGGTTATGGGCGTGATTGAGATTTTGTTCATGCGAAGCGCGTTTATGTCGGTTCCGTCGTTTTCGTCGTATTCGATTAATTCGCCTGCAAGCCAGTAATAAACCTTGCCGCGGGGGTCAACACGTTTTTCATAGTTGCTGGTGAACATTCTTGTTCCGAGCTTTGTGATTGCGACGCCGGCAATGTCATCAGCGCCCAAAGACGGGAAATTTATGTTTAAAATGCTCTTTTGCGGAAAGTTTATTTCTTTAATTTTTGGTAAAAACTTGCACATGAACTCTGCGGCAAATTTGAAATCCTCAAGCTCTGAATGCAGCCCCGCAAGCGATGTTGCAATTGCCGGATAACCGAGCATAGCTCCCTCAAGAGCGCAGCTGACAGTTCCAGAATAGAGAATATCCGCTCCGAGGTTCGGGCCATGGTTTATGCCTGATAAAACCAAATCCGGCTTTTCATCCTCGCTCAAAATCGCACTCAAACCGATTTTTACACAGTCACCGGGCGTGCCTGTCGTAACCCAGTTGCGTTTTGCGCCGAATTTTGGCTCCAATTCTTCCACCCTCAAAGGCGTATGGAGAGTCAATGAATGCCCCGCAGCGCTTCTTTCGCGGTCGGGCGCTATTACATAAACATCGTGTTCCTGACTTAGTGCTTCTGTCAGTGCTCTAATGCCGTTTGCAACTATGCCGTCGTCGTTTGAGATTAATATTTTCATTACTGCTCCTGATTCATTTGCGGGACATGAAAGAGGCATGCCCTAATCTGACAAACTATTTCGCTTTTTTCATTTTATTACTATTTATTGCATTAATTAATCCTGCAAATAAAGGATGTGAATGTTCGGGGCGGGATTTGAACTCCGGATGGAACTGCGAAGCCACGAACCAGTCGTTTTTCGGGTATTCAACGATTTCACAAAGCATTCCGTCCGGTGAAAGCCCTGAAAATACAAGCCCTGCGTCTTCGATTTGCTTTTTGTACTCGTTGTTGACTTCATATCTGTGGCGGTGGCGCTCATAAATAACGTCGGATTTGTAAGCTTTGTGGGCTTTTGAGCCTTTTTTCAGTCTGCATTCGTACTGACCGAGCCTCATTGTGCCGCCGAGCCCCTCGATGTTCTTTTGCTCCAGCATAATATCGATTACGGGGTAATTTGTTCCTTCGTCGAATTCTGTGCTGTTTGCGTCTTTTAAACCGGCAACATTTCTCGCAAATTCAATAACCGCGCACTGCATGCCCAAACAAAGCCCCAAAAACGGCACATTGTTTTCACGCGCGTAACGAATTACGTTCAATTTGCCCTCAATTCCTCTTACACCGAATCCGCCCGGCACAACAAGCCCGTCAACGTCTTTCATAGCTTCTTTTGCCTTTTCGTAATCCACACATTCTTCCGAGGCAATCCATTTTATGTCGATTTGTGCATTATGCAGATATCCCGCGTGTTTTAAGGATTCCACAACCGAAATATAAGCGTCCGAAAGCTTTGTGTACTTTCCGGCGATTGCTATTTTGAAAGTTTTTGTCGGATTTTTGATGTTTTCAACGAGTTTTATCCACGAATCAAGATTCGGCTTTTTGTCAAGCAGCTGCAAGCGTTTTAACGCGACCTGCGCAATCCCCTGCGCCTCCAGCGCCAGCGGAACCTCATAAATCGACTTCATATCTTTGCATTCAATAACCGCTTCAGGGTCAACCGAGCAGAAAAGCGCGAGTTTTTCTTTTTCTTTTTTGGGAATTGGCTTTGATGTGCGGCAAACAAGAATTTCCGGCTGAATTCCGTAACTTCTCAAAACAGAAACGCTGTGCTGGGAGGGTTTTGTCTTCAATTCGCCGGAAGTGCCCAAATAAGGCACCAGAGTGACGTGAATTGAAATACTGTTGCCGTATCCAACATCCGAGCGGAACTGGCGGATGGATTCAATGAACGGAAGGCTCTCAATATCACCGATTGTGCCGCCGACTTCGATTATAAGAAAATCGGGCTTAAACTGGCTGGCAGCTTTTTTGATTCTGGACTTGATTTCGTTTGTGATGTGCGGAATTGTCTGAACAGTTGCGCCGAGGTATTCGCCTTTGCGCTCTTTTTTAATAACGGTCTGGTAAATGCTGCCGGAGGTTACGTTGTTGATTTTTCCGAGGCTTGTGTCGGTGAATCTTTCATAGTGGCCCAAATCGAGGTCGGTTTCAGCGCCGTCGTCGGTCACGAAAACTTCGCCGTGCTGAAACGGGCTCATTGTGCCGGGGTCAACGTTTATGTAGGGGTCAAATTTCTGGATTACGACTGAAAATCCTCTTGATTTCAACAATCTGCCCAAAGACGCCGCAACAATCCCTTTTCCCAATGATGAAACAACACCACCGGTTATAAAAATATACTTTGTTGACATATTCCAACTCACTTTCTGCCGTTTATGCTATTTAACTTATTTCAACAACCCGTTAGGGGCTGGTTGACCGGTTTTGCCGGAGATTTTTTATTTTATACTAAAAAATCGGCTGGTTAGCCGATTTTCGGGACCCTAAAAAATCCGTCTTCTTTCAACGGCGCATTCGCCATCAATTCTTCCCTGCTAAACTCATGAACGACCTCATCTTCTCTCATCACGTTCACAATCGGGATTGCGTGTGACATGGGCTCTACGCCCTCTGTGTCGATTTCGTTCATTTGCTGGGCATAGTCGAGAATGTCACCGAGCTGTTTGGAAAATTTTACTTTTTCCTCTTCGGTAAGCTCAAGCCTTGCCAGTTTAGCAACGTGTTCAACTTCCTTTATGGTAATCATACAAAAATTTCTCCTATATCAATATATTTTACCATGACAAGGGGAATTTTTTCATGAATATTACATAATCGTAAACAAACGCCGCAAATTTAGAGCGTAGCGTAAGTAATGGCATACAGAGCAACAATTGCCGCCGCACTGAACAGAATCCAGCAGTTGATGACGGGGTGCTGGTTTGCAAATACGTCAACAAGGGTAAATTTTTTATCTTCCGCAGTTATGTTGTCAATTTTCATAATTCACCATAACCTTTCTCATCTTGATTTTACAGTTGTGGCGGGATTTTACATCAACCGGATTGCGTATTTTGATTAAACAAGAAATCATCCAGAGCAAAAAGCAAGGAATATTTATTTTTCGACGCCTATGAGTGCAGCGAATCGAGCTATACGCCCCAAACACAGGCAAAATAAGCAAAAATACACTTCATGCCGGCACAGAAGCGCAAAAAACGCTTAAATGAAGCTGACTTCAATACTCCCATTATCAAATTTGAACCTCAGCTTGATTTTTTCACCTTTGTAGGACGCGGGCGGGGCATTGAAGCGGGGAACGCGCATTAACATGTAATAAACCGCGTCGTTGAGCGATTTGTTGTCGGATTGATAGGTAAAATTGCGGTTTGTGAGCTTTCCGCTCGAATCAACATTAAATTCCACCGCACAATCGCCCGAGCCTTGAATTGACGGCACATTGAGGTTGTTAAAAAGCGCCATGCGCAGGGCTCCTTTGTAATTTTCGAGCTCTTTTTTCTCCTGTGCGCTCAACTGCGGCGCGGTTTTTGCGGGTTTCTTCTGTTTGTTGGAGGTTTTGGGTTTTGCGGCGGTATTTTTTGTGGAAACCGGCTTTTGCACAGCCTTTTGAACAGGCTTATTTGCCGCTGTCGAAACCGGCTTTGATGCAGGCGCTGTCTTTGTTTGCGGAGCAGGCACATAAACCTGTTTTATGACCTCGATTATGCGTTCTTGAACAGGTTCCGGCTCCTCGATTTTTTCCTCCGGAGGCTGCGGCGTGCTCCACAGGGCGTCAATCCGGGGAATATCCTTTTTTACGGGAACAGGCTTTTTGTCAGGGTTTTGGGGCATGGTTTTTACGGGAATCATCCACGGTATTGCCGCTAAAATCAATAAAAACACAAATATCGCACAGGAAATCCTGTTTTCTAATGAAAGGCGTGAAAATCTGTTTTTTATCTCTGAAATAAAGCTGTTTTTGCCGGAAGTCACCTGTTTTTGCGCCGGTTCGGCTATTTTTTCAAAAGTATCGTTCCCGCAGTCGCAAAAATCCGGGCGTTTTTCATATATTTTTGAACAATCTGTGCATTTGAACATTTTTATTTTTTTACCTTTACTTTTTCAACATCGGAATAGTCTTCCGGACTGCTGTAGCGTGAATCTGTGCTGACGGTGAATCCGCCTTTGAAGTTTGTGATGATTCTTTTAGTTCCGGCGGGAAATTCAAGAATAGCGTCATTCTGGTAGCCCGAAATTACGGTTTTTATCCTGTAAATGTCGCCGGGCTGGGCGTTTGTGGTTTCTGACCAGACTTTTATGTTCGACACCCTGCGATTTTTGTCAACCGTGAACGAAAACATAAAAACCGTGCCGCGCGGCGAGTAAATTTTTGAGTCCTGCATAATCTGGTTTTGCAAATCACTGTGCCATTTGTTCCAGACTATGATTTCTTCTGCCTCGGTGAGCTGTTTGGCCGGTTTTGGTGCGGATTGAGCGGTTTTAGGCTCCGGTCGGGTCTTTTGAACCATTTTTTGTTCCGGTTGCTGATTTTGAACGGTTTTTTGAGGTGTTGCGGTGCTTTGAGGCTTTGAGGGCGCCGGCTCTTGAACCAGAACAATTTTTTCGACGATTTTTGTTTTTACGGGCTGCGTTTTTGAGGTTTGTGTGCTTTGTGTGTTGACAGTCCGGATTTTTGGAGCAGGCGCAGGCTGAAAATCGCTTTGGACAACCTTTTCAGGCACGCTGTTGAACGTCCGCACCGTCAACTGCGGCCTGAAAATTGCTGCACACGCCGTAATCAGCGCTATTAGCAGAACTATTAAAATTGTCCATGTAAATTTGTTCATATTTTGTCGATTTTTGAAATAAGTTCGTCACTTGCCCAGATTTCGTATTTTGTGCTGCTCAGCATGTAAGTTTCAGCAATCAACAGCGCTGTAGGCACGAGCGCGGCAATAAGGCTCAGAAAAATACCCTGCAAATCACCGCCGATTTCAGTCATAAAGTAGGAGGTATTCATTGAAAACTCGATGAAAATAATCGAAACGCCAATAATGAGCGAGCGGGTTTTTTCAAAATCAAGTTTTCTGACGTTCTGGAGCCCGAAAATGTCTACTCCGTGCGCCAGATAGTTTCTGAACCCGTCGTTTTTGATTACCTCGGAGCCCTGAATTTTTCTTGTGCAAAGGAAGGCGTTAACGAACGCGAAAAACGCGAAAATAATGAGCATTGTCGCCAGAACCAGAAAAACAGGGCTGAATCTCAAGCCCGAAATCCTTATCCAGCCTGCTGCTTCAGGAAAACACATCGCAAGCGTATTTGACACGCCGTAAGCCAGAAAAGGTGCTGTTAAAACGCCCAGAATCGTTTCTCCGACGCCTTTTAGCTGGAGCATGAATAGTTTGTCCTTGATATTTGTGAGTTTTACGGGGCTAAGGTTGTTTATGTATTTTTCAATCCAGAGCTGGTAGTCGTTGAGCACATTTTCAAATTCTTCGTTGTATTCGTGCTTGTCGAGCGCAACAGAAAGCTCATGAGCGCCGTATTTGAAGTATCCGCAGCTTATTCCGAGCGTAACCGTCAAAGCGATGAAGAAAAGCGAGATAAAAATCGCAAAAACGATTTTTCCGCCGGGATTCATGTAATAAATCAGGTTTATTGCATAAAACGCAACCATAAACACGCCCGAAATTACCAGCATGAATTTTTCAGCGAGGAGGGTTGCAGGCGTGGAAAAACTTTTGTTCTGGAAAAACAGATATACGCCCTGTTTCAAAACGAGCGCGATTCCGAAAGTTATAAGCGTGAAAAGCGCAAGAAGCTTGATATTTGTTGGTAGATTTATGTAATTTCCCGTTTCTGTCACGGGAAGTCCGGTCAAATAATTTGCCACCCCGAAAGAAGTCACAAGCGAGCTCAAAAACAGCGCAATATTAAGAAAAACCGACGCTTTGAAGTTCAAAGAAATGCGTTTTTTCAGGTCGTTGATTTTGTAGGCAATTTCTTTGGTGATTGCTATCCTTTCCTTTTCTATTTGGGCTTTTTTGCTTTCAATCTTTATGCGGGTAGCAGCATTTACGTCGTTTCCGTAGAGCTCTTTTATGTCTTCTTCGGTAAATTCCTTTTGTCCGATGGTCGAAACTAACGGCGAGGAGGCATTTTCAAGGATTTTTATCCCGAGAAATTCATCGCTGCCGTCTATCATCAGTTTCAAATTCCCTTTTGCCTCGAGTTTTTCACCCATGGGCTGCCCTTTGAAAAGGATTCTCGGGTTTTTGAAATTGTTCAGCAGAATTATTTTTCCGTTGTTGATTTGTGCGGTCAGCATAAAATCAAATCCGGTTTCCAGCACAAAATCGCAATTTTGAGCGGAGCCAACGGTGATGAATTCTTTTGATTCAAAGACTTTTTCTTTGTTTAAGGATTTTATTACTACGGTCATTTTTGCCTCTTTCTATTTTTCGCCTGAAACGGTTTTTTCATTTTGCGGATCGGGAAATGAAGAATTAGCGCCCGAGAGCGTTGATGAATTTGCGCAAAGCCCTGTCAGCGTTTTGTTCCGGCGAGAGTATGAGCTTTTTTTCACCAAGCACGGGGTTAAGCTTTTCTTTGACCATGTCAAGCTTTTGCGGGTGCGCCCAGAGGAACATCATTGCAACGTCAGGAGCATATTTTTTCACGTTTTCAACGTTTTTGTCCATGTTTGCCCAGTCAGCCTGTTTTGTGATGTCGCCTTCGTTCTCCAAATCCCCCAGAACTACGATAGCAGGCGTGTAGCCGTCCTTTTCAGCCGTAAGAACGTACGAAAACGCCTTTTTAAGCGCCTCTCCGTAAGCCGTACCGTATTCTTTTTCGTTGTACTGCGTAAAAGCGTCTGTAGCTTTGGTTATTCCGGAATTGTTATGCGGCGTTCCCTCATAAATCAGGTAGGCTTCTTGCGAAACTTTGATGATTTTTATCTGATCCTCGGGGTCGAGCGAGGTGCAGATTTGTTTAAGGAATTTTTTCTGTTCAGGCAAGGATTTTTGGTTCGACGCTGAAGAATCGACCACAAAAACAACCATTGCGGGCTTAAAGTCGTCGATTTTTACATTTTTCAACGCCCCCCATAAGAGCCGTAAAACCACTGACAGCACCAGTATTATGATTCCTACAATTATTAATCTTTTGTTCATAAAAATTCCTTTTTTTGTTTTAATCCTATTTATTTTACCTGATTTTACCTGATTTTTCTAATAGTTTACAAAGGGTAAGCTTCAACCTGCAAAGGGGCGGATAATTGCAGCTGAATCGGCGTTCCCTGCGGGAGTTCGACGTTTTCCCCCCTTGCAGTTGCGCCTGCAAGCGCGCCCATTGAGCCTCCGGCAATTGCACCCGCCAGAAGTGCAGACGGATCACCTGTCAAAGCGAGCATGATTGCGGCAAGCCCCGTTCCTATTATTGCCCCGCCTGCAATGGATTTTGTCAGGTTCCATGCGCGGTTTGTATCGACTTTTATGGAGACTTTTTTTGCGTTTAACGGGATTGTGCGGCCATCGGGCGTATAAAGTTCACGAAAATCTATGGTAATTTGCCCGTTTTTCATCGCAAGCCCCGACGCGTCGGCATCTGTTACGGTTCCGTTAATAATACTGCCCTCGGGCGCAATCAAAACCCCATTAAATACCCAGTCCGAGGTCAACTGCGCGGAAATAAGGTCATTGTTTGAGGTAGTTTCGGAGCTTATGTCGGAATTTAGCTGTGCATCAATCACCGCGCCCGCCTGCACGTACACGATTCCTGATTGTAATGTCAATTCCGGTTCAGTTTCAAGCGGAGCAAATGCGTTCTGTTCCGGAAGGCTTTGCTGGACGGTTCGCGCGGGGGCTTTTGACTTTTTTTGTTTTACTTTTTTAGTTTTTTTTGTAGTTTCCGTCAGGAGTTGAAATTGTACCTGATTATCCGGCAAATATGCGCCGTTTGTGCGATTGAACTTCTCCTGCGCCTCATCGCTGAAATCATAAACACCCGTTGCGCCCATTGCGGTTAACGGGTGCAGCAGAAAAATTATGCATAATATGATTGTTAATATTTTTATCCGGCGCATTTGATAAAAAAGTCCTCATTGCTTTTATTTTGCTTAATAACCGGCTTTAAAAGAGTTTTTCGAGCTCTTTTTCGTCCTCAAATGTTACCTGGCCGATAACTTTTTGAAGCTTTCCGGAATTGTTTTTGATATATACGTCAAAATAACCGCAGGTGCCGATTGTGCCATTATTCAGGGTTTCTCTGATGTAATTCAGGTCAATGTAGGCGATTTTGTTCACATCAAAATCCATTGATTTATCGCCGAAAGCCAGTTTTCCGTTATTTTGGAGCCTTACAAGTCGAACATTTGCTTTTTTTAGCTCGGCGCCTGTGATTTTTGTTGTATCGGAATCGCTGTTCAGGGCAATTAGGGATTTGAAGATGGATTCGCGGGCGTCGTCATATCCGACAATATCTTTAAATGTGTAATTTCCCGATTTATTTTCAAAAACGAGGTAATATTTTGCGCCGTTTATTTTGATAATGTACGGGTCGCTGTTTATTGCCTGCGCAATGGCAGAGAAAGTGTTTCCTTTGGGCGGAACAAGGATGTAGTTGCAGTTTGAGCCGGAATCAAACTCATATTTGTAGGGCAAATTTTGGATTGCGGGCTGCGGGATTGCCTGCTGGATTGTGTAATCAGCTGCATTTGCGCACAACCCGCCCGCTGCGAATATAGCCGCAATAATCAGAGTTTTTTTCATCTTCGCACCTTCGCTTTCTTTTTGTAATTATTATTATAAACGATGGCAGAAGATTTTTGTTCAAAATATTCCTAATCTAGTGTCGCCTTAGTCGATTCTTACCTCTCATCAAATATGACATTTAGT
>URHD01000008.1 GCA_900547585.1 uncultured bacterium | reverse complement strand
CACTCTGCCGAATCAAATATGACTAAATGTCATATTTGATGAGAGGTAAGAATCGGCTAAGGCGACACTAGATTAGATAAAAAAATGAAATTGCTAAATAAAAAGCCCCTTTTCAGGGGCAATAATCGGTTAGTAGTGTCCGACTTTCGCTTTGGAGGCGGTCGTGGCTTCCTGATGCAGCCGGATTTGGTAGTTAGGTTATAGGTTTTTATAAGGATTAGTTTCTGGGAAAACTGCCGTTTTACAGGCAGTATAAGTATGCACTTCCCGCTGCTGCAGGGCTTTGGAACGGTTGTTCTTCACACTTATGCCTCTATAACAATTCTGAATTTTTAAAATTTACCTATTTTGCAGTCTTTGTTACATTAATTAATATTTCAAACAACAGCAATTACGCGGATTTTAGCCGTATTTTGTTAAGTTATGTAAAAAACAGTTCAAAAAACTGATAAATCGCTAAAGAAAATTAAACTGTATGCCGATATAGATAGTGTGGACAAAAGAATCATCTAAAAAACAGGAGAATATATTATGACAAACAACATCAACAGAATTGGCATTAACACAGGGAACGTAAACACAAATTATACAAATCCGAAACCTCAGGATGAATCCAAAACAGAAGAAAAACAACAGGGTTCACAGGCTCAAACAAGAGGCGCGGATGTAAAACCCGATGACGTATTAACTTATATGGCTAACGCCGCAATGGTAAATGCCCCCAAGGTTAGTGCACCAAAAACTTATGACGTATCAAAATACGTAACTCCCGAACAAGCTCAAAGAATTGCCGGATTTATCGGTAGCTTTGAAGACGCTGTTGCTGACGGTTTGATTGCAATTAATGCTGAACTCGGTGAACTCAATCTTCCGGATTCCGTAAAATACGAAATTGCAGCCGGAATGGTAGAATAAAAACTTTAACTCCTCCTCCAATTGTTTGTCTGATATAGATTTAAGCCTTTTGAACTCTCAAAAGGCTTTTTGTTTACATAAATTAATGCTCCGCCACATGGGCTTATGATAAAATTTTTAGTATGGTAAGGGAGTATAAAACCGATAAGGATAAATTTAAGGAGTTTGATAATAAGCTCATCTTCTGGCAGATAATTTGTATAATAATCTGCTTTGTAATAATCGTTTACCTCTTTTTGCTGATGGTTATTGATATAAAACACTACCGCGGGCAGGCGAAACGTCAAAGAAGCGCAAAAAGCTTTGTCATGAGGGGTGCAATCACCGACAGAAACGGGATAAAACTCGCTTCTGACAAGACTTCCTTTGATGTTTATGCACATCAGGACTATTACGACCACACTCCTAACGAACTTGCTGAAATTCTGGCGCCGATTCTAGGAGTAAATAAAGGCCAGCTCGCAAAAAAACTCGCCCGTGACGAAAAAGTCATTGTTTTGAAAAAGGATGTTCCAAGAACTACAGCAAAAAAAATCCGAGAACTCCAGCTCAGGGAAATAAGCCTCGGCAAAAAGAACGAACGCGTGTATCCTCAGGGTACAATGGCTGCGCATATTCTCGGGTATTACAATCCGGACGCTGACGTGGCAGCAGGGATTGAATTGACTGCAAAAGACGTGCTGGAAGAGGTCGAGCAGAATGTGAACTTTGAAAAAACACCCGATGGGGATATTATCTACGAGGTAAACACCGATCCGGCGGCTACAACCGCACCGTTAAAAGGTAAATCAATCACTCTGACAATAGATTCGGCTATTCAGCACGTTTGTGAGGTTGAGCTGGAAAAAGTAATCCATGAAAAGGGTGCTCTGCGCGGTACTGTTATTGTTTTGAACCCGAAAAACGGCGAAATTCTCGGCTATGCAGTTTATCCGACATATAATCCGAACAATTATAAAAAAGCAACGCTAACGCAGCTTACAAACTGGACTTTGAGCGATGTTTTCGAACCCGGTTCTACATTTAAAGTTCTGACAGTCGCTTCCGCTCTTGAAAACGGGCGAATTCAGGAGGATTCAAAGGTTCTTGACAGCGGAAAACTTGATATTGATAAATGGACAATCAAAAACTACGATTATTCGACCAAACCTTTCCCCGGATGGATTGATTTGTACTACCTTTTTGAGCATTCAAGCAACGTTGGCAGCGCAAAAGTCGCGTTAATGATGACGAAAAAAGAGCATTATGACGTGTTGAAACGTTTTGGTATCGGGCAAAAAACCGGAATCGACCTTCCTGGCGAGTCCAGAGGTCTTTTGACAGATTACCGCGACTGGCACAAATCCACGCACGCTTCTATCGGCTACGGATACAGCGTTTCGGTAACGGCAATCCAGCTGGCTTCGATAATTTCGGCTTTTGCAAACGACGGCGTAAAAGTTACACCGCATGTAATCAAATATTCACAGGAACAGGCAGAAGAAAAAATTCATCACACAAGAATTATGTCGCCTGAAACTGCCCATTCCATTACAAAACTGCTCGCAGGCAGCATAGGCCGCTCAAAATCGCCGGTAAACCTTGATATGTATCAGGTTGCAGCAAAAACAGGCACCGCAAGAAAATCGACCTCCGGCGGAAAAGGCTATTCCAACAAGCTCGTAACCTCTATTATCGGCTATTTGCCCGCATCAAACCCGCAGGTGTTGATTTATGTTGTTGTTGATTCACCGTCAAAGGGTGCTTTGTGGGGAAGCACCGTTGCAGCTCCTGTTTTCAGAGAAGTTGCGCTTCAAACAGCGCGTATAATGAATATTGCGCCGGATAAGCAGGCGCCTAAAAAACCCGTAAAGATTAATTGAGGATAAAAATATGAAACTTGAAGATTTAATAAAAAATGTCACCGGAAAACAGCTAAAAAACTTTGAAAATGTAGAAATATCAGGGATTTCCTACAATTCAAAAACAACAAAAAAGGGCGATATTTTTGTTTGCCTTAAAGGCGAGCACTCTGACGGGCATGAATTTGCAAAAATGGCATACGAAAACGACGCGTCTGCTTTTTTCTGCGAACATGAGCTTGATTTGAGCGCTCCGCAGGTTATTGTGCCTTCAACAAGACATCAGATTGCGGAAATTGCCGCAGAATTCTATGAATACCCCTCAAGAAAAACAAATCTCATCGGTGTAACCGGAACAAACGGAAAAACCACTGTTACGCACCTTTTGCAGCGGATTTTTGAAGATGCAAAGAAAAAATGCGCGCTTATCGGCACGCTTGGTTACAAACTCTCCGGCTCTGATACCTACCATGAGGCAAAACACACTACTCCGCAGGCTCCGGAGCTCCAGCATACGTTAAAAACTATCTGTGAAAATGGCATTGATTACGTCGCAATGGAAGTAAGTTCGCACGCACTTGAGCAAAACCGCGTCGGCGGCTGCGAATACCGTGGCGCTGTGTTTACAAACCTAACCCAGGATCATCTGGATTATCATATTACGATGAACAACTATTTTGAAGCAAAAGCAATCCTTTTCAAGGGGCTAAAACCGGGCTCTTTTGCCGTTATCAATAGAGATGACGAATATGCGGAGCGATTTATTTCGATTGTTCCTGACGGGGTGAAGATTTTTACTTACGGAATCAAAAATGAAGCCGATATTATGGCGTCTGATATTGATTTTTCAATTCATGGTGCAAAATTCAACTGCAAAATCAACGGAAAATCGAAAAAAGTCGAACTCCAGATGAACGGGATGTTCAGCGTTTACAATGCACTTGCGGCTCTTGCCGGAGGGATTGCTGCGGGCGTTGACGAAGATATTTGCATTAAAGCGCTTGAAGAAACACAGAGCGTTGCCGGCAGATTTGAGATTGTGAACAAACAGCCGCTCGTTATTGTTGATTATGCGCATACGCCCGACGGGCTGCAAAATGTGCTGAAAGCAGCAAGGGAACTTACGCCGGAGAATGGAAATTTAATCTGCATGTTCGGCTGCGGCGGTGACAGGGACGCCACAAAACGCCCGAAAATGGGTAAAATTGCCGATGATTTTGCAGATGTTGTCGTTGTAACCTCGGACAACCCGAGAAGCGAAGACCCGCAGCTCATAATTTCGGATATAATGACCGGAATAAAATCCGTCAACACAAGAAAAGTCTATGTTGAGCCCGACAGAAAGGCTGCAATTGCAATGCTCAAAAAGATTTCAAAACCGGAGGATGTTGTTCTCCTTGCGGGCAAAGGGCATGAGGATTATCAGATTTTAAAAGACAAAACAATCCATTTTGATGACAGAGAAGAGGCAAGAGCTGTTTTTGGATAGCTTTTCCGCTAAAAGTGCATGAAATGGTTATTGTGCGGCAGGTTTTTAGGAGACTTTTTCCTTTTTGGCGCCGCCGAGGAGCTTTTTCTCGCAGCTAATCATTTTGTCTTCATATACGCTGATTTTGTAGTCCAGACGGTCAATCGTAGCCTGAATTGCATCGCGTTTTTCGATTAGTTTCTGGCGTTCTTCGACGAGAATTGATTTTCTCGCCATTAAAGTCGAATCGCCTTCAAAAAACAGTTCAATATACCTTTTCAAAACCTCAACAGGCAGCCCTGCGCCGCGCATGCATTTGATAAATTCCACCCAGCCGCAGTCGCTTTCGGAATAATCTCTAATTCCGCTGGAATTTTTTTGTACGTTAGGCAAAAGTCCTGCTTTTTCGTAATATCTAAGCGTATCGACCGGAATATCATATTTTTTGCTGACTTCTGAAATTTTCATGCTGCACGTTTCCTTTTTTGAAATTATAACATATTTTTTATTTGCGAATTTTTGTCCGAGAAAAGTTCGTGATAAGGAACGAAGTGACGTGAACGAACTTTTTGAGTGACCACTTGAAAAGGTGAGCCTTGGGCGGTTCGCGCAGGCGAATCGACTAAGGCGATACTAGATTAGATTTATGATACTTTTTCAAAATTTCTGTCTGTGATTTCGCAGTTTGAATTTTTGATTTTGTGTTCATCAAGGATTATTTCTCCAATCGAATCAGCGCAGATATAGCCGCTTTTCGGGTTTTTTACGCTCAAAATTGAGCCTTTTACGTCCGCGCGTACATCGCTGTACTCAAACGATAAATCCGTATCAATCATTTCGCAATCCTCAAGCACAAGGTTTTGCGCATAGCACAGCGGCTGGGTTCCGAGGATTTTGCAGCGTACAAATTTGAGATTTTCCGAGTACCAGCCCAGATATTCGCCTTTTACGACGGAATCCTGAACTGTTATGTTTTTTCCGTGCCAGAAAGCGTCTTTGGTGTCCAAATATGAGTCTTTAATCAGAACATTTTCGACATACTGGAAAGAATATTTGCCTTTCATCTCAAAATTTGTGATTTCAAGGTTTCGGGTTTTCATAAAAGGGTACTCCGAAACGAGCTTTGTGTCTTTGATTTTCACCCTCTCACAAAACCAGCCGAACTCAAGCGAATTTATATCGCAATCTTTGATAAGCACGTCCGAACATTCCCTCAGTGCCTTTATTCCGTGTAATTTTGAGTGCGAAATGCAGATTTCGCGGTCGTACCACAGCGCAGCGCGACAGGTTTCGGACATTGTGCTGTTTTTTATGCGGCTGCTTTGCAAATGCCACATCGGATAACGCAAATCAAAGCTGCAATCGCTTATACTTACATTTGTGCATTCTTTCAGAGCTGATTCGCCGTCCAGCGGGCCTGAAAAGCGGCAGTTTTTAACCATTGCGTCTGTAATTCCGTACAGGGCGCGTTCTTCGTCTAAAGTCAAACCTTCAAAATTTTCCATTTTTTTCACCTTAATTAACTTATATTTGCAGTTTACACCTTAGAGTTAACTCCAGGTCAAGGGTGATTTTTATAATTTGTAACAATTATTCCGAAAACACCCATTTTTTGCGAATATTCCACTGAATTATGGTCAAAACAAACACAATTACAAATAAAATATAAGCTCCTGCGGAAGCTGCGCCGATATTGAAGAATTCAAACGCATTTTTGTAAATCCAGTAAACAAGCACATTCGTGCTATCCATCGGCCCGCCCTGCGTCATCAAATAAATCAAATCAAAAACCTGAAACGATGAAATCGTCGTAATAATAACAACAAAAAATATCGTCGGGCTCAAAAGCGGAAGTGTGATTTTGAAAAATGTGCTAACTGGCGGGGCGCCGTCGATTTTTGCGGATTCGTAGATGTTCTGGTTGATTGTGGAGAAACCGGAGAGCAAAATGACCATGTTGTAGCCGATTAGTTTCCAGGCGGACACGATTATGAGGGCGAAAAGCGCGGTTTTTGTATCGTAGAGCCAGTTTATATGCGCTTTTAAAAGATAATTCAAAAGTCCGAAATTCGGGTCAAAAATCCACTCCCAGATTATCGCAATAACAATCATCGGCGTTATGAACGGCAAAAAATATGCAGTTTTGAAAAATTCGCTGCCCCTGATTTTGTTGTTCAGCACTGCTGCGAGGATTACGGGAATTACAACCGCGATAAGGGTTACACAGATTGCAAAGACGAAAGTGTTTTTTAATATCAGGGCAAAATAGGGGCTTGTGAGCAGCTCAAAATAATTCTTTAGCCCTGCAAAATGAACAGGTGAGAGCAAATCCCAATCGCAAAAGCTCAGTCCGAAAGAAAAGACAACAGGAATAACGATAAAAATCAATGTGCCAATCAGCGCGGGGAGAATCAGCAGTTTGTACTGAAAATTGTCACTGTCAGCAGTTTTTTTCGCCATTGTGCTCTACTTTTTCTTTGGTTTTTTCTTGTTTTTTGTGTCTGACGGTGCTTGCTGCTGGGGTTTGTTGATAATAACGAGAACCTCGTCCTCGCCTGCCATTTTCAGGTTGTTTCTGGCGATAGCTTCGAGGCTTTTCATTGAGCTAAAATCCTCGAGTTCCTCTTTTAGCCGCTGATTTTCTGCATAAGCCTGTTTGTTCAGCTCTTTCATTTTATTGATTTTTCCGTGATAGCTTATGCTTTTTGTGATGTTATTAAAGGCGCTTATTCCTATTTGGGCAAGGCAGACAAGCAGAACAATTGTCAAAAATGAATAATAAAAACGGATTTTGTTTTTACGTTTGTTGTTTTTTTCCTGCGTTTTTTCTATTAAACCCGCCAATTTATTTGCCCCGCCTAATTTCTAAACACCCTGATATTATATCCCGAACAGGCTTAAATGACAAGTTTAGGCTTTGATTTGTATAGTGCGCTAACACGTTAATATATAAATTTAGAACCTGAACGGGCTTCGCCACTTTTAAGGTCCTAAATTCATATATTAACGTGTTAGCTGTTGGGAAAATGATTTACAAAAGAAGCAGAGAATTAACTTTGAAGTGCTCATGGGGGAGGCTTCAAGAATCAAGAAATACTGTTTTTAAAAACCCATAGCCGAAGGAATCAGCACCTCAAAGTTAATTCTCTGCTTTTTCCAACAATTCCGCCCCGATTTCTCCCCCAAAAATGCAAAAAAAAGAGCCCTTATGGACTCTTTTTTAATCAAATTTTTAAGAATTATGCGTTAACTGTTTTTTTCTGGGGAGCAGCGCCCGGAATAGCTTGCCAGTTAGCAGCCATAATCTTTTTGAAAGATTTTAAAGCTGTATCTTCGAGCTCGCCGAGTTCTTCAGCGCCCATAATGAGTTCACGCAAAGGCATCAACGCTCTCTGGTCGCGTAATACGCCGAGTGCAGCAGCTGCGCCGGCTCTGACCAGATCATTTTCTTTAACATTCTGCATAACTTCAATCAATGCAGGAACAGCTTTTGCATCGTTCAGTTTGCCCAGTGAAGTAACTGCATAAATTCTAACGTTGACCCATTCGTCTTTCAGCATAGTGATGATTTTGTCAACAGCTTTGGGGTTTCCGATTTCGCCGAGTGCTCTGGTTGCGTCGCATCTTACGTTTACTTTTTCGTGATCGAGTGAATCCATCAAAGCGTCAGTCGCAACATCGCCGATTTCGATTAAAGCGTCTGTTGCTGTGATGCAAACCTGCGGGTTTTCGTCGTTTAAAGCTTCTACAAGCGGTTCAACAACTTCTTTTCCGCCCAAACGTCCGAGTGCACGGGCAGCACGAACACGTACGTCAACATTTCTGTCTTCTCTCAATGATTCAATAAGAGGAATAGTTGCGCTGACATCACCGAGCTCGCCTAGTGCGCGGGCTGCATATAAACGAACAGAGCCGTTTTTGTCATTTTTTAATACGTCGATAAGCGGTTCAACAGCCTGTGAATCGCCAATTTCACCCAAAACTCTTGCAGCATTATATCTTACTTTTTCAGAATTGCTTGTTCTCAAATCGTTTAACAATTCATCAAATGATTTTTTTGCTTGTTTTTTTCTTGAGTTCACACTAATTGTCATGTCTTTCCTCCGACATATTACCTAAATTTTCCCTACATTATTATTTAAAAATTTGTTTTATAAATAATTGACTTTTTGTGGCATAATGTTAACAATTTTGTTACATAAACTTTGTTTGTCGTCATAAAACCTTTTTATTATTTTCTTTAATATGTGTTTTTTATATAAAGGGTATAGAGAACACTTATTCTTCTCTGTTTTTATATTATAGCATGTTTTTGGAGGCTTTGCCTACATTTTTTGTATTATTTGGGGGAAAAATTGAAATTGTTTTTTAAATAATAGGGTTGTTTTATTAAAATTAATATGGCAACTGTGTTACATTTGTTTACAATTAATAGCCTTTTTTGAATTTAATTTCAAGACGCATAATTGTAACGACCAGAAAAATCCCGATAAACAGCCCTTCCAACAGTCTAATGTAATTATTTATAAAAATCAAATTAAAATACTCCAGCACAAACGCGCCAAGCCCTAGGAGCCCGAAAATTATGTAAAGCACATGGCCTATTTTTATCCTTTCAAAATAAAGCACAAAGGTAAGAAAAATCCCTGTCCAAATCCCGAGACATCTTGAGCAAAGAGGCATTGCGTAACCGTTAATTAAAAAACATGTCGCAATCGGGCCGTGGCAGAGCTTTCGATAAAGGACATAAAACCCTTCTGTGAAACCTATTTTGTAATATGCGAGGAGCGGAACGCACAACGCGCCGAGGATTATCAAAAAACTTGCCGCCGTGACGGCCATTATCACGATTTCTTTTAAAGTGAGCTTTTCAACTTTCATAAAATCAACCTTTTTCTATCCGACGGACAGATTTTACTATAAAAATCAGGATTCTTCAATTTTTTGTGTCTTTTTTTTGGGGGGGGCTGGGAGGCGGAAAACAATAAATATATAAATTTAAGACCAGAACGGGCTTCGCCGCTTTTAAGGTCTTAAATTTATATATTTATTGTTTTCCTGTTGGTTAATTCTAATTTTTTTCGTATCAAACCTTAGGAGGAACCTGCAAAGGAGAATAGAGTTAGGATATATTTTGGAACCTTAAAAGCGGCGAAGCCCGTTCTGGTTCCAAAATATATCCTAACTCTATTCTTCGCTCCTGCAAAAATCTCCCCAAATCACACCTCAGCAAGCGTTTTTTTCTTCCTGTAAAAATCAATGCTGTCATAAGTAAGCTCCGGCCTGCTGACATAATATTTAAGCGCCCGAAGATACGCGCTGGCTGTGTCTGTCGAAGTAAAACACGGAGTGGAGTACATTTCAGCGATTGTTCGGATTAAAAATCCTCTGTTTTCCGAGCCGACACGCGCGGAGTTCGCATTCGTGGTCGGTGTGTTTATCACAAAACAGAGCTGTTTCTTTTTCATGTGCTCCTGAATCTTTTCTATGTCAAAATTTTGGATTTCTTTTGAATTTATGCCGTATTTTTTCAGGAAATTGTGCGTTCCCGTGGTGGCGACGATTCGATAACCCAAATCTGCCAACGATTTTGCGATTTCAATCCCGTCGGGCTTTGTGTTGTCATTCAGGGACAACATCACATCTCCGCGCCTTTCAGGGAACATGTAACCGGCAGAAAGAAATCCTTTTAAAAGCGCATTATCAAAAGTTGTGTCAATTCCTAGGACTTCGCCGGTTGACTTCATCTCCGGCGCAAGAGCGGGGTCGATACGATTCAATTTTTGGAACGAAAATACAGGAACTTTTACGCAAACAAGCGACGTTTTTTGCGCAAGCCCCGTGCTGTAGCCCTGTTCCGGAATTGAACGTCCAAAACAAGCATTTATGCCGATGTCGACCATCGGAATGCCCGTCACTTTGCTCATAATAGGCACTGTGCGCGACGCTCTGGGGTTCACCTCGATTACGTAGGCTACATCGTCTTTCACAACGAACTGAATGTTCATAAGCCCCTTAACTTTGAGCGCACGCGCGATTTTTTCGCAGTATTCAACGAGCCTGTTCTTAACGCTTTCAGAAACATTCTGCGTGGGGTAAATCGCCATGCTGTCGCCCGAATGAACCCCTGCGCGCTCAATGTGCTCGGTGATTCCGGGGATTAAAATATTGGCGCCGTCGGAAATTGCGTCCAATTCAACCTCTTGCCCCTCAATATACTGGTCAATCAGCACCGGATGTTCATCCGAGAACTTCAAAGCGGAATTAAAATAAGTCAAAAGCTCGTCTTCGTTGTAAACCACCTGCATTCCGCGTCCGCCAATTACGTAAGACGGACGAACAAGAAGCGGGAATCCCAGTTCTTCATAAGCTTTTATCGCTTCTTCAACTTTTCTGACCGCGCGCCCCTGTGGCTGCGGAATGTTCAAATCGCGAAGCAACTTTTCAAATAATTTTCTGTCCTCTGCAATATTTATTGATTCAATCGATGTTCCGATGATGTTTACGCCCTGCTCATGGAGCTTGCCGGCGAGATTTATGGCTGTTTGACCGCCAAATTGCACCATTACGCCCGCAGGATTTTCGGATTTTATAATGTTCATAATGTTTTCAATGTTCATCGGTTCAAAATAGAGCTTGTCTGCAACATCAAAATCGGTAGAAAGCGTTTCGGGGTTTGAGTTTACAATAAGTGACTTATACCCGTTTTCTCTGACGCTCCAGGCCGCATGAACGGAGCAATAATCAAACTCAATCCCCTGCCCTATACGGATAGGGCCGGAACCGAGGATGAGAATGGATTTGTCGTCGGGATTCACCTTGTTTTCGTCAACTTCATTGTAAGTCGAGTAATAATAAGGCGTTTTTGCTTCAAACTCGGCTGCGCAGGTGTCAACAATTTTAAAAGAAGCGTTGATTCCGGATTCTTCACGGAGCTTTTTGACATCAGCAAGCCGTTTTTTTGCGAATACCGCGATTTCCGTGTCAAGAAAACCTTTTTCCTTTGCCTCCAGATACAAATCTTCCGTGAGAAGCTCGCCTTTAAGCCGCTGCTCAAAATCTACGAGGTTTTTAATCTTGTAAATAAACCATTTGTCGATTTTTGTAATCTGGTTAATCTCATCCACGCTGATTCTTCGCGTCAAAGCTTCTGCAACGCGGAAAATTCGCCTATCATCCTGAACATGCAAGAGTGCTTTTAACTCGTCGTCGCTTAGCTGCATGTATTTTTTGCGTACTAACCCCGTGTTTTTGTCCTCCATTGAGGTTACGGCTTTTTTGAACGAGCTTTCAAATGTGCGGCCGATTGCCATAATTTCACCGGTTGCTTTCATTTTTGTGCCCAGAAGCCTGTCGCCCTGCGCAAATTTGTCAAAAGGCCATTTCGGGATTTTTGTAACAACATAATCCAGTGCAGGTTCAAACGCTGCAACGGTTTTGTGGGTAATTGCGTTCGGAATTTCGTGCAAATAATAGCCCATGGCGATTTTTGTGGTGACTTTTGCAATCGGATAGCCTGTTGCTTTGGAGGCAAGCGCTGAAGAACGACTCACGCGCGGATTTACCTCGATTACATAATATTGATTGCTTTTTGTGTCCAGTGCGTACTGAACATTGCATCCGCCTTCGATTTTCAGGGCTTTTATGATTTTTAAAGCAGAGGTGCGCAGCATTTGGTATTCTTTGTTTGTAAGTGTTTGTGACGGTGCAACAACAAAGCTGTCGCCCGTGTGAATCCCGATAGGGTCGATGTTTTCCATGTTGCAGATGGCGATACAGGTGTCGTTTGCATCGCGCATAACCTCGTATTCAATCTCTTTGTAGCCCGCAATGCTTTTTTCCACAAGAACCTGTGAAATCGGGCTTCTCAAAAGCCCTGAATGGACAATTTCTTCAAATTCCTGTTGATTCGACGCAATCCCGCCGCCCGTGCCGCCCAGCGTGAACGCAGGACGGATGATTATCGGGAAACCGATTTTGTCAGCAAACTTTTGAGCGTCCTCAAGGGTCGAAACTGTTGTGCTTTCGGGTACGGGTTCGCCGATTTTTAGCATTAATTCTTTGAAAAGCTCTCTGTCTTCTGCGTTGTTAATCGCGTCGATTTTTGTGCCGAGCAGTTTCACATTATATTTGTCCAAAATGCCTTTTTCATGCAATAAAACCGCTAGATTTAACCCTGTCTGCCCGCCTAGAGACGCAATCATCCCGTCCGGACGCTCTTTTTTGATGATATATTCAAACGCCTCGACCGTCAGAGGTTCAATATAGACCTTGTCTGCGATGTTTTCGTCAGTCATAATCGTTGCGGGATTGGAATTCACGAGCACAACCCGAACTCCCTCTTCTTTCAAAGCCCTGCAAGCCTGCACACCAGCATAATCGAACTCCGCAGCCTGACCGATAACAATTGGCCCCGAGCCTATTACGAGTACATTTTTTATATTTTCGTTTCTTGGCATTTTAAAATCCCTTTCATTAATTTTTGTTTTCACCCTTGTCCTTAATGGGCTGCGGGGTGGGAGGAATTAAGATTGTCCTATATTGCAGAACATTTTTTTCAAAAAATTACCTGCTCTGTTTTTTTTCTCATTTTTTAAACCCTCAATCCAGCCTTGAAGAATCAAATTCGCATCAGTCGGGCCCGGAGCCGCTTCCGGATGGAATTGAACAGCTTCGATTTTGTATTCGGGGCACTTGAACCCCTCTAATGTCTGGTCATCAAGGTTTTTGTATGTCGGAATTACATTTTTGGGCAGACTTTCCAGAAGCGTTGCATAACCGTGGTTTTGGGAGGTTATGAGCACTTTGTTTGTTTCAAGATTAATAACGGGGTGGTTTGCTCCGCGGTGCCCGTATTTAAGCTTGTAAGTCTTTGCGCCCAGCACAATGCACAAAATCTGATATCCGAGGCAAATCCCGAACATCGGGATTTTTCCGACAAGATTTTTCACGGTATTAATAGTTGTTGTTGCATCTTTCGGGTCACCCGGGCCGTTTGAGATGAAAACCGCGTCGAATTTTCCGTTCAGGATTTCTTTTGCTGTCACAAAACCAGGAAATATCGTGAGCTCACACCCCAGAGCTTTCAGGTTTTCAATTATGCTCTTTTTTATCCCTACATCAATCACTGCGAGCTTTATGCCGTTTTTTTGTTTTATAACATCAGTCTGGCGCCTTGAAACATTAAGCGCGACATCTTTGCTCATGGAATAATTGTTCAAATTTTCTCTTATTTCGTCAGTAATTTCGCCTGTTGTGACGACGCAGTTCATAACGCCGGATTCTCTGATAATCATTGTCAAATATCGCGTATCTATGCCAGCAATCCCGACAATACTGTTCTTTTTAAGGTATTCCGAAAGATTCATCGAGCTTTTGTAGTGGCTTTCGTGCTCACAGTAATTTTTTATGATAAAACCGCGTGCGCTCACCCTGCTGCTTTCAAAATCGTCCGTATTTATGCCATAATTGCCGATTTCGGGGTAGGTCATGACGATTACCTGCTCTGCGTAAGAGGGATCGGTCAGGATTTCCTGATATCCCGCCATCGAGGTGTTAAAGCAGATTTCTCCGTAAGCTGTGCCGTCTGCGCCGATTGAAATTCCCTCAAATAACATTCCGTTTTGGAGTAAAATCTTTGCCATTACATTACTTCCTCTATTTCTTTATAAATCTTTTCCATCGCCTCAACCCTGTCAGACGCAGCTGTTACGGCGCGTCCGATTACCAGATAATCTGCCCCCTCTTTAATTGCAAAAGACGGTGTTGCAAGCCTTTTCTGGTCGCCTTTTTGTGACCATGCAGGGCGGATTCCCGGGCAAAGGACTTTAAAATCCTTTCCGCAAATCTCTTTTATCTTCCTTGCCTCAAAACTTGACGCCACAACCCCTGTCATTCCGCTGTCTTTTGCGAGTTTTGCGAGTGTGCCGACGTAATCGAGAGTTTTGTGTGGAATTTGCAGCTCATTGTTCAAAACCCCTTCATTTATGCTTGTTAACACCGTTACAGCAAGGATTACTGGCTTTTCAACGCCCATTTCACGGGCTGTTTCATTTGCACCCTCGACAGCCTGCCTCATCATTTCGGCACCCCCGAGAGCGTGGAGGTTGTAGAAACTTGCGCCGCTTCTGATGATGTTTTCGGAGGCTTTTTTCACTGTGTTGGGTATGTCGAGGAGTTTTACGTCAAAAAAGAATTTTGCGCCGATTTTTTTCATAAATTCAAAAACTTCGCTGCCGTTTCCCGTGTAAAACTGCAATCCGACCTTAAAAACACCGACATAATCCTTTAATTCGCTGATAAGTTCTTTTGCCTGTGCAACCGTATCAACATCCAGTGCCAGCACGATTTTTTCTTTAATTTTAGGGTTAATTTCCATGATATTTTCCTTTTGCATTTTTAATTGTCACTATGAACCGGTTTCGGGGGCTCATTTTCATAAAATACGCCGTTTGCAATCGTCGCTATGATTTTACCTTTCAATTTTCGCCCCTCAAACGGTGAAATCTTGCATTTTGAGCGGAATTTCGCTGCTTCTACCGTCCATTCAAAATCAGGATCAAAAATCGCCAGATTTGCATTCTGTCCGATTTCAATTCCCCCGAATTCTTTTAAACCAAGGATTTTTGCCGGATTTGAGGAGAATTTTTTAACAATTGAGTTTAAAGTTAGCAGATTCGTCTTTACAAAACACTCAAAAGCCAGAGAAAACGCAGTTTCAAACCCCACAATCCCCATCGGTGCCTGCTCAAACGGGAGATTTTTTTCTTCAATCGTGTGGGGCGCATGATCTGTGGCAATCACATCAATCGTTCCGTCTAAAAAGCCCTCGATTACTGCCTCTTTATCCGCATCAGAACGCAGGGGCGGGTTCATTTTGAACCTTGCATGGTTGTCGATTATGTCGTTTTTTGAAAGCGTAAAATAGTGCGGAGCGCTTTCACAGGTGACATTCCAGCCCTCCTGCTTTGCCTCATGAATAAGCCCGAGCGACTCAGCTGTAGAAATATGCGCAAAATGATACCTTGCGTCCGTTTCCCTGACCGCGTCGAGCTCTCTCAACACCGCGCTGAACTCCGATTCGTTCTGTTCCGGCGCGTATTTTGTGTCTTCGGCGTGCGAAATAATCAAAACGTCTTCCTCTTTTGCTTTCAAAAGAACTTTTTTGAGCAAATCCATATCCTCAAGCGGCTTTCCGTCGTTTGAAAAAGCTATTGCGCCCGCATCTTTCAAAAGCCTGAAATCCACGATGTCTGCGGAAGAAAGCCCTTTTGTGACCGCACAAATCGGGAATATCGCGATTTTGGCCGACGCATTTTGAATAAATTTCAGGGTTTCGACATTGTCGTTGACCGGATTTGTGTTTGCCATCGGGCAAATCGCTGCATATCCGCCCGCTATGGCTGAATTTACGCCCGTTTCGACTGTTTCTTTTTCTTCAAAACCCGGTTCCCGCAGGTGGCAGTGCATTTCGACGAAAGCGGGCATGATTATTTTGCCACTCAAGTCGATTATGCGGCTTCCTGCAAGGGTTTTGCCTACTGCTGTGACAATTCCTTCTTTTATTTCTATGTCAAAAATTTCGTCGATTCCGTTTTCCGGCGAAACCACGCGTGCATTTTTCAAAATTCCATCAAATTTTTTCACGCTTCCTCCCTGAAAATTTCATCAAGCACCGCCATCCGCACAAATACGCCGTTTTTCGCCTGCTCCAGAATTGTCCGCCCTTTTTCCGAATCCAAAAGTTCCGAAGTAATTTCAACTCCGCGATTTACGGGCCCGGGGTGCATTAAAAGTGCATTCGGCGCAAGTTTTTCCAGCATTTTTGAATCCAGTCTGTAATTTTTTGTATAATCTTTTGCTTTTTGCGCTGTTTCGCAGTCCAGACGCTCATTTTGAACCCTCAAGAGCATTACAACATCAGTGTTTTCAATCGCCTCCTCAAGATTTGTATGCCAGATGGCACCTGAATCCTGGATATTTTTTGGTGTAAAGTAATCAGGCGCACAAAAATGCACATCAGCGTCAAATTTTTTCAAAAGCGCAAGATTTGAGCGTGCCACCCTCGAATGCGCCACATCGCCTATTATAACAACCTTTTTTCCCTTAATTTCGCCGAGATGTTTTTTCATTGTGTAAAAATCAAGCAGAGCCTGCGTGGGATGGGCATTTTTGCCGTCGCCTGCGTTCACAAAACGTATAGGATAAGCGATTTCGCTTCGGATTTTGTCGATAATTCCATTTTCACTATGGCGGAGAACAAAAACGTCAACGCCAATGAAATTAAGGTTTTCAAATGTATCTTTCATTGATTCACCTTTTGAAAAAGAGGAAGTTTTTGCATCAAAATTCAAAACGTGCATTCCGAGGCGTTTTGCAGCGAGTTCAAAAGAAAAATGCGTGCGCGTTGAGTTTTCAAAAAACATCATGCAGGCTGTTTTACCCGCTGCAGCAGAGGTTTTTCGCCCTTTTTCAAACTCCTGCGCCGAATTTATCAGCCGTTCGATTTCTTTTTTTGTCAGTCTTTCAATGTCGATTAGATTTTTCATTTGTGTTCCTGATATTTTCCCTCGCCCTAAGTGGAGAGGGTTGGGGTGAGGGAGCAACAAATTGTAATTCATTAAGGTTGTGGCTGCCCCCTTGCTGAAAACCTTAAGCTTTTATTTTTTCCCTGCTTCCCGGTTTCACAAGCGGAATTCCCGCCTTGCAAAGCGGGCAGTTGTCCGGTTCGTAGGTCACAGGGTCGATTTGCAGGAGCGATTTTATGTTTAACCCTGTTTTTCCGCAGGTTCTGTCAACAATGCACCCGACAGCCGCGATTTCCACGCCGAAATCCTTTGTTGCTTCAATGGTTTCTTTGATTGTGCGCGCTGTTGTGATTACGTCTTCAATTATGACGATTTTTTCTCCCTTTTCGAGCTTGTAGCCGCGTCGTAGTTGCATTACGCCGTCTTTTCTTTCAACAAAAAGGTTGCGCTTGCCCGCCTGTTTTGCTGTTTCGTAGCCAATAATGACTGCACCGATTGCGGGTGCGACGATTGTGTCAAATTCAACATCTTTGAGCTTTTCAGCGAGCGCTTTCCCGATTTTTTCCGTGATTTCGGGGTACTGGTAAAGCTTTGCGCATTGAAAATAAATATTTGAATGCAGCCCCGACGTCAGGCAAAAGTGCCCGTGCAGCACGCCCTCAGCTTTTTCTAAAAGTTTCAAAACATCTTCAGTCATTTTATTCACCTCTCAATTTTTCTTTCAAATCTTCAATCGAGCGAATCCCGTTTTCGTACATAAAATCGTGTAAATCATCTGCAATGCAGCCAGCACACTCCGGATGGGTAAAATTTGCTGTTCCAACCTGAACTGCTGACGCACCGGCGCTCAAAAACTCGAAAACATCGTTCAAATCGTAAATTCCGCCGATTCCGATAATTGGAATATCCAGAACCTTTGAAATTCTGCTCACAACGCCCAGCGCAACCGGTTTAACCGCCCGTCCTGACAGCCCGCCTGAAACGGTTTCTTTTATGAACCTGTTTTTTGCCCATGTGAGCTTTATTCCCGTGCCTTTGAGCGTATTTATTGCGCTGACTGCGTCTGCACCGGCGCTCTGGGCTGCGACGGCAATTTTTTCCACGCTTGTGACGTTCGGGGTTAATTTTACAATCAAACAACCCGAAAACTCATCTCTGACCTGCGAAACCAGCCCGTGAAGCGTTTTTTCATCTGTTCCGAACTCAAGGCAGCCGGATTTTACGTTCGGACAGGAAACATTCAGCTCAATCGCTCTGATTTTGTGATTTTCGCAGATTTTTGCGAGCGAAATATACTCCTCAAGCGACGAACCGGCAATATTTATAACAAAATCAAGCCCGCCTTTGTTCAAAAGCGGAAGTTTTTCCGTCATAAATCGCTCAACACCGACATTTTCCAGCCCGATTCGATTAATCATCCCGCCGCAGGTTTCAAAAATCCTCCGTCCGCTGTTTCCCTCTCTGGGCTCGAGTGTGATTGCTTTTGTGACGATTGCACCGAGTTTTTTTATGTCATAGAACCTTGCGTATTCAAAACTGTATCCAAAAGTCCCCGAAGCGGTCATTATCGGGTTTTTTATGACGAATCCGCGTCCCAAATCCACGCTGGTTTTCATTTCCTGAAAATCTACCATACAACCGCCTCCCCGTTGAATACAGGCCCGTCCTGACAGACAGAAGCCGTTTTTTCGCCGTTTTTGTCCTTGATTTTGATTACGCAGCCGCGGCATACGCCGATTGAGCACGCCATTTCTTTTTCTAAGGCGACTTCGCAGGGAATTTTGTACCTTTGTGCGATTTCTGCGGTGTTTTGGAGCACGATTTTCGGGCCGCAGGCGTAGATTTTTTCCGGCTGAAATTCTTCAATCATGTTTCTTATGTAATTTATCACGCTCCCGTGAAGCCCTGCCGTGCCGTCATCCGTGCAGATTTTGTCGCATTCGATATTTTCGGGGATTTCTTTTTCTGTTTGAAATCCGGAGATTAAAAGCGACGGAATCTGCAATTTTTCGAGTTCTGTTTTCAGATAAAAAACAGGAGCAACGCCGACGCCTGCTCCTATTAACAAAGATTTTTTATTTTCAATTTTAAACCCGTTGCCGACCGCGCCGACAAAGTCAATTTCATCTCCTGCGCGCAGATTCGAGAGAAATCCGGTTCCTTTGCCTTTTAATTTGAAAAGCACGCCGATTTCGTTCCCGTCAAAGCTGGCAATGCTGAAAGGGCGCCTGAGAGTCAGCCCGTTGCAAAATATCGAAACAAATTGTCCCGGTTTTGCGCTAAAATCGTCAACAGGCACAAAAGTCATAAAATATTGCGTCAACGAGACCTCTTTTATGCTTATTATTTTTGCTTTATGGTGTTTTTTCAGTTTGGAAACCTGCATTTTTGCTCCTGCTTTAAAAAATAAAAAAAAAAGAAAAAGCGAAAACTTTTTCTTTTCAGTATTTATTTAAAATTATTATGTTTTTTAGATTTAAGAGTCATTTTATATAACCTTTTGATTTTTAATATTATAGGCTTAATCCCGGGGGTAAAGTCAAGCATGTTTAAGACAATTTTACATTTTTTTGTGTTAAAATTTTATCAAACCATCGAAAAGGAATGAAATATGGCAGTAAGAAAAATTGTTCAGTACGGCGAAGAATGCCTCCGGGTGAAGTCTAAAGAAGTTTTAAAAGTTTCTAAAAAAATCCAGAACCTGATTCAGGATATGCTGGATACTTTGTATGCAAAAAACGGCGTGGGGCTTGCTGCACCGCAAATCGGAGAGAATTTGAGGATTTTTGTTATTGATACCTCATCAGGCGATGAACCTTTGAACCCGAGAATTTTTATAAACCCCAAAATTATCAAAAAATCAGGCGCTGTGAACAGCTATGAGGGCTGTTTGAGCTTTCCCGAGGCTTATACAAACGTGCGCCGCTACAAAAATGTTACGGTGAAAGCAACAGGCATGAACGGACGCCCGTTTGTGCTGGAAGCGCGTGATGGCGAGCTTCTGGCGCGGGCTATTCAGCATGAATTTGACCATCTTGAGGGAATTTTGTTCATTGACCACTGTAGAAACAGGATGGAAGCAAATAAAGCGCTTGCTGAAAAGGGTTTGGCGCCGGTTGATGAAAATTATCTTCTTGATGAAGAAAAAATGGAAGAAGAAATCGCCCAAAACCCCGAAACCAACGTTACAGAGGAATAATCAGTGATAAAAGTCGTTTTTATGGGAACGCCGCAAATCGCGGTGAACAGCATTCAAAAGCTTTTGAACTTTAATGATATAAAAATCTGCGCGGTTGTTACGCAGCCCGACCGCCCGTGCGGACGCGGCAAAAAGCTTACCCCGCCGCCCGTAAAAGAGTTCGCTTTGCGTCATGATATTCCTGTTTTTCAGACGGAATCCATAAGAAAAGATGCGCAGCTGCTCGAAAAATTGCGTGAAATGGAGCCGGATTTCTTTATTACGTTTGCTTTCGGTCAGATTTTGACACAGGAGGTGCTCGATATTCCGAAATTCTCCACAATTAACCTCCATGCGTCGCTTTTGCCGAAATATCGCGGTGCAAACCCGATTCAGCGTGCTATTTTCAACGGTGATGAAGAAACGGGTATCACAACAATGATTACGGTTCTTGCGCTTGATGCGGGCGATATTTGTATGCAGGAAAAGATTAAAATCACCGAAAATATGACGGATGCTGAGCTTTCGGCGATAATCAGCGACAAAGCGCCGTTCATTTTGTACCCTACAATAAAACAACTTTACAACGGCGTCTTAAAACCCCGAAAACAGGATGAAACAGGCGTTACAATAGCGAAAAAGTTTGAAAAATCCGACGGAAAAATTGACTGGACAAAATCCGCCCGTGAAATCCACAATCAGGTGCGTTCGATGACTATTTGGCCTTGCGCTTTTTGTAGTTTCCATGATAAGATGATAAAACTCGTCGAAACCGGACTTTCCGGCAAAAAATCCTCCGAATCAGTCAAAGGCGGTGAAATTGTCGGAATTTCAAAGGACGGAATTGAAGCGGGGACGGGAGAAGGCGTTATTTTAATTAAGAAACTGAAACCCGAGGGAAAACCGGTCATGAATGCGTGCGACTGGGTAAACGGGGCGCATTTAAAAGTCGGGGATATATTAAATTAAAAGGTAAATTATGATTCGAGGAATCAGAGGTGCAATTACGGTTGCGGAAAACTCCGAAAATGCACTCAGAGAAGCAACAAAGGAACTTTTAACCAGAATAATCGAAGCCAACGATATCAGCCTCGAAAATGTTGCTTATCTTGCTTTCAGCGCCACGGAGGATTTGGATTGTGCTTTTCCTGCGAGGTTTGCGCGCGAAATCAGCGGATTTGAACTGATTCCGATGGAATGTTATCAGGAAATGCAGGTAAAACCCTCACTTGCTCTATGTTTGCGGCTTATGATGGCGGTGAACACCGAAAAGCCGGCAAAAGAAATAAAGCATGTCTATTTAAAGGGTGCTGCTTCGCTTCGTCCGGATATTAAATAGTTTTTGTTGTAAACATTTGTTAACGGACTAACCCTGAGGGGCAATTTTTCCCGTTTACGGATGTATTAGTTATGTAGCTTAGAAAGTCAGGTTAAAAATGAAAATTTCAGGTAATTATGCACTGCCGTCATACAGAACGGGGATTTCGCCCAATTTTAAGGCAAATGCTCATCTTTCTTTCAGGGATTGCATAAACCTGATTGCAGAACCGGCTTTGCTTGACAAAGGAATTAACAAATCAGTCAGCTACGACGCGAAAAGGATTTGCAGCCAGTTGACCGATTTGGAAAATATCACTCCGATGGTCGTAAAAGAGTGCAAAAAGCAGCTTTTGGGCGTAAATGAAGTTTTTGGCAGAATTTCTGACAGTATTTCGAGATTTTTGCGCGATGATGCTAAGTCGGCGAGCCGCCTTAGCGAAGGGCTTTTTGTCAAACAAAAAGCCAAGCTTGTAAAAGCCTACGGGAAAGAAACTTACAGGGTTAATGTGCCGCATGTGGAGATTTCTAAAGAGGCAATCGCAAAAGAGGCCAAAAGAATTACCGCTGAACGCGCTGAAATGACTGCACGGGATTACACAAGACGACATGAGATGACTCCGCAAGCAAAACGTATTTACAATGAAATCGGAAAAGAGGGAATTCACACTCTTGAAGATTTTATGGCGATGTTTTCAAGACCCGTGTAGATTTATTTTGATTCTATGTAAAGATTCATAAATTCAATGTCGTCATAATCGATGTATGCCATTTGGAAGAGATTTCTGCCGCATTTGATTGTGACCTGATTGTTCCCGCCGAATTTTACGAGGCTGCGGGGGATTTTGATTTGCTGATTGTCGCCGTTGAGCTGGATTTCAGCGATTTTGTTCCCGTTAAAGTAAACTTCCGGCGGCGAAGCGTAGGCGGTTGTGACTTTTGACTGGCCCATATCCCTTGCCATTTTTGTGTCAATCCCGATAATTGAGCCGATGACAAGACAAAGCTGCCCTTCGGTTTTTCCCTTTATCGGAAAATTCTTTGTATATGAGGGGCCGATTGCTTTTACGCGGAATTCCGACGCATTTGCGGATTTATCAGAGTAGTTGTCATCGCCGATGTGGTACATGTCTTTGTCGATGATTATGTCGTGGGGATTTGTCTTTTCAATGCCGATTACAATGGGTTTTGACATTGTGTTCTGGTCAACGGTCAAAGAAAACGGCTTGTAGCCCTCTTTGTCGACCGACATTATTGTAGGCGAATTGATTTTTGCGCCCAGCTCGAATCTTCCCTCGCTGTCCGTCGTTGTTTTGTAGCCTTTTGCGGGCAAAGTTACCCTTGCACGGTCAATCGGGTTGCCGCTTGTCGAGTCAATAACCTGATTTGTGTCGCCGTAGCCGCTTTTCTGGACATTTCCGTTGATTGCGCAAAATGCCGCAGGGCAAAGGGTTAAGATTAAAAATAAACTCATTAAAATTCGCATAATTTTCTCCTGTCCATTCAAATATCTTTTATTTTTTGAAAAATAACCATACCCGTGGCGGGTTAATCTTTCAGGCGGTTGATAAGACCGTAGAGCTGGGATTTTTCTTTTACGTTCCGATTCCCCCGGGCACGCAATGTCTAATATAACTATCCGGAGGCTTTTTGAGCCCTCCTCCATAGTCACTCCAAAGAAAAATCCCAGCTCTTTAGGTTTCAATTCTCACTTTTCTCGTTTTTTATTGATTCTGAAAACATATTTGTGAGAAAATAACTTAATAAGATGGAATCAGGAGCTTAAAAATGTCTAAAATAAAGGTCATGACAGTATTCGGAACGCGCCCCGAGGCAATAAAAATGGCACCTCTGGTAAAAGAACTCGAAAAACGCTCCGAATTTGAAAGTATTGTCTGCGTAACCGCGCAGCACAGGCAAATGCTCGATCAGGTGCTTAACCTTTTTGAAATCAAGCCTGATTATGACCTCGATATCATGAAAGAAAACCAGAACCTCTGGACGCTCACGTCTGACGTGCTTTTGAAAATGAAAGAGGTTTTTGAGGCGGCAAATCCTGATGTTGTGCTGGTTCACGGCGATACAACCACCTCTATGGCGGCAGCGCTTTCTGCTTTTTATGCAAAAATCCCTGTCGGGCACGTGGAAGCGGGTTTGAGGACTTTTGATAAATATTATCCGTTCCCAGAGGAGATAAATCGCGTTTTTGCGGATGCCGTGTGCGCCTATCATTTTGCTCCGACGGAAACATCGTGTGAAAATCTGAAAAAATCTTCAATTCCCGAAAAACATATCTACAAAACCGGAAATACAGTCATTGACGCGCTTTTATACACGGTTGAAAACCACAAAAGCGAGATTCCGTCACTGAATCTCGAACCGAATTTGAAAACGATTCTGCTGACCTCGCACAGAAGGGAAAATTTCGGCGAGCCTATCAGAAATATTTGCAAAGCTGTGCTTGAAATCGTTGAAAAAAACAAAGATGTTCAGGTTGTTTACCCCGTGCACTTAAATCCGAATGTTCAAAAGCCCGTGTATGAACTTTTGGGCGGAAAGGAAAGAATTCACCTTATTGCGCCTCTTGAATATGCGCCTTTTGCGAATTTGATGAAAAAATCGCATATTATTATGTCAGATTCCGGCGGAGTTCAGGAAGAAGCGCCCTCTCTGGGCAAGCCGGTGCTCGTTTTGCGCTCCACAACCGAACGCCCCGAAGCAGTCGAATATGGAACAGTTAAACTTGTGGGCACTGACCCGGAAAAAATCGTTTCAGAGGTGCAAAAGCTCCTCAACGACCCCGAAGAGTACAAAAAAATGTCCGAAGCGATTAATCCATACGGCGACGGGCTGGCATGCAAACGGATTGCTGATATCCTTTCAGAACAGCTCAAACAGGCATAAAACCTTTGAATTTATAAATTTTGCCTGTAAACTTCTGATGGTTTGAACGCTTTTTCAATATCAGGAGTGTCGATTTCAAAAATATGAGCTCTTGCAGCGCCGAGTTCAAGTTTTATTGCGCCATCCTGCGCCTGATATCTGCTCGGGTTGCCGTATTCGGGGCTCAGGTCTTTGAGAATCTGCGTGGATTTCAAGCCGGGAACTTTTACGGTAACTCTTTCTCTGGAGTTTACGTCTTTATTCGCTATTACCACAAGGGTTTTGCCTTGATAATGGCGCGCGTAGGCGATTATGTCTTTGCGTTTGTTTCCATCGACTTTAAGCTCAATATATGAACCTTTTGTGATGACATTTTCGTACTGTTTTCTGAAAACATTCATCAGCTGAGCGAAATGCCGGCCGATTTCGGGATGTTTGCCCTCAGGTTTTGCTGATTCGTTGAAAATATCAAGGAATTCCGGGTGAACATAGTGTTTTATGTTGTCTTTTGTGAGCATAAAGTTCGTAAAGTAAGTTACGAGCTTTTTGTACTCGGGTTTTTTGGCAAGTTCTGCAATTTTAAGATTTGCGTCCTCGCTGTTCAAAAGCTTGGGCAGGTTGATATTTTTTGAATATGATTCGCTCTGGAGCAAAGAATCTACTGTGTCTTTGTAAACAGGATTTTTCATCAGCTCGTTGAAAGTTTTGTCAACATATTTTTTGCCATACGGATAAATGTAGTCATCACCTGTTTCAAAACCGGTTACAATGTAAGGGTTTGTCATTGGTAAAGTAGCCTGAATTGCACTTGTCATCATGCAGTAATCAGCGCCGCCGTTGGACATCGGGCTTTTGTCGTCATGGGTTGCAAAAGAACCGATGAGCGATTTGCCTTTGTCATATTTTTCGGACATTTTCAGGTTGTCTTTTACAAACTGGTGAAATTCTTCTGAATTCCAGCTCGGGAAAATGTGGTACTGACCGTAATAAGAGTCAAATCCTGATTCAAGAAGTTCCTCGGGACGGTCTGCCGGCATGTTTTTAATCGGAGAAGCGTCTTCGTAGGTGTAAGATTCTGCAAGGAACGCAAATTCAGGGTCTTTTCTTCTTGTGTAAGTAATCAACTCATCCCAGAACTCAACAGGTTTAGCACGTGCAACGTCGGCTCTTATTCCGTCAATTCCCAAATCAATGCACATATCAATAAAATCTTTATGATATTTCATCAATGCCGGATTCAAAATTCTCTTGTCCTGATCTGCCCAGGGTTCGAACATACGGATATCTTCCCAGCCCTCGGGGGTTTTCGGGTTTCCTGAGGCGTCTTCTGCCCTCAAATCGGGCCTTGCATCGTACAAATCAACCGACATACAGCTCGGGAGGTCAATCATAACTTTGATTCCGCGTTTGTGGCATTCGTTTATTGCTTCTTTGCATTCTTCTTTTACGGATTTCGGGTTGTTCGGGTCGTCAAGCGCAGGGTCAATCGTCAAATAATCAAGAGGCGCATAAACAGAACCCGCGCTGCCTTTTGCTGCGATTGTTCCGGGCGGGTTAATCGGGAGCCAGTGGAGAGTGTTTACGCCGTATGATTTTAATTCGTCGAGACGCTCAATCATGTTGAGGAATGTGCCTTTTTCTTCACCTTCTTCAATCAAACGGTTGCCATTTTTGTCTTTTGCGTTGAAAATCCTCGGTACCATTGCGTAAATTACAACCTGATTGTTCTGGAACATTGAGCGGAGGTTGTTTTTATATCCCTCGAGCTTTTCTGTTTTAGGTTCTTCTACTTTTGCAGGTGCAGCAGCTGCATTGGCTTTAGAAGCAGCTGTTGTCATTGCAAGAAGCAAATTTCCGGCACCGATTTTTCTTAATTTTTCAAGCTCAGGTGCATCAACTTTCATATAAGCAGCTGTAACCGCAGCAGCAGGTGCATTCTGAACCGGTTGAACTTCGCCGGATGGCTGTATGGCAGGTTTTGAAAGGTAATCCATCAAGGAACCTTTAAAATTATTTTGTTTTGCAAAAACAGGATGGTAATTATTTATTATTTGCATTTAAACCCTCCTTTTTTGCATAGATATCACGGTTAAAGTAGTTCTTTTTGCCCATTTGTGATATTACCAGAGCAGAAAGCGCTGTTGTTCCGGCAAAAAGCCCCCAGACGAGTTTTGTCCATTTATTTCTGGAGCGGAAGTTTCTTGCTGCATCCGCGGTGAATTCAGTAATGCCTTTTCCTGTCTGTTCTGACAGAATAACATTAGCAGTGCGATCCTGTCCGAGTTTTCTGCCGAATAATTCTTTCAAATCCCACGGATTGAAGCCTGCATCAAATTTGGTCAGACCTTCTTTGATTTTGTTGATTCCTTTTTTCATATTCACTATGTCATTGATGTGAAGCTCGAATTTTCTTGCCTCAATCATGTGCTCAATTACTTCGATTTGATGCGCAAAAGCCGCCTTTTCTTTTTCTGTCATTTGAGGAATATTTTTATACTTGCCGAGCATATCTTCAACATAACCCCAGGCCCTGTTTGTGTTTGCACCGGAAACATGGAGTAAAAGTTTGTTGTTCATAGGCATAAATCTGAAGCCCATTTCAATACTGTTTGCGCTTAATTTTTTGGCGAGCTCTTGAGGGAGGAGTTTTGCGCAGGATTCTGAAAAATCACCGTACATAAACGCATTCAAATCCATAAGAAGTTCTTTTGAATGTTTGATTCCGCGGGGATTTCCGTCCAGTGCAGATTCAAATTTTGTCTGCCAGTTGTTTATATCAGCATTTTCAATAAATGCACGTTTCAAGAACATTGTCAGCGAGGATTTTGCTTCTTCATATTCAAAACCTTTGAAAGTATAGAATTTGTCGAGACCTCTTTGGGTTTTGAAAAGTTTTTCGAATTCATCGGAGTTTGAGCCGAGCTCTTTTATTACGAATTCGTCAATTTCACGGAACGAATCGAGGGCTTTTATGAGCTTTCCGAAAGAATTAGTCGTGTTTTTGACTTTTGACTGGAGCTCTCTGGCCTTGCCGGAGAAATGTTTTTCAACGGCGTCCGTTATAGTGTTGGAAAAACCTTCTGCAGCAGCGGCTTTTTGGATTGTGTCTTTGAGTTTGAGCAGCGGGCCCGGGTTTTCAAAATTGCCGATTATGTTCATGAGTGCTTTTTCTTCTTTTGAAATTGCGGGGCCTGCGTATTTTGCGATTTCTTTTACAACTTTTTCGAATTTTGCGGGATCTTTTGAAATTGACGAGAATTTCTCAATCATAATTTCAGAAGCTTTTGTTGTGCTTGCTGTCGCGAGCTCTCTGATTTCTGAATTTGTGAAACCCATTGCTTTGAAGTATTTTTTAGGAACTTTTTGCCAGTTATTTGCGGTGACAGCCTCTGAAATGTCTTGAATTGTAGCTTTGGCGAGTTTGTCGATTTGATTTTCCACTGCCCGTTGAATTTTCGCCAGTGTAATCAGTTTTTTTGCGCGCTCAACATCAAGCAGCGAAACTTCGTATTTTTTAGCTGTTTCAGCTGCGGTATCTCTGAGCTGGGTTGCAATATATTCGACATCCAGCTGCTGCGTATCTCCAAGTGCAGCTTTGGCATTTTCCAGAGCTTTATTGAAAATCTGGCTGAAAGTATGCGTCTGGCCGAATCCAACCAAACCGTCTGCGCGTTTGTCAAAGTTACCGATGTTTACTGCTCTGTCAACATCAGCTCTTGTTAGGGGCTTAATGCGGTCAATAAAATCGATTCCAAAGAATTTCTTGTCTTTGGCGGCGATTGCCTGTTTGAATTCGCCTACGGTTTTATCTTTGTAATGGCGGAGCAGTGTATTTATGCTGCTGATTCTGATTTTTTGTTTTTCTCTGATATTCAATCCTGTGAATAAATCGCCGATTTTTGTTTCATCAGAATATGCAATATTTTTCTTATCAAGCGTAGAAAGGGTTTTTTCAATAGCTGTATTCAAAAATTCCGTAGCAGTGTCGAATGAAGCTGCTTTGATCTGGTTAAGCTTTTCTTCCGTTGCTTTGACAACGGCGTCCTGCATAGGCCCGTCAAAACGGATAACATTATTTACGAGCGTAGAACCGTTCATTTCGGTTTTTATTGCGTAAATCAAATCGGTTCCAATCAGCTCATTTTCAAGAAATTTAATGAATTTTTCGCTTTCTTCAGGTGTGAGTGCGGCTTTGCTAAATTTTTCCAGCCCTGCAGTGAATTCTTTATCAAGCGTAACACCCAGCGCATCGGCAAGCTTGTCTACTTTAACCGGTTCGGGCGATTTCAGAACACTGTCGAGTTTTGCTTCGAGGCCTTTGACCTGTTTTTCTGCGCGGGAAGTTCTAAAAGATTCTATTCCGCCGGAAAGAGGCTCTTGAAGCGCATCTGCAACTATGGAGGAGATAACGGGCGTCATAACACCTGCTGTCAACATCCACAGAGCATTACCCTGAATGCCTACTTGCTTGATTTTTTCCTGAATTGCTTCGTTTCTGTTTTTTATGTCTTTGGGGACACCGAGTTTGTCGCCGATTTTGTTCAAATATTCATAATCCGGAGCTTTCGGATTGTATTTTCCGTTTTTATCAATATGGCGGAACAAATCCCATGCAAGATACTGCGGATCCTGCAAAAACGGCTTTCTTCTGCCGTAAGAATCTTCGTATTTCCAGTTAATATCCACGCCGGTTTTTGCTTTTATCGGCGCACCGATAATTCTGGGCCACAAAGCCATTGAACCGAACCAGGTTGCGAGCCCGACGAACTCCATGCCTTTTGCGAACGGAAATGCCTTTGTTGCCGCAAGAATTCCCGCAATTCCGAGGCTGCCTGCGCGTACAGTAAGGTCATTTATCTTGCCTACGGAATAATCTGTTCCTTCGCCTTTGAAAGCTGCGTCGTAGAAGTATTTTGCACAATTTGCGTAATTTTTTACTGTGCTGCCCGCACTTTGAAAAACATTTTCGCTAATCAATCGTCCTGCCGGGCTGTGGGGTTTCAATCCGGTGGGTGTTGTGTTTGCCGGAGTAATTGTAACAGCCGGAAGGTACTCCAATCCTTTTTCTTTTATCGGAGTTTGAACCGGAGCTGACGCAACAGGCTGATTTTGCGCCGGTTTTTGCAATCTGACCTGCTGCTGTGCGCTGATATTCAGTTTTTGAAGCAAATCGCCTGCCATGTTACTGTTTTTTTACCTCTTGTGGTTTGTTTCCCGTAGTACGTTCAGTCTTGTGGTTTTTTGCGGAGGTTTTTGTGAGGATTAAATAATTAGCAAGCACAAGCGCCGCCGCTGTAGTAATAATAGTAGCTTTTCCTGCAATTGATGTTGTTTTGTTCTGACCTTTCCAGAATTCTTTGAAACTTTCCTTAAATGGCGTCCACATGTAATCGTTAAACAGGCTTTTTGCTGTTTGTATGCGCATTTCATCAGGAACTTCTTTTCCAAAGATTCCATGTCTTATCTGGTGTCTGAATCCGACAAAATTGTCGGTTTCCCAGGCTTTCTGGTTTGCCATGCCGATTCCGAGAGTAACAAAACAAGCTGTTAGAGCGTATTGCCATGCTCTGCCCATTGCAATAGTTTTTCTTATAAGTGGTTTTAGCGTCGAATCCGCGTCGTTCGGGTTGGAATCTCTCAAACCGAATTTTTTAGCAAGTTTGTTGTATTTTTTGTTGATATCCTGTGTATTTTCGCCATCTTTATAAAGCAAATCCCATCTTGTGAAGTCAATGCTTTCAAAAAGATTGTGATATTCAATGTCTTTCTGGAAAGCGCCGGTCTGGTTTGTTGAGGTCGGGATGATTTTTCTGTAAGGCTGATTGAGGTCAATGCCGCGCGAAAGTTTTAAGGTCGTGTTAACAAGTGATTTTGCTAGCATTGCACCAGCATAATAAAAACCGACACCCAGAGCCATGTGTTTTGCGACGTTTTTGGCGGGTTTTGCGGATTTGAAAGCGTCAAATTTTATCCCCGCATAAAAAAGCGACGCAAGAATCGGCCCGCCTACGTAATAGGGGAATTTTGCGGTCTGTAAAAATTCATAAAATGTATAATCAGGTGCTCCGCCTAATCCTCTGGGAAAATGAACAAGCGGAATATTGGCGGTTTTTTCCGTATTTACCAGAAATCTGGAAACAGGGTTTTTGCCTACGATTCCATCGTGTTTGTACTCTTCGGGTGTGACGATTTTTTTCTCTTTTTTCCCGAAAGACAGAGAATTCTCCGGCATGGCTTTTGTGCCGTAATTTTCGTAATTTAACCCGTTAATTGTTGAAATACTTGCCATTATTTCCCTTGAATCACATGACCTGATTAGATAAAATCAGTAAAAATTATTTTTTGCCATCAAAAAACAGAAAAATTTAACCTTTTTTCTAAAAACCAGTCTATCACAGGTTTTTGCAGAAAAAATCTTTTTTACATTTTGTAATATTCGTTTTTTTTAGAAAAATTCTTCTGTTTAGAATGCAGATTTTCGTAAAAAATTTTACTTTATGGCGGCAAAGCATGTAAATTACCCGCATGTATAACTAATTTTGGATTGTAAAGAAATATTTAGGAGGGATATTGCGGTGTAAAGCCTTGTGTGATAGGATTTTAACATAAATTATTATAAATTTACCGCTACATGGTGGCAAAAAATTTTATCCCCGGGTTTAAAATTATTGTGTGAAAGAAAAAGGAAACATCATGGAAGTCAACAGAATTTCAGCTAGACTGCAAGCACAAAAACGAGAACAGAAAAAAGACGCCGCTGTTGCAGGCGTAACAGGCGCTTTCTGGGGTGCGGCCGCCGGTGTTGCAGCGGGAAATTTTGTAAAGCCTGATATATTTGAATATTCACAAACCATTGATAAAATCGGCAAAAGAGAGCTTAAATCCACGCAAAAATCTTTAAGAAAAATCGCCGGAGCAATGGAAGAAAACAAAAAGCTTTCCCAAAAGCAGCAAAATCTCCTCGAAGTTCTGAATTTGGCTGATAACAGCCCGAAAGAAATCAGAAAAACTGCTTCAATCATTGGCAGAAATAATGATACTACCGCTATTTTAAATCATCTCGATGATAAAATCGCCAAACTCGAAAGTCATATTGAAACTCTTCAAAAAGTTGATCCTAATATCAACCCGGGCTCTGAAATGGAAAAAAGCCTTTTGAACAAGTTTATACAGAACAATCCGAACGAGTTTACCGTGATTAATGATGCAAAAAAAGCTGAAATTAAGTCATTTAAAAATATTGATGAGGCAATTGGATTTCTAAAAGGCAGAGTTGACAAATACGTTGATCTCGCCGGCAAAACAGTCAAGGTAAGAGAGGCAAATCTCGCCTGCGGCGTTCAAACAGCGAACTTTGTCCGGGAAACTTTCTCGGATAAGAAGAACGAATTTCGTAAATTTGTCGTAGATGAGTTCAAATCTTCAAAAGCTAAAAAATACGCTTTATGGGGTGCGCTGGGCGCGGGTATTGCTGCGGCTGCGGCTGATTTTGCTTCGAATGCCCGTTCTAAAAAGGTGATTGTTCCCGTAAAAACGGTTGTTCCTGTGCCTGTTCCGGTTGCAGTGCAAGCTCCAAATAAATAATCTTTGATATTTAGTGTTTTGAAATCGCACCTGTTTAGATAGAAGATTAACTTTTTTTGTAATAAAATTAGACTATAAGAGAGAAATTTAAGGAATAAACCATGTCTGAAATATTAACAGGAGCGCAGATTAGAGAAGCGTTTTTAAAGTTTTTTGAAGAAAAACACCAGTCAACCCGCGTGCACAGCTCAAGCCTCGTGCCTGATAACCCGACGGTTTTGCTGACAACAGCGGGAATGCTGCAATTTGTACCGTATTTTCTGGGCTACGAGGAATGCCCATACGACCCGAAAAGAATTACCTCCTGCCAGAAATGCGCAAGAGCGGGCGGAAAGGATTCTGACATCGAAAACGTCGGAAGAACCCCCAGACACCACACTTTCTTTGAAATGCTCGGAAATTTCAGCTTTGGCGACTATTATAAAAAAGAAGTTATCCCGTGGGCGTGGGATTTTGTTACAAATTACCTCAAACTCGACAAAAACCGCCTCTATGTAACTATTTACGAAACAGACGACGAAGCTTTTGACATCTGGACAAAAGATGTGGGCGTTCCTGCTGAAAGAATCTTTCGAAAAGGCAAAAAAGACAACTTCTGGGGGCCTGTTTCTGACGTAGGTTCCTGCGGGCCCTGCTCTGAAATCCACTACGACCTTGGCGAAGAACTGAAATGCTCGGATGATTGCTCGGTTGCGACCTGCGAGTGCGACAGATGGGTCGAAATCTGGAATCTCGTGTTCACAGAGCTTTTCAAAGACAAAGAGGGCAATTATACCCCGCTTGAAAAGAAAAATGTTGATACAGGGATGGGGCTTGAGCGTATTACAATGGTTGTTCAGGGCAAAACATCGACATTTGAAACCGATTTGTTGATGCCGATTTTGAATAAAGTCTGCGAAATGACCGGAAAAACCTACAAAACCGACGACAAAACCGATATTTCGCTCAGAATCATCACTGACCACGCAAGATGCGTTTCATTTATGATTGCTGACGGTATTGTTCCGGGCAATGAGGGCAGAAATTACGTTTTGCGTATGATTATGCGCCGCGCTTTGAGGCACGGAAAAATGCTCGGGCTCGAACTTCCGTTCCTTTACAAACTCGTGGACGTCGTTGTCGAAAATTACAAAGAAGCGTACCCCGAACTCGCTGAAAATTACGACAAAATCAAATCTGTAATCAAAAAAGAGGAAGAAAAATTCAAAATGACCCTCGACAGAGGTCAGAAGCTTCTTGAAGAACTGATGGAAACCGCAAAATCAGGCAGCAAAACAATTTGCGGCGCTGATGCATTCAAATTGTACGATACGTACGGATTTCCGCTTGAATTGACCGTTGAAATCGCGGAAGAAAACGGACTTTCGGTCGATAAAGACGGATTTGCGCAGCAAATGAAAGAACAAAAAGAACGCGCAAAAGCCGCTGCTCAAAAAATCATTTTGACTGACGACCTTGTTTATATCGACATCGAAAAAGCCAGCGGGGAAACCGATTTTACCGGATATACGGAAACCTGCGGTGAAGCAAAGGTCGTTGCGCTTGTTTCGGATGCTGCGATGGTTGAAACTGCCGAGGAGGGCGAAACGGTCGATATTATTCTCGACAAAACCCCGTTCTACGCAGAATCCGGCGGTCAAGTTGGCGATACGGGCGTTATTCAGGGCAAAAATTTCAAAGCCGAGGTCATGAATACGTTCAAAGTTGACAAACTCTGGGCACATCGCGCGAAAATCCTTGAGGGAACAGTAAAAGCAGGCGATGAAGTTTGTGCCCAAATCGATGAAGAACGCAGAAAAGCCGTAACAATCCACCACACGGCAGCGCATTTGCTTCAGGCGGCGCTGATTAAAGTGCTCGGAAACGAAGTAAAACAGAACGGTTCGCAGGTTGAGCCTGACAAAACGCGTTTTGACTTTTCATTCTCGCGTGCACTGACCGCATCTGAAATCGCGCAGGTTGAAGAAATCATCAACAGGTGGATTTCCGAGGGAATCGAGCGCCATACGGATGTTATGGACATTGAAGAAGCCCAAAAAACCGGCGCAATGGCACTTTTCGGCGAAAAATACGGCGATAAAGTCCGCGTGGTCTGCATTGGCGATGTTTCCAAGGAGCTTTGCGGCGGAACCCATGTTGACAACACTTCTTCAATCAGGCTCATAAAAATCGTATCAGAATCGGCTATTTCAGCGGGTTCAAGACGTATTGAGGCGGTTTGCTCGGACGCTGCGTTCGATTTTCTGAACAAAAAAGCCGCACAACTCGATGTTCTGGCACACAAATTCAAAGCAAAACCCGAAGAAGTCGAAGAACGCGTTGAAAAACTCGTCGAAGAAAACAAACAGCTCGGCAAAAAAATAGAAGAAATCCAGCAGATGGCTGCAAAGGCAAAATGCGCGTCATTCCTGACAAAAGCCGAATCCATCAACGGCGGGCAGCTATTTATTTCGCGGGTTGAAGATTTTGAGCCGGCAATGGTCAAATCCGCGGTTGAAATGCTCTCTGACAAGCTGAAAGAAAGCGTCGTTATTCTTGTTTCGGTCAAAGCCGACAACATTTTCATAATGGTTAAGGTTTCTGACAGTTTTGTTCAAAAAGGCGTAAATGCCGGCAAAATCGTCGGGCAAATCGCGTCGGCATGCGGCGGAAAAGGCGGCGGAAGACCGAATTTTGCACAGGGCGCGGCAAAAGACGCAACAAAGCTGAACGAAGTGCTTGCGCAGGTCGATAAAGAAGTCAAGGCGTTGGTTTAGCCCGTAAAATCGACCAAATAACGATGTCATTCCTGTCCCTTTCCCGCTATCGGCGAGGCGGGCGGGAATCTCCGGCGAAACCGGTCATAAAAGCAGCAAAAAAACAAAAAAGAAACGAAAATATGTTCAAATACGATGTTATAGTAGTAGGTGCGGGTCACGCCGGCGTTGAGGCGGCGGTTTCCGCGTCGCGTCTGGGGCTAAAAGTCCTTTTGATGACGCTCAATATTGAACATATTGCTCTTATGCCCTGCAATCCGGCAATTGGCGGCCCTGCAAAATCCTGCCTCGTGCGTGAAATCGACGCTCTGGGCGGCGTTATGGGGCTTGCGGCTGACGCTACATACATCCAGATGAAAATGCTTAATTCCTCGCGCGGCCCTGCTGTGAGAGCCTTGCGCGCGCAGTCGGATAAGCGCGAATATATTTATTTTATGCGCAATCTGATTGAATCCGAGCCAAATATCGCTTTAAAACAAACAATGGCGGTTGAATTAATGGTTGAAAACGGCAAAATTAAAGGAATTATTGATGAATACGGGCTTGAATACCACGCGCCGGCGGTGATTTTGACAACTGGAACATCGCTTTGTGGAAGAATTTTTGTGGGTTTGCAATCAACTTCCGCTGGAAGAATGGGCGAGCGCGCTGCTGTCGGGCTTTCTGACTCGTTGAAAAAGTACGGAATCGAAATTAAAAAGCTCAAAACCGGCACGCCTGCGCGTGTTGACGCAAGAACGATTGATTATTCAAAAATGGATATACAGCCGGGCGATGAGGAGCTGAATTTCTTTTCCTTTGAGCCGGAGCGCCCTGTCAGAACGCAATATCCGTGCTATTTGACGCGCACAACTGAAAAAACCCACGAAATTATCAAGGCAAATTTGGACAAATCGCCGATGTACTCGGGGCTGATTCACGGCGTGGGGCCACGCTATTGCCCGTCAATCGAGGATAAGGTCGTGAGGTTCGCAAACAACCCGTCGCACCATATTTTTATCGAACCCGAGGGCAAAGACACCTACGAAGTTTACGTTCAGGGCTTTTCAACCAGCCTGCCGGCACCTGTTCAGGTCGAAATGCTGCATTCTTTGCCCGGCTTGGAGAACGTTCACATCATAAAACCTGCCTATGCGGTTGAATATGACTATGTTCCGGCGGTTCAGCTCACGCATACCCTGATGACGAAGAAACTTCGCGGACTTTTTTGTGCAGGTCAGATTAACGGCACGAGCGGGTACGAAGAAGCGGCTGCACAGGGGCTTGTGGCAGGGATTAACGCGTTTAACTACCTGAATAATCAGGAAATGCTTACGCTTTCAAGGAGCAGCTCCTACATCGGCACGCTGATTGACGATCTGGTTACAAAAGACATTGCTGAGCCTTACAGAATGCTCACTTCACGCTCGGAGTACCGGCTTTTGCTCAGGCAGGACAACGCAGACGAACGTTTGACGCCTCTGGGGCACAAAATCGGGCTGATTTCGGACGAAAGATTTGAACGGTTCAAAGAAAAGCAGAAAAAAATCGAAGAAGAAATCACGCGCCTGTCAAAAATCACGATAAGCGCCTCAAAAGAGGTCAATGACGTACTTTCGCAGTGTGGTGAAAGCATTGATAAAGGCATGAAAGCTGCGGATTTGCTGAAACGTCCTGCGATTACATACAAAATTCTTCAAGAGGCAAGTGCGGAGATAAAATCGGCTCAAATCGACCGTGAAATCTACGAAGAAGCCGAAATCCAGCTGAAATATTCGGGCTACATCAAGCGCCAGAACCAGCAGATTGAGGTTTTGGACAAACTTGAAAAAATCAAAATTCCAGATGATATAAATTACGATGAAATGGTTCATATTTCGACAGAAACACGCGAAAAACTCGCCAAAATCCGCCCTGCGACCCTCGGTCAGGCGTCGAGAATTGGTGGCGTAAAACCTGCGGATTTGTCGGTTTTGATGGTGTTATTGAACAGGTAGGGTTAGCAAAATGCCTCATTTTTTCATAAAAACCTCTGACATAAACGGCGAAAACATAAAAATCACGGACAAATCAACCCTGCACCATCTTTTGCGGGTTATGAGGCTCAAAACCGGCGAAAAACTGCTCCTGACCGACGAAAACCAGACGAGCTATACTGCCCGGGTGCTGGAAATTTCGCCAAAATACATAATTTCAAGAATTTTGAAGCGCGAAAAAGCCGACCATTTCTTAAAAACGGAGCTTTTTCTTGCTCAGGGCGTGCTGAAAAGTGATGCGCAGGCTTTTGTTGTTCAAAAAGCCACGGAACTGGGTGTGAAAGGGGTTTTCCCGCTTGTAACGGACAACACTGTGGTCAAACCGTCCGTTGTCGACGCAAAAATCGAAAAATGGAACAAATACGCGCTCGAAGCGGTTAAACAATGCGAAAGAACCGATATTCCGACGGTTTTTGAACGCACAACAATCGAAAAACTGCTTGAATCCGGCGAATTCGATACAATCATTGCCTGCGTTGAGCGTTCGCAGGAAAGCACTTTGAAATCGGCGCTCAAAAAAATTGAAAACAAAGGCAAAATCCTTGTTATTATCGGACCCGAGGGCGGTTTCAGCGAAAGGGAAACAGAACTTTTCAAAAAATACGAAATTTTTCGGGTTTCTCTGGGAAAACTCATCCTGCGGGCGGAAACAGCGGTGATTTCGGCACTTTCAAACATCATATACGAGCTTGAAAATGAATAAATACGCAGAAAAAATCAAAAATAACCCTCTTTTACAAAAAATCGTCCCGCTTTGTACGGAGTGCGAAACCTTTCTGGTTGGCGGTTTTTTAAGGGATTTGCTGATGGGGCGGGAAAGCTCGGATATTGATATTGTTGTGCCTCAAGGCTGCGCAAAAGAGCTCTGTGAAAAGATTTGCAGCGCTCTTGAGGCTTATTTTGTGCCGCTCGACGAGGAAAACCGTATTTATCGCGCTGTTTTGCCCGATAAAGCGACATATATTGACATTGCGGACATTGAGGGCAGCGGGATTGAGCAGGATTTGCAGCGGCGCGATTTTACGATTAACGCAATCGGTTTTGACCTGAAAAAAGGCGAATTTATTGATATCACGGGCGGAATCAAGGATATTGAGGCAAAAATAATCCGCCAGATTAGCGAAAAAAACATTACTGACGACCCGCTGAGGATTTTGCGGGCTTTTCGGTTCAAAAGTGAGCTGGGGTTTGAGTTTTCAGCGGAACTTGAAGAAATTATCCGATCCCACGCCTGTGAACTGGAAAAAAGTGCAAAAGAGCGCGTAAATGCCGAGCTGGTGAAGCTTTTTGCCGGAAAAAATGCGAAAAAAGTGCTGCTTTCAATGGACGGGTGCGGAATTCTGGCGCAGATTTTTCCGGATGTTGAAAAAATCAGAAAAATCCCGCCCAATTCCCATCATCACCTGCCTTTGCTCGGTCATTGCATTGAAACGGTTGAACATGTGCAGGAATTTTGTGAAAATGCACCTCTGGAGGCGAAAAATCACTTTGAATCGGCTTTTTGCGGCTCAAAACGGCTTGGATTTTTGAAGCTAGCCGCATTTTTGCACGATATCGGAAAGCCCGACACATGGACAATTGAGCCGGAAACAGGGCGTCACAGATTTATAAAACATGACGATGTCGGCTCAAAAATTGTGGAAAAGCCGCTTCGGGATTTGAAATTTTCGAAAAAACAGATAAAATACGTCCAAAAGCTCATAAAATATCACATTTATCCCGCCAGTATTGTTACCGGCGAAAATTACACGGACAAGGCGGTTCTGCGTTTTTACCGGAAGATGGAGGATGAGGTTTTTGACGTAATTGCGGTTGCTTACGGCGACAGGCTTTCAGCCAGAGGCCCCGATATTACGGAAAAAATCGTAAATGACAATATAAACGGGCTGAAAAAGCTTATGCAGCGCTATATTGACACAAAAAACGAGATTCAGCCGCTTGAAAAGCTGCTTGATGGCAGAGAAATCATGGAAATCTGCAATATTCCCCAATCTCCGCGTCTCGGTGAGGTTATCAAGGCGCTCAGGGAGGCGCAGATGTCGTCCGAGGTAAAAACGCGGAATGAGGCGGTCGAATTTGTGAAAAATTTTCTGCAAAATTGATTGTTTTTCTCAAAAGTGCGGGTTTAGAGCGGAAGAGCTGCTTTCACATGTCTGCTTTATGCTGAATTTAGCATTTAACTTGCGTTGGGAATGGCATTTCAAGCGCATAAGACCCTGAAACAAGTTCAGGGTGACAAATGGGTATCAGTTGAGCTTGTTTGACAAAGGGAACGCCAGAGCTGTAGGCGATGGCTGTGACCCTGTCTCCGTAGCGAAGCGGAATGTCAGCATCTTACCGGCATTGGAGGCGGGCATTTCATACGGATCCCCTCTAAATCAGCGGTGTAGCGGCGATTTTAATGTTTTTTCCCTATTCTTGCAATGATTTGAGGATTTTATAATACGTGCGCAAATCCTTGCTTGACAATGCGGGCAGCGTATTTGTTATTTCTGCAATAATTTCTTCATCGGTTTTGTCAACGATGTTCAGTTCAAAAAATTCGGGGATATCTATGCCCAGAGCGCTGATTACGGCTTCAAGCGACTTCATTGAAAGACTTTTGCCGTTTTCCATCTGGCTTATAATTCGCTGGTCAAGATCAGCTTTGTCAGCCAGGGCTTCTTGCTTCAAATCCTGAGCGTTTCTTAAAAATCTTATTCTTTGTCCTATTATTTTCTTGATTTTATCCATAAAATTAAACTATCACGCTATTTTTTAAAAAATAAGACTAAAAATCAGGATAAAATACTAGACATTATGATGATTATTGCGTATAATACTTTGTAATCATCATATTTTAATGCAAATTACTAAGGAATCGACTTAAATGGAAAAAGCCGTTATATATATCGAAGCCGAGTGGTCAAACAAGCCAAAAAATTTGAAAAAACTCGTCGAAAAGCTGGCTCCCATCTACAAAAGAGCAGAACTCGACGGGCTCGAGGTTGTTAAAATTTATTTCGAAAAGCCAAAATACCGCACCGCGTACAAAAGAATGATGAATTTTTTGCCAAATCACCCTGAAATCGGAACAGTTATGTTTTTCGACGCCGATAAGGTAATCCGTGACCCGGACAATCTTGTGGACATTTTGAATCTTGAAAAATCAACATACCTGACGAATGAAAATGCCACAAAAGTGATTACCGTTCCGGCATCGCTGGGTAATTTGAAGCTTTTCGAAAGCACAACAAAAAACGGAACAAGATAACCTGCTCCGTTTTTTGTTTTTTTATTTCCGAGAAAAGTTCGTGATAAGGAACACTCTGCCGAGCAAAAGGTGACCAAATGTCACGTTTTGCGAGAGGAAGACGTGAA
>URHD01000007.1 GCA_900547585.1 uncultured bacterium | reverse complement strand
TTTGTTTTAAAATAAAAAAATCACAAACTAGGAGAACACTATGCCATCAGTAAAATTAACAAAACTATCAATTCCGGTCGAAGGTGCAAAATTATCGACAAAAGTTAAATTGACAAGGAACTACCTCCAAAAAGCCGGTGAAGAAACGGACTACATTGTATATCACGTCATCAACAACGGGAATACAAAAGCTGAATTATCATTGAAAACACTGGAAAACGGTACTAAATTTGTTGCCTATCAAAAAAATGCCGGTGACAGATTCTCGGCAGCAATGACATCTGACGGAAAGCTAAAATCATTCAAAATAACAAGCACGTTAAGCGGAACCGAGAAAAACCCGCCCGATATGATTCAAAAATTTGCAAAACAAATGGACAGAATGATGAAACTGTTTCAAATCAAAAAATAATATCCAAAAAGCCGCCCGAATAAGGCGGCTTTTCTACTTTATATATTAACTTAATTATGAAAAGTATCTTTTCAAAAGACCGGCAAAAGCTTGTCCATGACGGGCTTCGTCTTTGCACATTTCGTGAACTGTATCATGAATTGCATCAAGGTTAAGCTCTTTTGCGCGTGAAGCAATTGCTTTTTTGGCTGCGCATGCTCCGCATTCGGCATCTACACGCATTTGCAGGTTTTTCTTTGTTGAATCTGTAACAACTTCGCCCAGAAGTTCTGCGAATTTTGCAGCATGTTCAGCTTCTTCCCATGCAATTCTTTTATAAGCTTCCGCAACTTCCGGATAGCCCTCTCTGTCAGCCTGTCTTGACATAGCAAGGTACATTCCGACTTCGGTGCATTCACCCATGAAGTGTTCTTTCAGCCCCTGAAGAACTTCAGCGTCAACGCCCTGTCCTACACCGATTCTATGCTCATCAGCCCATCCTTGAGCCTGATTTTCGTCTTGTTTTTTGAATTTATCAGCAGGTGCACCGCATAAAGGGCATGCTGCCGGCGGATTGTCGCCTTCGTGAACGTAACCGCAAATTGTGCATACAAATTTTGCCATAATTTACCTCTTTCTTTTCATACTTGTTTTAGCAGGTTATTAGGAATCATTCCTAATAAGTTTATTATACACGTTATTATTTTTTTTGCAAGCAGAAAATTAATTACCCGCCCAAAAGGCTCTGTGCAATACAAATATCAGCGGGCGTGGTGATTTTCAAATTTGAATAATGCCCCTCAACAACATAAACCTCATGCCCGAGCACCTCAAGCATGCCCGAATCATCCGAAAAAGAGGTGTTTTCGAGCCTTTTATGCGCCTCAAGAATCATTTTGTAATCAAAAATCTGCGGCGTCTGAACACACCAGAGCGAGCTGCGTTCGGGGGTTTCAATTATTTTGCCGTTTTCATCAACTTTTTTGATAGTATCCGTTGCTTTGACAGCGAGAATTGCAGCTCCGGTTTCGGTTGCTTTTTCAAGACATTTTTTTATATCCTCCTCCATCACAAGCGGCCGTGCAGCGTCATGAATTGCAACAAAATCAGGATTATCGCAGGATTTCAGGGCGTTGAACACAGATTCCTGTCGGGTTGAGCCGCCTTTTACTATTTTCAAAGCAGAAATTCCCTCCGTAAGCCTCTTTGCTACAGGAATAAAGGGTTCTGAGGCGGAAAGTATAATTTCTGACGGGTTCAGGGGAAGAAATTTCCCGATTGAATGCAAAAAAACCTCTTTTCCGTTGAGTTTTTCTAAAAGCTTGTTCGATCCGAACCTGACCGAGGAGCCGCCCGCCGTAATTATTACTGATAATTTCATAATACCTCTATTTAAAATGGTTAAAACTTCTTTCTCCGAGAGTTTTTTCATCTATTACCGTTTTGCTGCTTCCGAAATTAATTATAACAGAAGAATTTCCGGTTTTTTCAACAACTTTGCCGACTGGAAAGAATTTTTCAGGCGGAAGTTTTTTGAAAAATTCCCCGTTAACCGCGCCGACAAGCTCAAAATCCTCCCCACCCCAGAAAAGCAGCTCTTTGAACTCTTCTGGAAAATAATTTTCTAGTGCAGAATTATACGGCAGACTTTCAAAATCCGTTTCAATAGACGCATTGCTCTCATTTGCAATTTTAAACAGAGCATCCCCCAGCCCGTCTGATGAATCCATCAGAGCGAAATCAGAATTAGCACAAACAGCAAGGATTTTTCCCTCCTCAATTTTTGGCTCTGGATGGAGGTGTTTTTTTGCAAATTCATTCTCTTTATCCACATAAAAAAGCTTCAATGCCGCAGCGCTTTCACCGTGTCCTCCGGTAACAAAAACAATATCGCCGGGGCGGGCGTTTGAACGAGATGCATTGTATTTTGAGATTTTTTTGCCGATTGCGCAAACGGAAATTACGATTGAGCTGCCGCCGGTTAAATCTCCGCCGGTGACTTTGACATTGTATTTATTGCAAATATCGTTAACTCCCGAATAAAAAGCCCTGACAAACTCCCCGTCCGCATAATGAGGCAAAGAAAGAGAAATCGAAACATACAATGGCTCAGAAGCAGCGGCGGCAAGATCGGAAAGATTCACGGCAATTGATTTATACCCCAAATCATAAGCGCTTGTTGTACAAAGGCGAAAATGGACGTTTTCAACGAGCGTATCCTGCGTCAGGTAGAGCCCGCTTTCTTGCAAAAAAGCGCAATCATCCCCGAGAAAGCTGTTATCAGTCAGAGTTTCGTGAATAATTTTCAGATAATCAAGTTCTTTCATTACTTGATTTTAGCATGGATACTATTTTGCAGGCATATTCAAAAATTGTGCATACAAATCAGCAAAAACCATCACCACATAAAACCCTAAAAACGGCAAAAGCAGCGCGGTCATGCCATGCATGGAAAGAAGACATGAAAGAATAAATCCGCCGAGCCCTATTGCCACACAATAACCGTAAAGTGCAAAATATTCCTTATATTTGCCTTTTAACAGCCAAAAAGCACGTTTATAGCTAAAGAAAGCCCTCACGTGCAGACGGGTTGCAAAATTTAGAGAGAAAGGCAGGTAAATTGCAAAAAACAAAATCATAACAAGCATGCCAACCGCATAAACGAGCGGGTTATGAAAATCCGGCTTGAAAAGAAAGCAAAATCCGCCGGCAACAAGCGCATAAGGCAGAGCAAAAATCGCCATACCAACATACGCTTTCAAACCGTTATGCATATAAGTCCAGAACTTATGCCAGTCAGGCAGTTTTTCTGCATCATGCACAACATTATTGTGCACAGCCTTGTAAAAATACCCTTTGACTGCAAGATAAATAACAATAGATACAACAGCAAAAACCAGCATCCAGCCGTAATTAGCAGGGTTTTGGAAAGCACGCTTTATCCCCGGAAAACATGTCGAAAAAGTGGGGAAGACAAGCAAAAAAGATCCTATTGCCCATTTTGTAAAAAAGTCCGCATCGCTCCACACGTAAGTGAATGCCTGTTTTAAGTCGTATCCCACGGCACTGCTCCTATTTATAATAAACACATTATTATTATAGCGCTTTTTTGAAAAAAGTTCAGTACTTTATTTGAATTATTCAATTTCGTCCATTGAATAGGATTTTTTAGCCCACTGTGAAAGCAAATCCACATATATTGTCATAATATAAAAAATTGGAGAGCTGATTAACAAAATTAACAAATACGAAAACGAACCCGCCGTTTTAGCTGCGAGGGAAATCCATATCCAGAAAGACATTAACGCAAATACGACAAGCGCAAACACAAGATAAGTCACAAAATTCCCCGCCAGGCTATAATAACCTTTAACAAGATTAAAGAAATCTCTGAACTTCAGCCTTTTGGCAAAAATAGCGGTTTGCAAAGTAGAAACAAAAACAAAAACAAACCAGCCCAATAATACCAAAGCCCTAATTACACCACCGAGAGGAGATTTGCCGACCGCAGGATTAACCGAAATCATATAGAAATACACATAAATCAATAATCCATTGAATATAAAAGCAGGAATCCCGAGGAGAATGTTTGATAAAACGAGTTTGAACCCTTTGACAAAATACTTATAGACTTCACTCCAGCGGGGCATTTCACGGTTGTTTATTTTATTATGCAAAAAAGCAAGCAAATAACACAACACAACAAACAAAACCGCAAAACCAGCGATGAGATTCAGAGAAACCAGCGGATTTTGGGAAGCTGAGCCGGCGGCACCGGCAATATTTGAGTTGTGCCTGAAGCTGAAAGTAGAAAGAAAATTAGCCAGCATCACAAGAAAAGTTCCTATGAACAACTTTTCTCTGAAATCCTTTTCTTTTGTAACGGAAATTGCTGCTTCTTTTATATCAAACAACATAAAATGCCCCCTGTTAATTACTTATCAGCTTCTTTCTTTGCAGTTTCCTGAGCCTGCGCTTTAGGTGCAGCAGGTGTCTTCGGAGTTTCGGCCGGAGTGCTGAGGTAAGCGGGTGAGTTAAGGAAACCTTGAAGATTTGCCATTTCGATTGCTGTTTTAGCAGCGTCAGAACCTTTATTTCCGCCTTTTGTGCCGGCTCTTTCAATTGCCTGTTCAAGATTTTCCGTCGTAAGAACGCCGAATATCACAGGAACACCGGTTTCCAGAGCGACATGCGCAATTCCTTTAGCGAGTTCGCCCGCAACATAATCATAATGGTCGGTTGCACCTTTAATAACTGCGCCGAGGGTTATAATTGCCGCATATTTTTTGGAATTTGCTGCTTTTTTAGCTATCAGCGGGATTTCGAATGCTCCGGGGGTCCAGATTATGTCAATTGCTCCGTCCGGCACGCCATGTCTGACAAGTTCGTCAATAGCACCTGAGAGAAGTTTTGAGCCGATAAACTCGTTAAATCTTGAAATAATAATACAATACTTTTCTCCGCCTGCAATAAGGCTGCCCTGAATTATGTTAGCCATAAACTACCTCTTTCTTTTATTTGTACATTTTGTACAAATTTTACAATAGAAATGCCTTTAAATAAAGATTTATTTCTTTATTTTTACAATAATTGCCCGACTGGAGGCTAACCGGGTAATATGAAGAATTTTTTCACCGGGTGAAAATCATATCATCAAGAACCCCATTTGTATTACAGGAGAACGAGAATGTCAGATATCACAAAAATCAGCGCTGCCTATATTTTGCTTATTTACGGCGTTTTTATAATATGCACAACTCTCATAATTTAGTTTCTTCAAAAAACGTTCTTGCGGCTTCGGTATCTTTTGCAATCTGGCTTTTCAGCGCGTTTACAGACTCAAAACGCTGTTCATTACGCACTTTTTTTAAGAAATTTATCTTAACGGGTTTTGCATAAATATTTTCGTTGAAATCGAGAATATGCGCCTCTACCAGAAGTTTTTTAGCATCTGAAACAGTAGGTTTTACCCCGATATTCACAACGGAATTATGCGTTTTTCCGTTTACTTCAACTGTTGCAAAATAAACGCCTTTCGGGAGCCTTAATATATCTTTCGGGTAGCGGATATTAGCAGTGGGGAAGGAAATTGAGCGGCCGATTCTGCTTCCTTCGCGAACCTCGCCGCGCAGGAAAAATGGAGCACCCAAAAGGTTCTTCATATTTTCCAGCTCGCCCGCAGAAATAAGCTGACGGATTTTTGTACTGCTTATAAGTGTGCTGTTGAACGTAATAGGCGGTATTTCAAAGAATTTATATCCGAATTCTTTTTGACGGCTTCTCAAAAATTCGGCATTGCCCTGTTTATTTACGCCGAAACTGTGATTAAAGCCAGTTGTGATGAATTTTGGTTCAAAATTGGTTACCAGAACCTCACGCAAATAATCCGCAGCTAAATAATCGGCTATGCTTTCATCAAACTCGAGCACATAAGCAAAATCAACACCCTGCTTTTCAATAAGCTTCAATCTATCCTCCAGACTTGTGATATATTGGGGTGTGCGCCCCTGCAAATAGCACAGAGGATGGTTTTTAAAGGTAACAACCGCTGATTTCAGGCCGTTTTGTCGCGCAAGATTCACTGCATTTTTTATAACGACCTTATGCCCCTCGTGGACGCCGTCAAAAAAGCCCAAGCAAAGGGAGAGGTTCGGATTTTTGTTAAATTCATTAAAAATTTGCATATTTCTATAATATAAAACCGCTAATTTAATAGCAATAAGTTTACAATTTCACAAAATTCCCTGAAAAGATTAAGAAATGTAAATACGAATTTTGGATTCAGCAGAGTTTTGAAGAGTTCTATTTTTTTAAAATATAATTGAATTTCAGAATTGTTTAAAAGATATATACTCAAAAATTTTTTTGAAAATCAGAAAGCCGGCTCCAATCGGAGGTTTAAAAATCTATAAAAGTGGGCATTATAAATATGAGTAGCATTTTTGCAAAATTTTATTTCCGGAATATATCAGCTTTATATCTAAAAATAGGTTTTTATTAAATTTGTTAATTATTTTTTTTGCTGAATCTACGAAAATCGAAAGTTTTTGCTATAATGTGAAGCATGTTACTTTTTTAAACTATGGAGATACTATCCAATGACAGTTAAAAATTTCACTGATGACGAGTTCGAATCTCTGCTCTCGCAGTATGATTACAGCTTTCAAAGAGGCGATCTCGTAAAAGGAGTCGTATGCGGTTATGACTCTGAAGGTGTTATTGTTGATATCGGCGCAAAAACTTCAGCTATTGTTCCTGTAAGAGAAGCGCGTATTGACACAACAAAGACAATCGAAGAAACTTTGCAAAAAGATTGCGAATATGAATTCTTGATTGTAAAAGAAGAGGATGACGACGGACGATTCGTTCTTTCTTATAAGAAAGTTGCGCTTGCATACGCATGGAAAGAACTCGAAGCCGTCAAAGAAAATGACGAGGTTCTACAAGGCACAGTCGTTGCAGTAGTTAAAGGCGGTGTTCTTGTTGAAACAAAAGGAGTGAGAGGATTTGTGCCCTCGAGCCATCTTCGTGCGAAAGATATGGAAAATATCGTGGGCGAAACAATTGAACTCAAAATCCTTACTCTAGACCCGCAGCAGAACAACTTTATTCTTTCAAACAAAAAGGTTTATGCAGACGCTCTCGAGGAATCAAAAGAAAATATGTTTGCAGACCTTGAAGTAGGGCAGGTTGTTGAGGGCGAAGTCGTAAGAATTACAGATTTCGGTGCTTTCATTGATATCGGCGGCATGGACGGTCTGCTTCCGCTTTCACAAATGTCATGGCGCTGGGTTGACCATCCATCTGACATACTTAAAATTTCAGACAAAATCAAAGTCGAAATCATCGGAATTGACCACGACAAACAGCGCGTCAGCCTTAGCCTTAAGAATCTTGAAGAAGATCCATGGCTCAAAGCTAAGGAAAACCTCAACGAGGGCGACAAAATTGAAGGTGTAATCACAAGAATTAAACATTTTGGCGCGTTTGTTGAAGTGTTCTCCGGTGTTGAAGCACTTTTGCCCAGCAATGAGATAACAGATTACCAGAACAAAAACAACTGCGTTCTCAAAGTTGGCGACAAGGTCAACACAACCGTTTTGAAATTCAATCCGGACGATAGAAGAATCAGCCTGAGCATTGAATAAACACGACAAACAAAAATAGAGACAAAAATCCCGATTTAATTATAAATCGGGATTTTTTAAGTTTTATTACGATTTTTTCAAAATTTTCTTATATTTCAAGCCAAATTGCAAAAAATTTTGTAATATTATCAAATAATCCAATGGTCTGAATATAGTTTATTTTAGGAGAGAGTATGAAAAGATTTTATGCTGCGCTAATGGCGCTGCTAATGACATTTAGCAGCATTGCACCGGTTTTTGCGATTCAGGAGATAAAAGGCGCACCGATGAAAAAGCTTGTTTACAAACCGAATGCAAGAACAATCAAATATGCGTTCATTTTTGACGGCCCATCGGATAAAAACGAGCAGGTTTTAAAAGAATTTCAGGAGGTAATAACACGCCAGACAGCACCGGATTACAAAGCGGAATTTCCGGCAAATCTAGTTTATGTTGGCAACTGGACAAGGGATTCCGTGCATAAATTGAGCCTGAAAGCCTCTGAATCAGACGCAACCGTGATAATTTCCATGGGCTACCTCTCCACAATGCACTACAACCACACAAAAAACAACACAAAATTCGTCATAACCATTGATCAGTACGGATTGAGAGATTTGGGCGAGGATTTTTTCAATCCTGTTCAACAATCAATAAAAGGGGTTTACGCATTCAAAACTCTCCTTGATTTTAACAAAACAGCCATTTTGATGAACGAAAATTATTACAAAACAAGAAAAGACTGGAATAAATTCGTCGAACCGAGGCTGAAAAATATTAATTATACAATTTTGCCCGCAACAAAAAATATTGACGCGACTATTGCCTCAATTCCGGCAGATTGCGATGCTGTAGTTCTTACGCCGCTATTTAACCTGTCAATTGAGGAACGAAAAGCACTTATAAACAAATTAAACGAAAGAAAAATCCCGACCTACTCAACGCTCGGCAAAGAGGACGTAAAAATGGGCGTCTTGCTCGGCTCGGGCGCATACGATTTGGACAGAAAAATTGCAGAGGCAACTTCCTTTAATATAAAAGGAGTTTTAAACGGCGACGTCAAAAAACCCGAAAAAATCCAGTTTTTTGAAGACGAAATTTACTATATTAACAAGGACACAGCTGATTCAATAGGGTATTTGCCGCATTTGAGGGTTTTGAACAACGCAGAAATCATAACATCAAAACCCGTGCCAAAATACGACCTTTCCGCGGTTTTTGACACACTGGACAAACAAAACCTTGACATAGAGCGAAAAAGACTGCTCGTCAAAGCCGCACGCCGTTCAACTGCCGCAGCTGCACTGCATTATCTTCCGACTTTCGGTATAACTCTGGGCTATCAGCAGTACAACTACGAATACGCAGACTCGGCAAGGCTTCAGCTGCCTCAAAAAACCGGACTTTTTCAGATGGGAATTGAGCAGGTAATTTATTCTCCCGCGCTTGTGACAAATATTTTAATTAACAAGAAAAAAATAGATTTTTCTAAGTCAGAACAGTTTCTGACCGAACAGAATATGGGCATTGAGCTCGCTTTAACCTACATTGACGCGCTTATGCTCGAAAAAATGATTGAAATCCAGAAAGATTACGTAAAAGAATCACGAGAACTCCTCGCAATGGCTCGTGTCAAAGAAAAACAGGGGCTTTGCGGAAAAGAAGAAGCGCTAAGATGGGCATCCCAGCTGAATGTTAACGAGCAGAAGCTTCTTGACATGACTGCCGAGCAAAAAAACATCAAAATCGCAATAAACAAGATACTTTTTAAAGACCAGAAAGAGGATTTTGAGCTTGCGGAGCTGACCGCACTCGACCCTGCGTTTTATATTAAGGATATTCAGATAATCGATTATGTTTCAAACCCGAATTCGCTCGAAACTTTCACAGAAATGCTCATAAACGAAGCCTACCGCGTAGCGCCCGAGCTTGCAAAGCTTAAAGCGGCAATAAAAATGAAAGATTACGAGCGAAATATGTACTACCAGAAATTCATCCTGCCCGACGCAAAACTTGCATATACATACACATCGCTGATGGACAGGCATTTTACACGCCCTATGTCAGTCGGGCTGCCGGTTCCGGGGCTTGCACCTATTACACTTGCGCCGCCAAATGCAACAAACGGACAATTCGGCATTTACGCCCAGTGGAAACCGTTTGAAGGCGGCACCAAAATCGCTGAAATTATGAGAATACAGGCAGAAAAGGACGAACTCCTGCGATATCAGGATGAAGCAAAAACAGAACTCGAAAAACAGATAAGAGATATCATAAACAGGGCGATTGCCTCATATTTCAGCATTGAAAAGAATTACAAGGCAATGTATGCCTCACACGAGAACTACTATGATGTAAAACAGAGATATTTAAGGGGACAGGCGCCGATTGCGCAGGTTATTGACGCACAGCACCTTTATCTTGATTCAAAACTTGCGGCTTTGAACTCACAGTACAAATTTTTCCAGCAGCTGGTATGGGTTCAAAGAGCAATCTGTGCCGTGAACTGGGCAAAAGCCTCGCCCGAATCAAAAGCGTTCATTCAGAGCGTAAAAGAGAATATAAAGCCAAAAGGCGATATTGCGCTTTAATAGAGGCTATTGACCGGAGTTTAATTTACTATACAATATAAAAACGAAGAAGAAATCACGAAATTGTGAAAAAAATCACACTAATTGTGATGAAACTTTCAAAATCCGAAAACGTCAAAATATATATGAATCAAGACTTTTTTATTAATAATTGTAAAAAGAACACTTGCAAAAATATTATTTTGAGTTTACACTAATAGTGAATTAATTCACGATAAAGGAGAAATTACACTATGGCAACAAAAAAACAAGCCGAAACAGAAAAGCTGGAAAAGGCTTTCAACAAATCAAGTGAGGTTAAAACTCATGACGATTTGAAGCTCATCATCGAAAGAGCAAAAAAAGCTCAAAAAATTTATGCTACTTACACTCAGGAACAAGTAGATGCTATTTTCAAAGCAGCAGCAACCGCAGCTGACAAAATGAGAATCCCCCTCGCAAGAATGGCCGTTGAAGAATCCGGCATGGGCGTAATGGAAGACAAAATCATCAAAAACCACTTCGCCGCAGAATACATTTACAACAAATACAAAAACATGAAGACAGCCGGCGTTATTGAAGAAGACAAAGCCAACGGAATCAAAAAAGTTGCTGAACCTATCGGTGTTATTGCTGCAGTTATCCCGACAACAAACCCGACTTCAACAGCTATTTTCAAATCTTTAATCGCATTAAAAACAAGAAACGCGCTGGTATTCTCGCCTCACCCGAGAGCTAAAAAATGCACAATTGAAGCAGCAAAAATCGTTCTTGAAGCGGCAGTTAAAGCAGGCGCTCCGGACGGACTTATTGCCTGGATTGATGAACCGTCAGTTGAACTCTCCGGCGCATTAATGCACCACGAAGACATCGACCTTATCCTTGCAACAGGCGGCCCCGGAATGGTTAAAGCAGCTTATTCATCAGGAAAGCCCGCTCTTGGTGTAGGCCCCGGCAACACTCCTGCTGTTATTGACGAAACTGCAGATATTCAGATGGCTGTTTCTTCAATTCTTCTTTCAAAAACTTTTGATAACGGTATGATTTGCGCTTCCGAGCAGTCAGTTGTTGTTGTAAAAGATGTTTACGACGAAGTTAAGAAAGAATTCGTCCTCAGAGGCGCATATATCCTTTCTAAAGCAGAAAAAGACAAAGTAGCTGCAACAATCCTCAAAGACGGAAGATTAAACGCAGCCATTGTAGGTCAACCTGCATACAAAATCGCAGCTATGGCCGGTCTTGAAGTTCCTGAAGACACAAAAGTTCTTATCGGCGAAGTTACTGATATTTGTGAAGAAGAAGCGTTCGCTCATGAAAAACTTTCACCGGTTCTTGCTATGTACAAAGCAAAAGATTTTGACGATGCAGTACAAAAAGCTTACGACCTCGTTGATTTCGGTGGCGCAGGTCACACTTCAGTGCTTTACACTGATGACCGATTCCCTGAAAGAATTGAAGCATTCAGTTTGAAGCTCCACACAAGCAGAATTTTAATCAATTCACCTTCATCACAGGGCGGTATCGGCGACCTTTACAACTTCAGGCTCAATCCGTCATTGACACTGGGCTGCGGCTCATGGGGCGGAAACGCTGTCAGCGAAAACGTAGGGCCTCAACACTTATTGAACATCAAAACAGTTGCTGAAAGGAGAGAAAACATGCTCTGGTACAAGGTTCCCGCTAAAGTTTACTTCAAAAGAGGAGCTTTGGATCTCGCTCTCAGAGAATTGCAGGGTAAAAAACGTGCATTCATCGTTACTGACAGATTCCTGTTCAATTCCGGCATGACAAATGCAATCACAGCAACACTGGATGATATCGGCGTAGATTATCAAATCTTCTTTGACGTTAAACCGGATCCGACGCTTTCAACAATCAACGACGCAATGATGATGGTTAACGCTTACGAACCTGATGTATTCATCGCTCTGGGCGGCGGTTCATCAATGGACGCAGCTAAAATCCTCTGGTTGATGTACGAACAGCCTGATACGGTGTTCGAAGACATTGCAATGAGATTTATGGACATCAGAAAGAGAATCTGCCAGATTCCGTCACTCGGTCAAAAGGCTGAAATGGTTTGTGTACCGACAACATCAGGTACAGGTTCTGAGGTTACCCCATTCGCAATCATCACTGATGACCAGACCGGCGTAAAATATGCAATCGCTGATTACGCGCTTACTCCGAACGTTGCAATCATCGACCCGAACCTTGTTGACACAATGCCTAAAGGTTTGACATCGGTTTCCGGTTACGATGCAATCACTCACGCAATTGAAGCTTATGTTTCAGCTATGGCAACAAACTTCACAAATTCTAACTCATTAGAAGCGCTGAAATTGTTGTTCAGATACTTGAAACGTTCTTATGACAACGGTGCAAAAGACCCGATTGCAAGAGAAAAAGTCCACTACGCTTCAACAATCGCAGGTATGGCGTTTGCAAACGCATTCCTCGGTGTTTGCCACTCAATGGCTCACAAGCTGGGTGCTATGTTCCACGTACCTCACGGTCTGGCTAACGCTCTGTTAATCAATCAGGTAATCAAGTTCAACGCAACTGACAAACCTGTTAAACAGACAGCGTTCCCGCAGTACAAATTCCCCTGCGCGAAAGCAAAATACGGTCAGATTGCTGATGAGCTCGGCTTAGGCGGTAAAAACGATGACGAAAAAGTCGAATTGCTGCAAAAAGCATTGATTCAAATGAAAAAAGACCTCAATCTGCCGATGTCTATCAAAGAATTCGGTATTGACGAGCAGGAATTCCTTTCCAAACTTGATGAAATGGTTGAGCTTGCATTCGACGACCAGTGCACAGGCGCAAACCCGAGATATCCTTTGTTCTCAGAAATAAAACAAATGTATCTCGATGCATACTACGGTGTTATCTAATAAAATACTGTATAATTCGAAAAACGGAGCCGTTAAAAGCTCCGTTTTTTTGATGTGTGGGTCAGAAGCAAGGTATTCTCTTTTCCGTTCCGATTCCCCCGGCAACCGGCGTAATTAATGACAAAACAAGCCTTTTGACGCCTCCTCCATAGTCACTCCAAAGAGAATACCTTGCTTCTTCGCTGGATAAAACTGCCAAAGTTCGAGAACAAGAAGATGCATTTTTCGACGCCTATAAGCCGCAGCGAATTAAGCTAGAAAAATGAATCATTCATACTTTTTACGCCCCAACAATCCCCCCTATTGCAAAATTGAGAGTTTTTGTACATGATAAGAGCATGAAAAACAGGAAAGCAGAAGAAAAGGTTAGACTAAACAAATTTATCGCACAAAGCGGGCTTTGTTCAAGGAGAAAAGCCGATGAACTCATTGAATCGGGCGTCGTTAAAGTTAACGGCAAAACCGTGAACGAAATGGGATTCCTTGTGAGCAAAAAAGACGCTGTTACAGTAAATAACGCCCCTGTAAAAAAGTCCGAACTGACTTATATAAAATATTACAAACCCGCAGGCTACATAACAACCTGCGACGATGAAAAAGGCAGAAAAACCATATACGACCTGCTTCCTGAAGAAATAAAAGAGTTAAAACCCGTCGGCAGGCTGGATAAAGACTCGACAGGGCTCTTGATTATGACAAATGACGGGGATTTAATCAACAAATTAACCCATCCGTCCGTTAAAATCCCTAAAATTTACCGCGTAGTTGCCGAGGGAAAGCTCAATTTGAACGATTTGGAAACCCTTGCAAAAGGTATTGAAATCGAAAAGGGAAAAATCGCTTACGCTGATGCGATGATTGTGGAATATGACGGTAAAACCACTGTTTTGCAGATTACGCTTTATCAGGGACTAAACAGACAAATCAGAAAAATGTTGGATTTTATCGGCCATCCGGTTATCTCCTTAAAACGAGTTTCTCACGGGACAATAAACATTCAGGGCTTAAAAAAAGGGCAATTTAAATACATCAAACCAAAAGAAATACGCGATTTGCTCAAACAGCTTGAAAAAGCGGAAAAAATGGCATTGAAAGAAAAGAAGGACAAAGAATGAACATCTTTGTTACGGGAACAGATACAGATATCGGAAAAACCGTTGTAACAGCAGGAATTGCTGCGGTTATGCAGTCGCTCGGATACAAGGCAGGCGTTTTTAAGCCTTTTCAAAGCGGTGCGGAAGAAAAAAACGGATTTTTTGTTTCACCCGACCTTGCTTTTGTAAAAACTGTTGATTTCTATATTGAAACCCGCTGCTCCTACCTGTTAAAAGCCCCAACTGCACCGTTGATTGCGGCAGAACTCGAGGGGGAACATATGGAATTCTCCGTTGTTCAGAGCGATTTTAATGCTTTACGCAAAAAATGTGAAGTTATTCTTGTTGAGGGCGCAGGAGGGCTTATGGTTCCGGCTCTTGAGGGCAAAACAATGGCTGACATAATAAAAGCTCTGAATCTTCCGGCCTTAATCGTCGCCAGACCTGATTTAGGGACGATTAATCACACGCTTCTTACGATAAATCAGGCAAAATGCTTGGGAATCGATGTCTCCGGCGTTATTATCAACAGATATCCGGAAGGCACGACCGACGCAGCAATCAAAACAGCTCCGCGTCTTATTGAAGAATATTCCGATGCAAAGATTCTGGGAATAATTCCCGAAATCCCTAATTTTTCCAGCGTAAAACCGGGCGAGATTATTGATATTTTTATAAATAATGTTGATATTGAAAAAGTTTTCGGCATAAAAATCCCCAAACTCAACATTAACCTGTAATTTTGTGATTATATTTGAACGATTGTAAATTAATGTCGTTACCTGAAATATTGTAGTATGATGTTGAGGGGAGGTTTTTGACAGCTGTGAAATTTAATCTTTTAAAAAAAGTATTAATATTCCTTTTTGTGATTGTTGTAAATTTGTTTTGCAGCAACGCATTTGCACAGAATGTCATCAAAATAAACACGATAAACTTTGACAATTCCGATAATCTCATTTTTATCGGCACGCTAAATGCCCCGAACACGCCGATAAACGTCAAAACCGGCAAATTATCAAACCCGAACAGGATTTATTTTGATATAGAAAATGCTGTTTTGACCCGTCCGAACACAAGCTGGAGCTTTAAAAACAGCAAACTGCGGCAGGTTCGTATTTCTCAATTTTCAACCAACCCTCATGTTGTAAGAATGGTCATTTATTACAACAACGACCTTGATGTTTCAAAAACACGGCTTTATAAATTGGGCAGCAACCTCATTTTTTTATACAAAAAAGACTTATTTAAACAGGACTTTTTGACAAACATCTACAGAGAGCAAAAAGACACATCCTCTGACTACTATGAATACACAAGTTTTTCAGAAGACCCAAAAGAAATCCCTCAGCCGCATGCGACAGAAACAGTGCGGCCCGACGGAACCGTATCACAGATACAAAATGCCTTCAAAGATGGAAATATTCAACAAACAGCAAGGATAGAAAAGAATTTTAAATTAAAATCAAGATATTACGTTTCCAGAATCGATGTGAAACGAGGAAACGCACTTATTCGGGGAATAGGACACATTGCAATTGAAAACCCCATTATAGTTTCAAATCCGACAAGGCTAGTTTTCGATTTGCCAAATACTTACGTCGCACAGGAGATAAGAAACAAAGAATATATGCTTGCCGAGGGTGAATCCATCAAAGTAGGTCAGTTTGAACCCACAAAAGCGCGCGTTGTCATTACTAGCGAAGATGTTACAAAATTCCGTCCGGTATATTCTTTCGACGGACAAAGCATTTTCTTCGCGCACGACGACAGAATCCTCGGGATGAAGCTTTTTGACAGATACGCAACAATAGGAAACTACGTTGCAAAAAAACAAAACGATATAACGGATATTTTCCAGTTAAGCTTCTGTGCACCTGCAATCCACTCAATAAAACGCTATAACAACAGAGTTGAAATCGGAATTTACAATTCAACAGGGTTCAACCATCAGGCCTTTAAAGCTGCATTAAAATCAGAAAGGCTTTCTGCAATTAAAACCGACAAATTGCCTTACGTCGGCCTTAAAGTGATAATTCCGCTAAAGCAAAACGCAACAATTGAATACAATGAATCTTTTGACAACAATATGATTCAGCTGGTTATGACAACCCCGAAAGAAACCGAAATCAAAGCATCTCCAACACCTATAATCAAGAAAAACCCCAATATAAAAACCATTATCATCGACGCAGGCCACGGAGGTTCAGATGTCGGGGCAACGCGTGAGGGAATTTACGAAAAAGATATAACGCTTGATATTTCAAAACGTGTTGAAGCTATTTTGAAGAAAAAAGGCTACGATGTACAGATGACAAGGAAAACCGATGTTTATGTCGGACTGAAAGAGCGTGTTATTTTTACAGAAGAGAACAAAGGCGACCTTTTTGTCAGCATTCACGTAAATTCCAGCGTAAGTCCGGAGGGACACGGCATTGAAACGCATTATTACACTCCAGCATCGTATGATTTTGCGCAAATAGTGCATAAACAGCTCGCAAATTCCATTGACGCAAAGGATAGGGGATTGTTTAAGTCTAAATTTTATGTTATCAATAATGATATTGCACCTTCAATACTTGTTGAAACAGGGTTTATCTCAAATCCGGAGGAAAGAGCCAGCCTGCTGACTGACAAAAGAAAGCAAAAAACAGCTGAAGCAATAGCAGAGGGCATTATAAAATACATTAAGAAGTAAAATGATGGAAGAAAAAAAAGATTACAAACCAATAGGGGTTTTTGACTCGGGTGTTGGCGGATTGACGGTTTTTAAACGGCTGGTGCAAATGCGTCCGGATTTGGATTACATCTATTTTGGCGATACAAAAAATCTTCCGTACGGGGAAAAGACAAAAGAAGAACTTTTGAAAATCGCCCGTGAAATTTTTGATTTTTTTGAACAAAAAAAGGTTTCTTCGGTGGTTATGGCATGCAACACCTCATCTGCGCAGGTTTACGAAGAACTCAAAGACGCTTATTCCTTCAAACTTTACCCGATAATCCAAACCGCAGCAGAATGTATTGCCCGGGATAAAGCTATCAAAAAAATCGTCGTTTTTGCAACAAACGCAACAGTCAAAAGCGGTATGTATTCAAAATCTCTGAAACAGCATAACCCGCAAATTGAAACTCTGGAAATCGCCTGTCCTGAATGGGTTTCGATTGTTGAAAAAAAACTTGATAATTTCAACAAGGATGAGCTTTTGCTAAAATATCTAAAACCTGCGCTGGATTTTGAGCCCGACAGGATAATCCTCGGCTGCACTCATTATCCGTATCTTCTGGAAAGCCTTTCAAAATATGCGAAAAAAGAGCTTTTTGTTGATCCGGCAATAAGCTTTGCCGCTTGCATTTTAAATGACTATCCCCAAAAGCAGAAGAAAGGCATAAAAACTTTTTTCACAAGCTCTTCACCGGAAGAATTTGTAAAAAACGCTTCAGTTTTTTACAACATTGAAGAAAAAGTGGAACCAGCTTAACAGCTTTAGATTTTCCCGCAATTGTTTATCTTTTTTCTTCAGCTTTTTTGATGTTTCTGTCGAGCATTTTCATATATTCGTCAGCATCTTCGGCATACATATTCTCACTGAGAATTTTTTTGCCATTTTCCAGCGTTGCTTTTGCGGCTTCAAAGTCCTTGAATTCGCGTCTTTGCATTGTTGAAATAATCATAGTATCAAGAACAATATCTCTTATTGTTACGCTATTGTATTTCAAAAGGTAATAATCTTTTTCATAATCCTCAAAAATAGGGTTTCCGTCTTTATCAAATCTGGCATTTTTTTCATTTTTTACTACAGAACCGCCCAGATTATTGAATTTTTTCTCTGCTTCTTTGAATGTGAGAGAAAGCCAGCTTTTGTCTTTCATTTTTCGTTCGTTACGTTTTAATATTGAAAGATTTTCATCTATTCTTCTTTTCTGAATCGAAATAGCCTCCTCAAAGTTCTTTTCCTTTGTAACTTTAAAAAGGTAATCCTGACATTCCGGAGAAAAAATCACATCGCATTTTTGCGGAGCTTTGCTGTTCTTTTTATTCAAATAAAGCATGCCCGTACCGGCAAGAATCAACAATATCAATGCGATAATCGCAATTTTTAAATATTTGCTCATAACAAACTCCATAATCTTATAACATAAGCAAAATATAGCATATTCAGACATAAAAATATACCATGGAGGCTAATGCAATCGGAAATTTTTAAAATCATAATATTTAAAGCAATAAAAACGGAGAATTTTATGACAGAATTATTACAAATCTACAAATGCAACATCTGTGGCAATATCGTAGAAGTTTTGCACGCCGGAAACGGCATTCTGGTCTGCTGCGGAGAGCCAATGCATTTGTACGAAGAAAATACACAGGACGCCATGCTGGAAAAGCATGTTCCGGTAATAGAAAAAACCGAAGATGGAAAAACGCTTATAAAAGTCGGTTCTGAACCGCATCCGATGATTCCGGAGCATTATATTGAATTTATTGAGATAATTTCAGAAGACGGAACAGAAATTCAGAGAAAATTTTTACATCCTGATGAACAACCGCTTGCTGAATTTAATTTTTCAGGTGATAAAATAAAGGCAAGAGAATTATGTAACATACATGGATTATGGAGTAAGAAAAATGATTAACGAAACAATGAACAAGGCTTTCAATGACCAGATTAATGCAGAACTATATTCTGCTTACCTTTACCTTTCAATGAACGCTTATTTTGAAGAGCAAAGCCTAACAGGTTTTGCAAACTGGATGAAAATTCAGGTTCAGGAAGAAATGGCGCATGCGATGGGCATGTACGACTATTTGAATTCACGCGACGGACATATCATTCTTGAACAAATCGACAAACCCGTATGCACCTGGAATTCTGCTCTTGAAGTTTTTGAGGCGGTTTTGAAGCATGAAGAACACGTTACTTCTTTGATAAATAAGCTTGCCGATGTTGCTGAAGAACAAAAAGACCGCGCATCAATGCAATTCCTCAACTGGTACATAAAAGAACAGGTAGAAGAAGAAGCAACAGCAAAAACCATCGTTGACAAGCTGAAAATGGCCGGAAATGATACAAATGCATTGCTCCTGCTCGACGCAGAACTCGGCGCAAGAACATACAACGCTCCGGTTATTGAATAAAAAAATAATCATAAGAAAAAAGTCCTCATTTTATGAGGGCTTTTTTACTGCTGCATTAGCTCGTTGTAGATTTTAAGCGTTTCTTCGGCACGTTTTTTGTTTTTCAGCATTTTATAAGTGTATGAAATATTGTAGAAAAACGAAGGCTCAGAAGCATTGTATTTTATTGCGTTTGCAAAATAATAGCGCGCCAGCCTGTAGTTTTTGCGCTTAAGATAACAGCAGCCCATATTGTAATAAGCATAAGCAAAATCTTCTTTGAGTTTAATGGCTTTTCTGAAATTTTCCATTGCTTTTGAGATATTTCCAGTTTCAAAATAGATATTGCCCAGATTGTAATAGGCTTTGTAATATTTTGAATCTGCTATAATTGCTCTTTCGAGAAAAAATATAGCATCGAGCGGTTTTTCTCTATCCTGCGCAATATTAGCTAACAAAACCCAATCCTGCGCACCCTTTTTGCTGTCGGGAATTTTTGTGAGCATTTCCATGCACTGTGCGATGTTATTTGTGTTGTAATAGAGCTTTGCCTGTTCCTGATAATCAGAAATTTCCTCCTCGTTCACCGTACAATAAGCAGGCGAAAATGAAAGCAAAATTACAAACATGAGATAAATAAGGCGTTTCATACTAAAAATTATAGTCTAATCAATACCTTTTTCCAAATCCGTATGCCCGTTTTTATGTTAAAAAGTGTAACAATACCACTCATTTACACCTGTTTTCATGCAAAAATAAAGATTGAGGAATTTTATCAAATCGGAACAAATAGAGAATTAGTCAATTGAACATTAGTAGCTACAAAAATTATATAGTAAATTCTTCAAAATCCCGAAATTTCATCACCAGCCTCGGGAAAACCGGTGCAATTCTGCCTGTTGTTTTATTGGAAGCCACAGTAACAGGCGGAAGAACCTATCAGGCTTACAAACGTGACGGTTTTGTAGAGGCCAGAGAACGTGTTACAGAAGAATCGCTGGGCGCAGTTTTCTGGCTTTTCGGAGCAACGATGTTCGGAAAGCTTATTGAAGTCATCGGCAGAAAAATGCTTCCGCTTTCAAAAGAGGACTGCGATGTCGGAAAAGACGCAGTCAGAAAGCCTTTTGAGAACATGTGCCTTGAAAAAGCCAAAGATAAAAAATTCAACAAAGAACTTTTTGCAAAATTCAAGTTCGGAAAGATTATTACGAGCCTGATTGCAGCCTGCGCGTTCATCGGATACGTTGTTCCGAAGATGAATCAAGCTATTACTAAAAAATTCTACACTAACAGAATTGAACCGGCAAAAGAGCTTGATGAAAAAACAGCGAAAATGCGTGCCCGTTTCTATCATTCGCCGCAGGACGTAAACATCAATTCCGTACAGAACTTCAAATCTATTGTTTCCGATAAAACACCCGAAAAACAGGCTATTTCATTCAAAGGTGCAGAATTCTTTATGACAATGGCACAAAATTTTGAACAAAATGCGATTTACAAGCTTATGGGCACCGACGTAGGAACAGTTACAGGCCGTGCAGCCAATGCAAGGAACAAAGACGAAATGGTAGAAATCTTATTCCGCGACATTGCGTCTATTCCGTTCTATTGCTTCACAACTCCGGCAATTATTGCATTCCTTAACAACAAAGATATATTCAAAGGCGCAAACAACACAAAACTCAATCCGAACACAGCAATGGACATTCACAACCATTTTATTGAATTAACAAAAGACAGACCCAACAAAGGAGCGATAAAACTTGAAGAATTCAAAAAATTCGCGCTCGGCTCTGATGAAGATTTCAAAAATCACTATGAAAAATTCTTCCCCAAAAAAGAAGAAGCAAAACAGGAAAAAATCCTCGGAATTTTCAACAAAAAACCAAAAAAAGAATACAGAATTTTGAATCTGGAAGAATATAACAAAATTGTTGATGCAAATTTCAAAGGCGAAAGGGCTGACGAACTAAAATCACTCGGTCAGAGAATGTCCGGCCTCCAGCCTCAGCTTCGAATTGCTGACGGAGATTCTTACAAATTGCAATCAATCCTCACAGAATCTCAGGTTGAAGATATTTTAAAAGGCGGAGAAGCCCGCAAGCCCGAATTTATGAAGAAAATGCTCAACACCATTTTCTCCTCTAAAAAACAACCCGACAGAATTGCTGACAAATATACTTTCATTCCGCAGGGCGAAATTGAAGCAGCAAGAGAACGAATCCTCGGCTATGTTGATTCAATTTCACAGATTGCAGCAAAAGACGGCAAAAAAGAAGTTGACTGGGATGTCATGATGAAAGCAAACAAACGCAATATCAGAAGAAATGGCATCTACTGGGGCGCAGCAATGGGCGTTTCCGCGTTATTCCTTTCGACAATCATCCCGAAAATCCAGTACTGGATTACAAAAATGCGCACTGGACGCGACGGATTCCCGGGTATTGAAAATTACCGTGAGCAGAATCAGAAAAAATCAGCTTAATCTCTGTTTTCCATCAAATCAGCAAGTGCATTGACGATTTGCGGATCCCATTTGATTTCTGCTTCTTCTTTCAGAATATTTAGGGCTTCTTTATTGGTCAACGCTTCACGATAGGGTCTATCTGCACGCAGAGCGCAGTATGCGTCCGCAATAGCGATGATTCTGGAGCCCAGAGGAATACTATAACCTTTCAGTCCTTCTGGTTCACCGCGTCCATCCCATCTTTCGCGATGATAATGGATGTACGGGATAACTTCTGAGAGGAAGTTTATGCTCATCAGTAGGCTCACGCCGACATTCGGGTGATTTTGAAGTTTTTCCCATTCAGATTTGTCAAGTTTTCCTTTTTTGTTGAAAAGCTCTTTGGGCAGTGTGATTTTGCCGATATTCTGCAGTAATCCTGCATAGTATATCAAATCTTTTGTTTTTTCGTTGAGTTCAATATAATCACAGAGTTCTTTTGCGAGGTTTGCGACATTTTGCGAGTGGTTGTTGTGATATTCGCTTTTTGCATCAACGGCTTTTGCGAGCATTTCAACAAATCTCTGCTGTTCTTCTCCCAAATCACCTATTGTTGCGGTAAGTTCAGCTCTCAGATGTTGAAGTTCTGAGGTTGTGATATTTTCATCCTCGATTGCTTTAGCTGTATCTTCAGTCAATTCCTGCAAAAGCATAGAAATTGCAAACAATCGCGCAGTAACCTCAACAAGGATTTTAAACTCGTCAGAGAGGTGTTTTTTACCGTAAGACTCAAGAACGATAACCCCAACCGATTCTGCGTTGTAGTGCATGGGAACAGCGATAAATTCTTTAACTTTATCTTCATTGAGCATGCTCAATGGCAAAAATTCGGGATTTTTATCTGCGTTTTCGATTTTTAAGGATTTTCTGGACTTATAAACCCCGGAAACCATGCTTTTTTCGCCATAAGCGTAACCGATATTCATTGCGTAGATATCTTCATCAGTATCAATTGAGGAACCGACAAGAACTATGTCATTTGAGGTTTTATCAAGCCCTTTTGCAAACTCTTTCGACAGGAAGATATGGCATGCGTCAACTTCTAACATCTGTACAATGGTTTTTGCAATGGAATTATAGATTATATAATCCTCTTTATTATTAAAGCCCAATACGCTCAGGGTGTTGTTGATTGAATAGATAGAAATCAACTCTCTGAGCTGCTTTTTGAGGCTTTCAGCCTTGTCTTTTGCGTCATGCTGTTTTATTTTTTGTGCTAAATCATCAGAAATCAAGTGTTCTGTAAGAAAATCACCAAGGTTAAGCGCAAAAATCTCCTCAAGCGGGTCTTCGCCCAGAAGTTCCGTGCTTCTTGTGAATAGTGATACTCCGTTTTCTGCATTGTTTTTAGTCATAGGTGCCTTCCTGTTTACCTTCATATTTTATATATCGGCACATGCCGTCAAAAACTTTATAGTATTTTACAAAACTTTATACTTTAGTTTAAGAAAGTTCATACTTCGTCTGAGAAATGGGTTGATTGAGATGATAGCTAATCAGGGCGAATCTGTAATCAGCCTTTTCCGTTCCGATTCCTCCGGCACTCGGAGAGTATTATAATTCCAAAGACTTTCGAGCTTCGCTCATAGGCGTCAAAAAATAAATTTACCATACTTTTTACGCCCCGTACCAATCCCAAACGAATGTTAAGCATTTGTCAAACCTGAAAAAATGCACTATTCTTTAATTATAAGAAGATTAATGTTATGAGTATCAACAATAAAATTATAGTAGTGGATGATGATAGTATCGTTCTTTCGGCGCTAAAAATGCTCCTTGATTTGCATGGCTATGAAAACGCCGTGTACTTTGACGACCCCAAAAAAGCGATTGAAAGCATGGAAAAAGAAGTGCCGGATTTGATTTTGTCGGATTTTATGATGCCACAGATGAACGGGATTGAGTTTTTAGGGCATGCCAAAAAGATTTGTCCCGATATAAGCATGATTCTTCTCACGGGCTACGCTGACAAAGAAAATGCAATAAAAGCAATTAACGAAATCGGCATTTATAAATATATTGAAAAGCCCTGGGACAACGCTGATTTGCTCCTGAACATCAAAAACGGATTAGAAAGAAGTCATCTTATAAGTGAATTGAACAAAAAAATCGAAGAACTCTCAGAAGCTAATCAAAAACTCGAAAAATACTCTACATCACTGGAAGAAATCGTAAAAGAGCGTACAAAAAGCCTCGCAGAATCGAACACAAAACTAAGTGCAATCATAAACTACTGCGCGGACGGAATCGTGCTGGTTTCCAACGAGGGCAATATTCTCCAGTCAAACCCCGCGTTTGAAAATATAACAGGCTTGAGTTCAAAATTTCTCATAGGAAAACACCTTGAAGAACTCGTGGAAAAGATAAATGACGGCAATTTGAATAAAATCACAAAGGGCGAAGAAGTGCTCGTGCGCGATGTAGAAATAAAAAACTGCATAAATGACCGAAATGTTCCGGTCGAGATGAATTTTGCGCCTGTTTATGACGATACTCAGAGAATTTCCGGCTATGTCGGCGTTGTCAGAAATGTAAGCCTCCAAAAAGAGATGGAACGGCTCAGAGATGACTTCATTGCGACACTTACGCATGATTTGAGAACCCCTTTGCTCGCCGCGATTCAGACTTTGCAATTTTTCCTTGACGGTTCGCTCGGAGAAATAGAAAACCGTCAGAAAACGCTGCTCGACACGATGAAAAAAAGCAACGAGGACATGCTCGGGCTTGTGAATGCGCTTTTGGAAGTTTACAAATACGAATCTGGCAAGCTTAACCTTTGCAAAACGACTTTTTCGCTCAAAAGATTCATAGAAGAATGTATTTCACCGCTGGAAGCACTAGCAAAAAAGAAAGAAATAACGCTTATTGCAGAAATTGGAGCTGAGGACGCTGAAATCACAGCTGACAAAAACGAACTTCGCAGGGTCATTATGAACCTTTGCGGAAACGCGCTAAACCACACTCCTTCAGGCGGAAAAATTGAAGTTTGTGCAAAAAATCAGCACGGCGATTTGATTTTCAATGTAAAAGACAATGGAATCGGCATTCCGAAGCAGGATTTGGGCAAATTATTCAAACGTTTTTCGCAGGGAACCTCACAAAAACGCTCAGCAGGCACGGGATTGGGGCTTTATCTTTCAAGACAGATTGTCGAAGCTCACGGCGGGAAAATCTGGGCGCAAAGCGAAGTTTCCAAAGGAAGCGATTTTTTTGTAATGATTCCTGAAGCGGTAAATGCAGGAAAAGAAGTAAAAATTAATTGAGGTAAAAATGACAATAAAAGTTTTACTGGTCGAAGACCATACAATGATTAGAATGGGCACTGCGCTTGTGATTGAGCGTACGGAGGGCATTGATTTGGTCGCAGAAGCCGAAAACGGTCAAGAGGGCGTTGAAAAAGCAAAAGAATTTGACCCGGATGTTATTCTTATGGATATCGGGTTGCCCGTTATCGACGGAATTGAGGCTACACGCCGCATAAAAGAAATGAGCCTCAAGGCAAAAATCCTTATTTTCACTTCACGCGATAATGATGACGATGTTTTTGCAGCGCTTGCTGCCGGAGCCGAAGGTTATATTATGAAAGGAGCAACAGCCGAACAGCTTGCGTCTGCAATAATTGCCGTAAACGAGGGAACAGCCTGGCTTGACCCTGCGATTGCGAGGCTTGTGCTCTCAAATGTGCAAAAACAGTCAAAATCCGCACCCCAAACAGAAATTAAAACAGGAAAAAATTCTTTCGGGCTGACAGAAAGGGAACTTGAGGTTTTGAGTCTGATTGTTGACGGACTTTCTAATCCCGAGATTGCAAAGAAGCTTTTTATTACCCGTGCGACAGCAAAAGCGCATGTTCACAGCATTTTGCAGAAATTATACGTCGATGACAGAACTCAGGCTGCTGTTACGGCGATGAGAGAGGGGCTTGTCTAAATGTTCTGGCGGATTTGCCTGATTTTGGTTGTTTTTCTCGGAATTTGCGGGTCTTCCATTGCCGAAAAGGTAATGAGAACAAATCAGATGCCCAAAACAATGGCAGAATACTATGAACAGGCACAAAAAGCCGCAGAAAACAAAAATCCCAATCCGGCTGCAAAAGTAGAAAAAGACGAAACAATCATAAACATGCCCGACCCTAAAATCGGTTTAAAAAAATACAATAATCCGCCCGGAATGGTTGAAACAAACCTGAAAACCTTAAAAAAGAAACGTCAGCTGAACTCAATTGGTGTGGCTTCGCCGGACGGAACCAGAATGATTTTCACGAGGTATTATTATTATCCGACCTGCAAAATGACTGGCTCAGAGCTGTTTTTGATGAATCTCGACACAACAAAAGGGTTGAAAGAGCGGCTTGAAAAAGCGAACACTTATGCAGGAAAGGTTTCTGTATATAAAACAGGAATGGATTCGATGGATTACAATGTTCAGCGGACTTTAACGATTCTTGACTGGTCTGCTGACGGAAAAATGGCGGCAATTAAAGAAAAAATCTCCTATACCGAAGACGGGCTCTGGAAAACGAACCTGCTTGTTTATGATTTCACAACGGAAAAGCTTAAAGACCTTTCAGAGGTGCGTTCAGCGATAAAATATTACTGGTTGAACAATGAGGAGCTGGATTTGAACGCATGCCGGTGGGATATTTTTCCTGTTGGCTGGGATGCACTAAATCCCGAGCGGATAATTGTCATGGCTTATGCATATACAGGCGAACGCCCGAAATTTCTGGGCACATGGTCGGTTGACGCAAAAGGCGACCGCTCAATGTTAATGTCATTAACGAGTGCGAACTTTCAAATCTCGCAAAACGGCACCGCTCTTAAAATTATTGCCGATTAATGCGGCAGGGCGTATAATTTAGAAAAAACGGAGTAAATTTTTGTACAAATATTATAAAAAATACGTTCCATACCTTTTTTTGATTCCTGCGGGTGTGATTCTCGTTCTTTTCTTTTTCATTCCGTTTTTTGAAACGATTGTTTTGAGTTTTTTTGATTACAATTCAAATATTTATCACCCGGCCTTCGTTTCTCTGGAAAATTATCTAGTGCTTTTAAAATCTCCGATTTTTTACAAGGTTTTGTTAAATACTTTCATTTATCTGCTTGTTGCAGTGCCGTTTCTGGTTGTTTTTCCGCTAATTCTGGCAATTATGCTCAACCAGAAAATCCGCGGGCTTACTTTATACAAAATTTTGATTTATTTGCCGGTAATTGTTTCAATTGTTGTTGCGGCGATTGCTTTTAAGTGGCTTTATGCACAGCAGGGGATTTTGAACTATTTTATGGAAATTTTCCACTTGCCGGCGGTCGGATGGCTCACTGACCCTAATTTTGCGCTGTATTCGGTGATTCTGGTCACGGTATGGAAAGGAATCGGCTATTATATGATGATTTACCTTTCAGCGCTGATGGGGGTTCCCAAAGATTTGTACGAGGCGTGCGAAGTTGACGGCGCACCCCCCTTAACAAAACACCTTACGGTTACGCTCCCGCATCTTATGCCGACAATCGGGCTTGTTTCAACGATTTCAGCAATTTCCGCGATGAAAGTTTTCGTTGAAATCTATGTCATGACAAAAGGTGGGCCGCTGGATTCAAGCAAAACCATTGTTTATTACATTTACGAGCGGGCGTTTGAGAATCTTGATTTAGGAATTGCGTCGGCGGCGTCGGTTATTTTGCTTTTGATTGTTCTTGTTATTTCAATAATCAATTTCAAATACTTTGATGACAAGAGGTATCAGCTATGATGAAAAAGAACAAAAAAGCTTTCAATATCAAAGGATTTTACACACATTTGACGCTCATTCTGGTGTCTTTGTTATCAATTTTTCCGTTTTTATGGCTGCTTTCGACCGCATTGAAAGGCCCTGATGAAAATATTTTTCAATATCCGCCGGAATTCTTCCCGAAAGTCCCCACTTGGGACAATTTTAGCGGAGTATGGAAGCAGATTCCGTTTATGCTGTATTTTTGGAACAGTATGATTGTTGCAGGGTTTACGGTTTTATTAAACCTGATTTTATCGGCGCTTGCGGCATATCCTTTGGCAAGGATGGATTTTAAGGGGAAAAAAATAACGTTTTATGCGATTCTCGCGACGATTATGATTCCTTTTCAGGCGATAATGCTGCCGGTTTACCTTATTGTGCTCAAATTGAACATGGTAGATAGTGTAAACAATTTTATGGGATTTCTGGGGCTGATTTTGCCGTTTGCGGTCAATGCTTTCGGGATTTTCCTCATGCGACAGGCATTTTTAGCGATTCCGCGCGAGCTTGAGGAGGCAGCGTTTGTTGATGGTTGCAATGTTTTTCAAATCTGGTGGAAAATATTGATTCCGATGGTTAAACCAACGCTTGCTGTTCTTGCGATTTTCACATTTATCGGCTCGTGGGGCGAATTCCTGTGGCCGAGTATTGTTTTAACGAAAAAAGCGCTTTACACGCTTCCCGTCGGGGTAAATGATTTGCAGGGGCTATTCAGCGCGAACTGGCGTTACATTGCCGCAGGCTCGATTATCGCGACAGTACCGATTTTGGTTTTCTTTATTGCGATGCAGAGGTATTTCATTTCCGGCGAGAACGAGGGTGCGGTTAAGGGGTAGCAACAAACCGATTTTTGAACATCTGGCAGGAAAAGTTCGTTTTGAAGCGAAAATTTAAGAACGTAAAAGTGGCTTTAGCCCGTTCCGGTCTTAAATTTTTGGTTCCAAACGGACGAATGGGCTATATTTTCGAGTAAAAAGGAAAGGAAATTCATTTTTACACAATAACTCTCCTATTGACAAAATGTTAGCCATGCCTTACAATTAATTAGTAAAGTTTGTTTAACCTAACATACTACTACATGCAAAATTACCATAATTTACCTTTGAGATTGTATTTAGTGGGGCAATCTCATTTTTTTTGCTTAATCGCTCAAAACACGCATTTTGCAATCGGAACAATCAAACTCAAGCCCGTATTTTTTCCCGTATTCATCGACAAGATACAAATCCAACGGTTTTGCACCGTTTTTCAAACACAAACCGAGCTCGTGTCTTATGCAGTTCTTGGAAACCATGAGCGTTTTGCCCTTTGTGCCGGTTTCAAAGGCATTTTCCAGCACATTTGCGCCGCATTCTTCATAAAATTCCTTTGCTTTTTCATTTGAAACATTAAAAGTGTAATCCAGTTCTTTGAGCGGGTATTGAGGGGTCTCAAACTCTGTGATTCTTTGATTGGGTCTATAGTTATTTTTTCTAAATTGCTGATAAGCGCTAACAAATTCACGTCTGATTGCGTTAAGCTCTGAAACCGGCAAAAAATAGGAGAATTTTTCATCAACACGAACCTTTTTAGCAAAAAACTCACTATCACCAAGTTTTGAAAACTGCGCAATAACATTTTCAATTGCTTTTGAAGTATTTTTTGCAGGTTCAAAATTCTTTTTCACGTTAAAAACAAATTCTTTGTTTAAAACGACGCAAAGGCCCTCACCTATGACTTTTAGGTCGATTTCAAGGGGTAATTTTCTTTCAAATTTTGCGTGATTAAGATTTTTGTCAAATTCAGAATCAACATTCCTAAAAACCTCCGCACCGCAAAACATTCCAGCAGAATCACGGACAACAAACGAGCTGCCTGAGACTTTAATTACGTTCGTGCCTTTCAAATCTCCGTTTTTGTCAAAGAAAACAATGCCGTCTTGTGCACGCAGGTTGTTTTTTCCACCGATTTTTACAGTTGAGCCTTTTATTTCCGTGATTTTACCGATTTTTTCACCTGTGAATTTCGGAGTTTTGGGATTTATTAGATTTTTGCATTTTCCGGTTGCGTTAAAATCAGTATAACCGCGATTGAAAGTTTTGTTGATGTCAGGGATAAAATCTGTTTTTATGACACCTGATGAGGGACGGAGAGCGGGATTTATTGAATCAAGAAGGTTTCTGTAATAAGAAACAACATTTTTTACGTAATTCTCGTCTTTTAAGCGCCCCTCGATTTTCAATGAATCGACACCTATTTCAATGAGCCGTTTGAGATGCTTTGCCATAGAAAAATCTTTCATCGAGAGCAGATATTGCGGTTTTGAGAGGATTTTTCCGTCTTTTGTCACAACTGAATATTTTTTTCGGCAAGGCTGTGCGCATTCTCCGCGATTTGCACTCCTGCCGCCCACCGAAGCGCTCAAATAGCATTGCCCGCTGTAACAAACGCATAAAGCCCCGTGGATAAAGACTTCCAGCTCGACATTTGTGCTGTTTTTGACCTCCTCAATTTCCTTTAACGAAAATTCTCTTGGCAAAACCACGCGTTCAAGGTTGCATTTTTCAAGGAATTTGATTTTTTCAATGCTGTCGTTGTTGCACTGTGTGCTTGCGTGGAGCGGAATCGGTGGTAAATTCATCTTCAAAATCGCCATATCCTGAATAATCAACGCATCCACGTCGATTTCATAAAGATTTTGGATGAGTTTTTCTACGGCCTCAAGCTCGTTATCAAAAATAATCGTGTTCACTGTCACATAAACTTTGACATTGAATTTATGCGCGTATTCTGTTATTTCTTTTATATCTTTGAGCGAATTCCCTGCCTTTTTTCTTGCCCCGAAATCAGCAGCTCCGAGATAAATTGCGTCTGCACCGGCGTTAATTGCTGCGATTGCACAGTTTTTGTCTTTGGCGGGCGCCAGAAGTTCGATTTTTTGTTTTGCGTGATTCATTACAAAATTATACAAAAAAATTTGCAAAAATAGTGACTTTTCGCTATGTTTTATTTATTCTTATGTTAAACACTATTAATCAAGGAGAAAAATATGCAAGTTATTTTAAGAAAAGATGTCCAGAATCTCGGCGAAGCCGGCGATATGGTTAATGTTAAAGACGGTTATGCAAGAAACTTTTTAATCCCCCAAAACTACGCAGAAGTAGCAACAAAAGGCGCTGTTAAAAATAGAGAACAAAACCTCCAGAGAATCAAAATCAAACAGGAAAGACTTCATAACGAAGCTCTTGAACTCGCTTCTAAAATTGAAGCTCTCGGACAAATTGAACTCACTGCAAAAGCCGGCGAAAGTGGAAAACTTTTCGGTACAATTACAACTAAAAAACTCGCAGAAGAACTCAACGCAAAACTCGGTTCTGAAGTTGACAGAAAAAATATTTCGCTGGATACAGCAATCAACCACGTTGGCGAATACAGAATGCTTATTAAATTGACTTCTAAAGTTAAAACAGAGCTCCCTGTTATCGTTTCCGCTTCTGAAATCATCAAGGAAGAAATCGTTGAAGAAACAGAATCTCAGGAAGAAGTTTCTGCTGAATAATTTGAAAAAACAGCAAATTAATAGAAAAAGCGCTTGAAAACAGGCGCTTTTTTAATAAAAAACCACCGATATCGGGCGTTAAACAGATGTTGTCATTTCCATAAAAGCGTGAAAAAAACTAATTTAAATATTCAGAGGCTAATTTTTTATTAAACAAATTAATGATAAAATATTGTTATGCCAAACGAATTCAAAATCGCATCTGAATACAAACCCTCGGGCGACCAGCCAAAAGCAATCAAGGAGCTTGTTGACGGAATAAATAACGGGTATGATTCGCAAACTTTGCTCGGGATTACGGGCTCGGGCAAAACTTTTACCATTGCGAACGTTATCGAGCAGGTTAAAAAGCCCACACTTGTTATTGCTCACAACAAAACCCTCGCAGCGCAGCTTTATAACGAATTCAGAGAGCTTTTTCCGGATAATGCTGTTGAATATTTCATCAGTTATTACGATTATTACCAGCCGGAAGCCTATATTCCGAGAACGGACACTTTTATAGAAAAATCAGCAACGATTAACGACGAAATCGACCGGCTGCGCCACAACACGACCAGAAGCCTCTACACAAGAAAAGATGTAATCGTAATTGCTTCGGTCAGCTGCATTTACGGTCTTGGGCTGCCGGAATATTACTTTAGAGGTGCGCAAACTATCAAAGTCGGAGAGCAGCTCGAGCGAGATGAGCTGTTAAAAAGACTGGTTTACGCGCAATATACAAGAAACGACCTCGAGCTTGACCGATCTACTTTCAGAGCACGTGGTGATACTGTCGAAATTATGCCCCCTTACGAAAAAGTCGTTACAAGAATAAGCTTTTTCGGCGATGAGGTCGAAAGAATTGTAAGAATTGACAATGTTACCGGCGAAATCCTTGAAATTCCCGAAGAAACAGTCATTTTTCCGGCGGTTCACTATATGTCCTCCGGCGAAGATATGGAAGAAACAATAAAATTAATCCGGATGGAGCTCCAGCAGCGTCTGGGCGAGCTTTATGAGCAAAACAAGCTCGTTGAAGCGCAAAGGCTTGAGCAGCGCGTTAGATATGATATTGAAATGATTAAGGAAATGGGCTATTGCAGCGGAATTGAGAACTATTCAAGAATAATCGAGCGCAGACCGCCCGGCTCGGCTCCGGCGACGCTTTTGGACTACTTTCCGGAGGATTTTCTTGTTGTAATTGACGAATCCCACGTAACTTTGCCCCAGGTAAAAGGCATGTGCAGGGGCGATAATGCAAGAAAAGATGTTCTTATTGATTACGGCTTCCGTTTGCGCCGCGCGAGGGGTAACCGTCCGCTGACTTTTGACGAATTCTGGGGAAAAATTCATCAGAAAATATTCATTTCCGCCACACCCGCCGAATTTGAGCGCGAACAGTCCTCACAGATTGTAGAACAAATTATTCGTCCGACAGGGCTTGTTGACCCTGAAATTACTGTAAAACCGACAAAAAATCAGGTCGATGATTTGATTGAGCAAATAAAAATCAGAGCAGAAAAGAACGAAAGAATCCTTATCACCACGCTGACAAAACGAATGGCGGAGGATTTGACGGAATATTTGACACAGAGCGGAATTCGCGTGAGATATCTTCACAGCGAGATTCAGTCGCTTGAAAGGGTGGAAATTTTAAGGGATTTGAGGCTTGGTGAATTTGATGTTCTTATCGGCGTAAACCTTTTGAGAGAAGGGCTAGATATTCCGGAAGTTTCGCTTGTTGCGATTATGGATGCAGACAAGGAGGGCTTTTTGCGCTCGGAAACAAGCCTTATTCAGACAATCGGGCGTGCTGCGAGGAATTCTTGCGGTCAGGTGATTATGTATGCGGACAAAATCACCGAAAGTATGGACAATGCAATAAAAGAAACCAACCGCCGCCGCGAAATCCAGATAAAATACAACAAAGAGCACGGAATCGTGCCCAAAACCATCAAAAAACCCATTGAAAACAACCTTTTACAGCTTGTTTCAAGCTATCGGAATCTTGAAGACATTGTTGCGGAAGAAATGGTCGAAAACAACCTTAACGTCAAAGATATCCCAAAACTCATCACAAAACTCGAAAAAGATATGCACAAAGCTGCCAAAGTTCTTGATTTTGAGCGCGCAGCAGAGATTCGTGACCAGCTGAAAAAGCTCAGGGAGATGGTTAACCACTAAACATCCAAAGAGTTAAGCAATAAATATTTATTTTTCGACGCCTATTATGTGCAGCCCCTGCGAATCGAGCCAGAAAGATGAATATTTATTGCTTAACTCGCCACAACAAAAATTTTATCGCCCTAATAATAAGCCTGAAACTTTATGTTTATGTTTCAGGCCTTTGGATAGGATGGTTGGATAAAATTTTATACTTTTTCAAAACTCAACAGCTTAAATCCTCTTTTTCTTGTTTCAGACTTCACATCAGGAATTTCATAGCAGTCTATGCACCTTGCCTCGTAGGTCTCATCCCCGCCAATCATAATCAAAGGCGAACTTTTGTCCGCAGGAACACCGTTAATCAATCTCTGTGTGCGGGTTGCGTGGTCAGAACCGCATTTCATACAAACGGCTGCGAGTTTATCGACTTTGTCGGCAAGGCAGAGGAGTTCTGGCATATAACCGAACGGTTCACCCTTAAAATCAAGGTCAAGCCCGGACGCAATAACTCTTTTTTTCGAATTTATGAGGTGTTTTACAACATTTACAATATTTTCATCAAAAAACTGGATTTCGTCGATTGCGACAATTTCGTCAGAATCGCTCACGTGGTTCAAAATGTCATTTGCATCTTTTACGGTGATTGCATCAAGCCAGAGCCCGTTTCTGGATTCAATATAGTCACCTTTTGAGCGGGTGTCGATTTGCGGGCTGATGACTTTTACCTTTTTTTGAGCAATAATGCAGCGTTTTACGCGTCTTAACAGCTCCTCAGTCTTACCGCAGCTCATCGGGCCGGTAATTATTTCAAAACTGTATCCCATTTTTTTAAAATCTCCCCTTTTCAAATTCCCTAATCGTCATGTCTGACGCTCTTTGCATGCTCATGTAATCAGTTTTATTCATGACAGTCCATACTCCTATTATATGACATGCAGAGAAATTGCCAAAGTTATAAATTAAAGTTATACTAAAAAAATCAAAAAAAGGGATATCAATGCATCAAAATATAATCTACACGCTCACAGCAGGGCTCTCAATTGCGCTTGTGCTGGGTTTTATTACGCAAAGGCTGAAACTCTCGCCAATTATCGGCTATCTGATAGCTGGAATGTGCGTCGGGCCGTTTTCGCCCGGGTTTGTTGCCGATTCTTCTGCAGCAAATCAGTTTGCGGAGATAGGCATAATCCTTTTGATGTTCGGTATCGGGCTGCATTTTCACATAAAAGACCTGCTTGCAGTTAAGAATATTGCCATCCCCGGGGCCGTAACGCAAATTCTCATAACAACCTGTTTTCAATGTTTCTGGCGCATCTTTTCGGCTGGGGATGGGGCGCGGGAGTGGTTTTTGGTATCGCAATATCTGTCGCCAGCACTGTAGTACTAACAAGAGTTCTCGCAGAAAACCACAATCTGCACACACCAACAGGTCACCTGGCAATCGGATGGCTTATTGTTGAGGATTTATTCACAATTTTTGTGCTGGTGCTTCTGCCGGCATTTTTCACGGCTCATCATGCAGAAATCACTATTGGGTGGGCTTTTGTACTGACTATAATAAAATTAACCGCGCTGGTAGCCTTTACACTCGCATTCGGCAGGAAACTTCTCCCGTTAATTCTTTCTTATGTGGCAAAAACAGGCGCAAGAGACTTGTTTACGCTGATTATCCTTGTTCTGGCGCTCGGGATGGCGGTAGGTGCAGCAGAATTTTTCGGCGCTTCAATGGCGCTGGGCGCGTTTCTTGCAGGGCTTGTTGTCGGACAGTCTGATTTCAGCGCAAGAGCGGCTTCCGAGGCACTGCCAATGAGAGATGCGTTTGCTGTTTTATTTTTTGTGTCCGTAGGTATGCTTTTTAACCCGTTTTCGCTGGCCAGTGAATGGGATTTGGTGATTGCGGCGCTGTTTATAGTTCTGATTGTAAAGCCTGTTGCTGCTTTTATTGTTGTAAGGCTTCTGGGTGGTTCTGCGACAAAAGCGATTAGCGTAGGCATTTCGCTGGCACAAATCGGTGAATTTTCGTTTATTCTCGCAGGTTTAGGTGTAAATCTGGGGGTTTTGCCGGCAAAAGCAGCAAGTGCAATTATTGTTGTTGCAATTATTTCAATCACGCTGAATCCACTTTTATACAGGATAATTGAGCCGGTTATGAAATTTTTCAGAAAAAAAGGGTTCAAAGACAGCGAACTGCCCGAAGAAGACAGAATAAAAACGGACAACGACCATCACAGGGTTATTCTGGTCGGATATGGGCCTGTAGGGCGCGTAGTTTCGAGAATTTTGCGCTTCGGTGGGATGGATGTGATCGTTATTGAGCTGAATATTGATACTGTAAAGGAGATAAAAGAGCTCAAAGACAAAAGGCTGTTTGCTGTCTATGGAGATGCCTCAAACAAGGATGTTTTGCTATATGCTGGCATTGAAAATGCCGAGGCTTTAATAATTTCGCCCTCAAACGCGCCTGCAAGCGAGATAATAGAGATTGCGCGCTCGCTCAACAATGATATAAAAATAATTATTCACACAAACTATTTAAGTGAAGCAGCTAAGCTCGAAAAAAGCGGTGTTCAGGCGGTATTTTCCGGCGAAGGCGCTGCAGCTGCGGATATTTCAAAATATCTTATGTGCGAATTAAGCATTATGAGCGAAGAATTTGAGGCAGAATGCAGGAGGATTAACGGTATATAAAAAAACAACGCTTTCTTGTTAAAAAAGCGCTGTTTTTTTATTTTTCACCAGCTAGTTTTTAGCTCTGTTGATGATTTTAGAATCGTCGTTATTCCAGCTAAATTTGGCTCTGAGCTCACGTCCTACGCGTTCAATTTCGTGTTCTTCGCCCTCTTTTTCGAGTTCTTTGAACTTTTTCATGCCGGAATTGTACTCAGCCAGCCAGTTATTAGCAAAAGTGCCGTCCTGGATTTCAGAAAGTACTTTTTTCATTTCGGCTTTAACAGCAGGAGTAATAATTCTCGGTCCGACGGTCATATCGCCCCATTCAGCTGTATTTGAGATGGAATATCTCATATCAGAGATGCCGCCCTGATTAATCAGGTCAACAATCAGCTTCATTTCGTGCAAGCATTCAAAATAAGCCATATAAGGCGAATATCCAGCTTCAACAAGGGTTTCAAAACCGGCTTTTAAAAGTGCAGAACAGCCGCCGCAAAGAACAGCCTGTTCGCCGAAAAGGTCGGTTTCGGTTTCTTCTCTGAAAGAAGTTTCATAAATTCCGGAACGTCCGGCGCCGATAGCCGCTGCATAAGCCAGTGCAACCTCTTTTGAATCACCTGACGGGTCTTGATAAATAGCAATCAGCGACGGAACACCTTTGCCGAGCTTATATTCGCTTCTTACTGTATGTCCGGGGCCCTTGGGGGCAACCATTAAGACATTTACGTCAGCAGGAGGAACGATTTTTTTGTAATGGATGTTAAAACCGTGAGCAAACATCAAATACTGACCGGGTCTGAGGTTCGGTTTAATTTTTTCTTCATAAACTTTAGCCTGTACTTCATCGGGGATGAGGATTTGGATTAAATCAGCCCATTTTACCGCTTCTTCAATATCCATAACGGTCAAGCCTTCTGCTTTGGCCTTTTTCGCTGACGCGCCGTCCGGACGTAGCCCGACAACAACGTTTACGCCGCTATCTTTCAGGTTTGTGGATTGTCCGTAGCCCTGAGAGCCATAGCCGATAATTGCAACCTTTTTATTGAGAATTTTGCTCATATCAATATCTTTATCCATGTAAACTTTCAATTCATGAGTATTGTTCATACGTTTCTCCTTTACTTTTTCCGTATTCAACAATTTTAGCATGTTTTTCCGGATAATTGGGGGAATATTAAAAAGTTTAAAGTTTAGGAGGGCGGTTTTGATAAGGATGAGGATGTGTGCATGGATTTTCATTTGGAGTGACTATGGGGGAGGGCTCATTTTGTCTGAATAGTTTGTGCTGAGCGTTGGATGCCCGGAGGAATCGGAACGGAAAATGAAAATCCATGCACACATCCTCATCAAGTTACCAAAGTAAACAGCTTAGTGGATTAATTTTTCGACGCCTATGAGCTACAGCGAATCGAGCTAGAAAAATTAATCCACTAAGCTGTTTACTCCAAAGCCCCCCCCCTTTTTTATTCATCCCCGGCAACAACAAAAAAACGAAACCTTTCGATTTCGTTTTTTGTTTATTAATATTTGAATGACATTTTGATGTTTTTGTCGATAAGTCCCTGACAGGATTGCATTTCTTCGTCTATCATCTTCAATTTATTTTGATATTGCGAAAGCTGCATATCCAGTTTCTTTTCCATTATGTTCAGCCGCTCTTTTCGCGCCTCTAACTTTTTAACAATAGGGTCATCAGAGTCCAAATCGGTACCGACATTTAACAAGTCCGTAACAGTACGCGAGAGGTTCATTTTTGCCTGTGTTATTAACTGAATTTTGTACTCAAGGTCGAGCCGGTACGCATTCAGATACATTAATCGCATTGTTGAAGTTGCCAATCCCATTTTAGGAACCCCTATCTAGTCTGATTTAGTTTTTGACCTTTCAAAAATACGTGTTCGTTGTTTTCGGCGATGAGCTGTTCCATCTGGTTGAGCTTGTACATTTGATAATTAACTTTGTACTTCGCTATCTTCAATTTTTTGTTCATTGTCAAAAAATCTTTCAATATACCGACAAGATAATTCGACATTGCCTGTAAAGGATTTGTTCTTCTCAGATATGAAACAACATACCCGAAGAAGTTCAATAGGTTTTGAAGATTTGTTTGGATTACTTGTTGGAACAATTCTTACTCCTTGCCCGCACTTCGGACACCTACATAACTATAAAAACGAAACTTATGAATAAATTGCCCGCATTTCATCCCTTTTTAATATTTCTTAACAAAATATCAATGCAATTTATCCGGCATCTGCTGCAATCCTGAAGAAAGCGAGGTTTGCCTTTTGTTCTGTATTAGTTATCGGCTTTTGGACGGAAAACTTTAGCAAATTGTGGTCAAAAAGTGGCAAATTGTAATAATAATTTACAATTGTATCAATTATCACAGCTAAAGTTTTAATTCTTATTATATTCATTGCACTCCCGAAGTTTTGTACGCCAAGCCGCCCTATATTAAGGGCTTTAGTTCTGAAATTTAGACGATTACATGTTTTCGACCTGCTTTTTGTCACCCTCAAGGTCGTCTTTAAGCATCTTTTTAACAATATCGCCCTGTGTATCGAGCATTTTTACAACAGTTTCGATATTTCTGACCCTGTTTGAAAGGATTGTGTCAGCATTTGAAACGATTCTGCCGGAAACATTCTGGTATGCAGCCAATGCAGCCGAGGAGGTTCCCTGCAGGAGGTTGCCCGCAACAGTTGCAGCAAGCCCGAAACCACCCATATAAGGCGCCATCGCCTGAACAACGCCCGCAATACCCGAAATCGTGCCTGCAGTAGGAAGAACCCACCCTGAACCGGGCACACCAAAGCCTGAAGCAACGCCGGAAAGGTAAGTTGCCGAAGTTGCACCAACCGAACCGCCAATGCTGGCTGCATCATATAAAGAGGAAGCGCCGCCTGTTATTGTGCCTGTGTCAGAACCGAACCCCCAGAACACATTTGCTGCGCCGTTAGGAAATCCGGGGTAGTTTCCGAGGCTGGTTACGCCGAATGCAGAGCTTCCTCCATCAAGAATGGAGTTTGCGCCGCTAATCGGTGACCAGTAAGAGGTTCCGGGAACATTCATTGTTTGAGTTCCGCCCATAACTGACATAAATGCACTCGGAGCAATTAAACGCGCTATGTTCCACAAGAACGTACCTGCTGTACCAAAACCTGCACCGTCCAGCGCAGAACCGCTGACTGTAAGGTCTCGCAGCCTATCGTAGGTTTCAAACATCTCTGCTTTTGCCGCCGAGCTGGCGTTTCCGAATTTATTTGCTATTACTAAGTATCCGTCGTTTTTGTAGGACATAGTTTCCTCACATTATTATCTGTTTAACTAGCTTTGGAACGTTTTGAATACGTTTTCGATATTTTTATCAATTACTTTTTTAACAGATTCAAGTTCTGTTTGCAGAGCTTCTTGTTCTGTGTCGAGTTGTTTTAGCCGGAGCTCAAGAGTTCTGTCTGTTTCTTGAAGTTCTTCTGTTTTTGCGTTGATATCTTCGACTTCTTTTTCGTACATCATTTTTTCATAGTTATATTGATTCATTGCAGCGTCATAGCCGGCTTCATCATATTCGCTGGAGGGTGAAAGAGCATAGTTATGAGTGCCAGAATCGTCTGTCCAGTACAAAGAAGTATAAAGTCCGTCTTCTGATTTACCAAGTGTTGCATTGTTAACGGTCTGGTAAGTATTTTGCTGTGCAGTCATAGTTGTAAAGAAATCAACGTCCTGCGTGCTTGTATCAGCCGGATCAAATCCGGTTTTTGATGCATTAATATAATAAGTTGCCTTGTTGGTGGGGTTTGTGAATTTGTAATAAGTGTCACCGGCTTCGTTTTGATATGAAGCAGCACCTGTTTTGTTAAATTCATCGCACAGAGTCTGGCTGATTCCTGAAACAGGGCCGTTCAATGTAAACTGTGTACCATTTGAGAGGTTAATGCTGTATTCAGTTTCCGAGTTTTTGATTACAGAAACCTCTTGATTTGCCAGCGCACCATACTGTGGCACATTTTCCTGTCTTTTTATTGTGACTGTATATGTCGTAGGTGAAGAACCGGCATTTTCTTCAATTGATTCAAGTGTAGAGGATCCGCTGACACTGGATGCGTCTGAAAAAGAATAGGTTTCCTTTTTATAATCCTCCTGAGAGGGCGGAGTTGGAACCTCCAATTCAAGTAAACGTCTGAACAAACCCGCACTCTGGTTTGCCAGAGCCGTTCTTTGCTGGTTAACCTGCTGACCTTCATATTCGGTATTTGTTTTTCTTGCCTGCAAGCCCAAATATCTTGCCTGAGAAGCTGCCATGCCCATATATTCACCGCTTTCTTTTTATTTACCTAACTGTTTAAATTTAATAATTTCCTTCGTGTTGTCAATATTCCCGTATTTTACATTAAGATATATTACATCCTTATTATACGGTGTTTTCGGGGCGTTTCAAAGACAAAATCCCCAAAAATCATCTTTTTGGTGTACTCCTTTTTTTAAAAAAATACCGATTTCCGTTTTACACCGGAAATCGGCGATAATCGGAGTATTTATGCAAAAGTTTTAAATGTTTCTTCGATGTTCTTATCAATAACCTTCTTAACTGCGTCCATTTCGGTTTGAATTGCCTGCTGTTCGGTATCGAGCTGTGTGAGGTGCAATTCAAGAGTTTTATCCTGTTGTTGGATAATAGTTGTTTCTGCATCGATTTCTGCGACACGTTTGTCATACAGCGCTTTTTGAGAATTGTATTCGTTCATAGCTTCGTCATAAGCTTCATCGTCTTGAACAGTCTGCATTTCAAGAGCGCAGGTCACAAAGTTTTTCGGATTTCCGGCTTCATCAACGTCTGTTGCGAATCTGATGCTTGTATATCTGCCTGTTCCGTCGTTTGCAACAGTAACTTCTGCTGAATCGTAATGGAATGTTTCATCTTTAGCGTATCCCTGTTGTGCGTAAATCATAAGATTTGCCGGATATTCAGAAGAAGCAGGGTCAAAGTCTTTAGAGTTAATGAAGTATGCGATACCTGTTTCTGTATTGGTGTATTTGTAGTAAGTATCACCTTTTTCACAATTTCCGGGAGCACCTTCTGAGCCGTTGAATTTGTCAGTAAGCGCGTCGTAAGTGTTCGGACCGCTCAAAGTCATATATGAGCTGCCGCCAATGCTTATTGAATAAGTAACGGGGTCGCTGTCGCTTTTTCTGATTTCATAAGAGTTGCTGTCGCCCGTTCCGTAAGTTCTCTGGGCAACTGTGTAGAGGTAATCGTTTTTAGGATAAGTACCGTCTACTGTGTAAGTCTGTTTTCCATCATCACCAATCGGATTTTTGAAGATATAATCCAAAGATACAGTGTCTGATGTTGAAGGGTTTGTGAAAACAAAAACTGTTTTTGAATAATCTGAAGCAAGCGGAGGAGTGGGAACAGAAAGAGCGAGCATTTCGTTAAACAAGCCTGCACTCTGGTTAGCCAGAGCTGTTCTCTGCTGGTTGACCTGTTGACCTTCATATTCAGTATTTGTTTTTCTTGCCGTGAGGCCTAAGAATCTGGCCTGTGATGCTGCCATTCCCATTGTTAAATACTCCTTAAGTTTTTGTTTTGCATATCTGTTTTATTTATCGGCACATTTGAATTAAAACTTTAGGATTTTAACTAAATATGTTACATAACTTTACAAATACACTTAACCTGCACACCCGTAAATATAAGGAAGCAGCGCAAAAAGTCAACAATAAGTACAAAAAATCCCATCCTTGTTTTTGGACGGGAATCTAATCTAGTGTCGCCTTAGCCGATTCTTACCTCTCACAAAACGATACTCAA
>URHD01000006.1 GCA_900547585.1 uncultured bacterium | reverse complement strand
ATAAGCAGCAATGCTGCTTTTTTTTTACATAAATTATTTTAATCTTGACTTAATTGTTAAAAAATCTTAATAATAGAGTGTGCAAATAGCAAATTTTTGTTTTATGATACTTAAAGCAAACGTAAAAGAATTTTAAGTTAAGTTCTAATGGAGAAAAAATGTTAAACGTTTCAATGAATTGCTCACCTATCCGCCCCTCATTTGCAAGAAATGAAGACCGAATCAGAAGGCGTAATGAAATGCTTGATGATATGTCGGTTACAACACGTGTTCTCAAGGATAGAAATGCTGATGATGAAACTAAAGCCCGTGAGCTGGATAAACTTGGAAATAAAATTTCAAAAACTATGAATCCGACAAGCCCTTTTAAGACTGTTGTCGTAACCGGAATCACTACCGGAACAGGATTTTTGCTCGGAAGAAAAGTTGTTGGCAAACGTGCTCTTGAAATCGTAGGAAAGAACACAAAAATCCTCGATAATCTTTCTGCAAAAACAGAAAAAATGTTCAATAGATTAAAAGGCATAAAATCCAGCGAAGAAAAAACTTTCAAAGGCTTTATGACCAGATTGGCGAATGATTTAACACAAAAACTTGAAAAAGCAGGCACGAAAAATATTTCTGTTGATGAATTAAAAACACTTCAGGAAAATCCTGCACAACTCAGAAAAACTATCGCACAAAACCTGACCAAAGCCGGAATTACGACTACAGGAGCACTTGTTGGTGCGGGTGCCGGCTTTGAACAGGGCGTCAGAGATAACGATAAAAACGGGAAACCCGACGTTATCCAAAATCTACAGGAAGCAAGCACAATGTCAACCTTTATGAAAGCTTTGAACCTCGCTTCTGACATTGCATGCTAATAAAATAACAAATTCTCATAAAAAACTGCTTTTCTGACCGGAGGCAGTTTTTTTATGCTAATCTGATTTTATGAACGAATTGTTTAAGGTCAAATTGATAAAAGCGAATAGGATTGAACTTGAGAAAATCGGTTTTGATTCTTCTTATGCACTGCAGGGGACGAATAAACACCGATTTTTGTCCTTGAAAATTTATTCTTTGTCGCCTGCACAGGCAAATATCATCAAACAGACCGCACTCGCTTGCGGCACAGATGCAGCTGTTCACAGGGAGGTTATTACCGGCAAAATTGAAAAGTCTGATTGTATTCTTTCCGGAAGTTTGTCCGAACTTAGAAAAACAGCTGAAAAACTTTCGTGCCAGCCTTTTAAACTCGGTATTCTCGGCAAAAAAATCCTTGAGCTTATTGAAATGCAACCCGAACCGATAAAAATTCGTAATACGGTTTTCGATTGGAAAAGACCTTATATTATGGGGATTTTAAATGTCACCCCTGACTCTTTTTCTGACGGCGGCGAGTTTTTTGACACTAAAAAAGCGGTTTTGCATGCGGCTGATTTGATAGAAAAAGGCGCTGATATCATTGATATAGGCGGTGAATCGACGCGTCCCTATGCTCAAATGGTTGATGTTGATGAGGAAATCAGGCGTGTTGTTCCTGTTGTTGAACAAATCAGAGCTTTGTTTCCGGAGGTGCCGGTTAGCATTGATACTAGAAATTCGAAAACGGCAAAAGCGGCTTTTGACGCGGGTGCGGACATTATAAACGATGTTTCTGCATTGGAGTGGGATTCAGAGATGAAAAAAACTGCCTGTGAGCTCGGAACGCCTGTTGTTTTGAACCATTCCAAAGGAACTCCCGAAAATATGCAGGAAAATCCACAATATTTTGATATTTCAGAAGAAATTTATGATTATTTTGCTGAAAAAATCAATGAACTTACGGAGTGCGGGTTCAAAAAATCAAGTTTGATAATTGACCCGGGGATTGGTTTCGGGAAAACAAAAGAGCAAAATTTTGAGCTTTTAAAATCGGTCGGGACGCTGAAGAGCCTTGGTTGCCCGCTTCTGGTCGGTCATTCAAGAAAAACTTTTCTAAAAGAGCAAATTGGCTCGGAAAATATCGCGGATTTGGACAGAGCAACAAATATAATCAGCTCCTACCTTGTAAATGAGGGTGTGAATTTTCTGAGGGTACACAATGTGCGCGATTTGAAAATGTTTCTGGAGCTAAATAAAGCGTTAGTTTGAAGATTTTGATATATTTTGAAAAACTTCGTCAAAAGTTTCTATGGGCGTAAATTTGTATCCGCAGTTTTCTGCGAGCTCTCCTCCCATCATAAAAATAGCTTCCTGAGGGTATCTGCGGCATATTCCTGGGCGTTTTTTGTGGATTTTGCACAGATTTGTTTCCGGATTGAGATTTTGGCATTCAAAAATCAGCCCGATTTCATCTTTACCGGTAACTTCCAAGTATGTATAAAAAGGATGGAGTTTTCTGAGTTTTTGAAATTCTTCTTCTGTTTGTACGACATTTTTTGCGTGCCGGACGTAAATTTGTTTACAACACCTGCCGCAACCGAGGCATTTTCCTGTTCTGTAATATGTTCTTCTTAAAATATTTTTGTAAAAAAACTTTTTTAGCCTATTCAGCACTGTCTATTCTTCCTCTTGTTGCAAGAATTCGTTTGCATTCGGTCTTGCATTTCAATGCATATGAGCTTTCTTTTGAGTTACTGTCAGAGAGCAGTATAATTCTATCACACATTTCTACGCATTGTTTAAGGAGATTGTTGTTCATTGCGTTATTGATTCTTGAATAAAGGTCAGCAATAACAAAAGGTTCCGGCTGGATATAAGTTTTTAGCACCTGAATTTTGTGTTCTACATCAGCAAGCTCGTCAGGTGAAAGCAAATATGCGTTTTCATATTCGACAAGGGCGTCTTCGTAGAGGTTTTTTGCTTCAAAATCCTTAGCTTCTTTTAAATGTATGTCCGAATTTTCTTTTGTTTTAACTTTAAATACAAAAGAATTCGCTTTTTCAGTAATAACTTTTGCTTTTTGTGAAGTTTTGGGCATAATATCAGAGCAGCGTTTGTAGAAACAATAAGCCCAGTCTTTTTTTCCTTTTCGCTCGAAGATTGTAGCTATATTCCAGAGGACAAGCGGTGAATACGGAAAATTTTTATAAACAGTCAGGAAAAAGTCCAGTGCTTTGTCGTAATCTTTTGTGAACATGAAAATTTGTCCGAGATTGTTATAAACCGTCGGCAAGTCCGCGTAAATCGATATCATTTTCAGATTAATTGTAGCCATGAGCTTTAGATTGCCGGTGTTTTTCAACGCTGCAAGCTTTTTAAAGTAGTAATCAACCTTTGTACGAAGCCTTAACATAGATTCTTTGACAGAAAGATATTCTCTGCTCATGTTATTGCGGTTGTATCTAAGGTATCGTTCGAAAAATTTTGTGGATTTGATTCTACAACCTTTTTGATTGTATGCAATTGCAAGGTTAAGGCAAACAACAGGGTTTTCCGGCTGAATTGAAAAAGCTTTTGTCCAGTTTTCAATAGCCAGCGCAGCATCTCCCTGCACAAATTGGACATTGGCAATATTAATATATGCGTTATACTCTTTTTCGTTAATTTCAACAGCTTTTTGCCAGCTTTTTAAAGCACTGTCGATTTTGTTTTGCTTCCGGTAGCAGTTTCCTATGAGAACATGCACGTAGGAGCTTTTTAGCAGGTCTTTGTCGTTTAGAACCAGATTAAGCGTTTCCTGGATGTTTTCTGCATTGTAGTACTCGACTGCTTTTGTGATTTTCGCTCTCATTCCCTCTTCTGTGTCATGCAGTGAGGCTGAGGTTATGGTTGTAGAAAGATTTACGTTGTTCATCTAAACTCCAGACGGGCTATCCCAGTAAATCTTTTAGAAAATTCCTGTTGTTAAACATCCCCTCAATGACTTTTTCGCTAAATTCCCCGTCATCAGCCTGAAAAACTTTCTCCATAACGAGTTTGTTGTGACCGGTATCTTCAGGATCGGACATTGCCAGATTTGTGAATTTTTTTACTTCCAAGTCACGCTGATAGAGTTTTATTGCTTCTTTAGAGATGTTAGATTCATCTATGAGAAGGGTTTTGTCTATTTCAGCGTAAGGGTTTTTGTTTTTATTTTGTATTTTTTCAATATCGGTTTCTTGAACAAGGTTCTTATTTGCGAGTTCTTGTGCTGAGATTCCGTTTAACATATCCTTTTCTCCCCTTAATAATATTATGATTACATGCGGGGTTTTTACTATAATCATGTGGTCAATTTTTATAGACCACATGGTCAATATGGCGCATGCCCGTTAATGTTCTTAATATGTTGTGAAATATGACAATAAATACTATAATAACCTTTAAAGGATAAATAATGGCATCAGTAATTGATTCTATAAGAACAGTATATACGGATAACTATTCCCTTGTAAAATTGGGAATTTTTGGCTATCTTGTTTTTATCATTTATTCTTTTGTCAGTAGCAAACCTGAAATGCAGGTAATGAATTATGTCTGGTTTGTGTTGATAGTGTTTTTTTATGTGGGATATTTTTCGGTAATCATGCACAACCGCATTACGCAAAATCTGGCAGTGCTCCCGATGATTAATCCTGTCATTTTTTTATCCATTTGTGTTAAGGGGCTGGCCGTAATGCTTCCTTATTTGATAGTCGGGCTGCCTCTGGTAAATCTTGTTGTCGGATTATTCAATTTCGACGGGATTCCCCAGCAGATAGCCATAGGCATTATTCAATTGATTGTCGTTTTTGTCGCCCTTACTGCTCTTATTTATTTTTCCTGCGAATATAATGTGAAAGACGGGTATGATTTTGCCAAAATTTTCAGCAGTTTCCAGGATGTGCTTGTTTATGCACTTGTTTGTGTCATAGCGCTGCTGTTTGTTAATATTTTTATTTCTGTGCCTGTTTTATACCTTGCTTATTCGTTTTTTGATTTAGGAGGAGTATTTAAATATGCTGTTTGCTACCTTGTGACGATGAATCTCGCTTTTCTTGCTGATTATTGCGGACAGCTCTGGTTTGATTTGGACAGCAGGAACAACTATTATTAATTTTTAACAATTTGTTGTTCTGTTTTGTTAAGTGTGCAAAAATTATAAATAGAACAGGCTTGAGGACGAGAAAATGCAAAAAAGTTTGTTAATTGTTGATGATGATGACGAAATTAGGGAACTGCTTGAGTATGACCTTGCACAGAGCGGTTATAAAGTAGATACGGCACAAAACGGTCTTGAAGGTCTTGAAAAAGCAGTGAGTAACTACTATGATTTGGTTCTGCTGGACGTAATGATGCCGAAAATGAACGGTTTTGATGTGTGCAAAAACATAAGAAAAAGCAAACCGGAGCTTCCTGTGCTTCTTTTGACCGCAAAAGGCACAATTGACGATAAAACACAGGGCTTTGACTGTGGTGCGGACGATTATCTGGTAAAACCTTTTGATATTCAGGAGGTGCTTCTCAGGGTAAGGGCTCTTTTGCGCAGAAAATCGGACTCTCAGCCTGAGCAGCTGCTAAAAAAAGAGATATTGAAAATGGGTGAAATCGAAATCTTTCCGGAATCACTCGAGGCGCTTATCAACGATAAAAAAACGAAACTTACTCCGACAGAATTCGAGATTTTGTATTGTCTTATGCAGCATTTTAATAAGGCAGTGCCGCTTGCGACGCTTCTTGATGAGGTCTGGGGGTATGATTCGGATGAAGATGTGCGCATGCTGAGGGTTCATGTTGGCGGCTTAAGACAGAAAATAGAAAAAGATACAAAAAATCCCAGATATCTTCATACTGTAACAAACGTAGGCTACAAGCTCACTCCCTGCGGTGATGAAGAGGCATAATGAAGAAATTTGGGGCAGCAAAGAAAATAAAACGTCTTAAAATAGTCGAGCAGATTATAATAGTGCTTTTTATGGCTGTTATTTTTCCGCTTGTTATCAGCGCTGTAATTATTAACAATATTAACCAGCATGCGGTAAGAAACGAGCTAAAATATTCAGCACTGATTATTTCCGAATCCATTGCTTCAAACATTGAAACCTTTTTCCAGACCGGAAAAGACGAACTTGACGGTATTGTGCTCGGTTTAAAATATATAAAGTCCGATTATCTTCAGGATGTATATTTGAAAGATATTTTGCTTCATTCTGAGATTTTTAAATCCTTTGAAACCGAATATACAGCTCCAGGTGAAATTTACCCCTCAGGCGAGGACTCTGTAAAGTTCAACAGAGAAGAAAATACAGTAAATGTTGTGCAAAAAATCAACGATATTGAAAAACTCAAAGCTTCCATCAATCTCGATTTATTCGATGACAAGGTTTTTAACATCTTTAAGGATTCAAACAGGCAAATCTATGTTATAAATTACAAACATGAGCTCGTGTCCTCGCACAATTACAACGAAGCTGACTTTAAAAGTGCACTTTCCGCCCTGCCGAAGTCTATGAAAGAGCAGGAACCGGTCATTTTCGGTAAGGTTAAAAACCAACCTCTTGCTTATTACAAACTCACTTCACCCAAAATGATTATTCTGGTAAATACAACCAGCCAGATTACAAATACTACTATTAACAAAGCGCGTTTTCGCATTATTCTGGCACTTTCACTGACAGCGCTGTTTATTTTTACTATTGTTCTGCTTTACACTTATTATCTTTATATCAATATCCGGCAGCTTTTCAAGGGGATAATGGCGCTTTCTCTCGGAAACTACAAGAGGAAAATCCGTCTTTTAACCAATGTTTTCACGCCTTATGAAATCATTTTTCTTGCCATTGAGTTCAATAAAATGGTTGACGAGATTAATAATTCTTACAGGCAGCTAAAACAAAAAAATAAAGAGCTCAAAAAACTCGACGAATTCCGCTCAAACCTTGTGGATACGGTCAGCCATGAGTTCAGAACCCCCCTCACCAGCATAAAAGGCTACACATCCAGATTATTGCGTCAGGACATAGAAATCGATGAAGCAACAAAGCAAAAATCACTCAAAGTGATTAAATCCCAGTCAGAACGCCTGAGTCGAATGGTTGAAGATTTGCTGGTTATACCTGATATTGAGGGCGCAAAGCTTAATCTTAACATTGAGCCGGTGAATATTGCTGATTTGATAAACGATTCGCTTATTTCTGTTAAAAACAAGGAACAGCATGAGTTATTTGTCGAAATTCCCGATGATTTTCCGCCTGTAATGGCCGACAAAGATCGCCTTGAGCAAATTATGATTAACCTCATAGAAAATGCAAACAAATATGCATATGAGGATTCGGATATAAAGGTTTCTGTTCAAAAAGAAGGCTCAAAAGCCGTTATTACCGTGGAAAACAACGCTGATTACATTCAGCATGAGGTTTTGAATAAACTTTTCGGCAAATTTATCAGAATTGATGACAAAACCACCCGCACAACCAGAGGAACAGGTTTGGGACTGTTTATTGTTAAGGGGCTGGTGCTAGCAATGAACGGGCATATAGAACTAAAATCCACAGAGGATAATAAATTTTATGCAATTGTTAAGTTTCCGCTGGCATGACAAAAAAATAGCTTATGTTTAAGCTAGAATTTTATTAATTAGCAAAATTACGGAGAGAGAATAATGAAGTTAAAAGATACACAGGCGCTGGATTCGTTTAATTACGGATATTTGCTGAAAAGAGTTTATAAATACATAAAACCATATATGTTCCGCGTGATTATCGGCTTTATTATTGCTATTCCTGTTGGTTTGCTTGACGGCGTAGTTGCTTATGCGCTTAAACCTTATATGGACGAGGTTTTGATTAAGAAAAATATGCTTCTGGCGGTGATTATACCGTTTGGTATCGTATTTTTTGCCGGTTTGCAGGGCGTTTTGAGATATTTGAATGAATATCTGGCTAACTGGTGCGGTCAAAAAGTCACAAATGCCGTTAAAATCGGACTTTTTGAAAAACTGGTGACTATGGATTCACGTTTCTTTGACGAAAATTCATCAGGAATCGTTCTGACGCGTTTTCTTTCCGATCCTGAAACCGCTTCAAGAGGCATTCTTGACAATATTAAGGCTTTTGTTACTGCTGTATGCGGTGCAGTCGCTCTCGTCGGCGTAATGTTGTATAACTCATGGATTCTTGCGCTTGTGGGCGTTATCGTGCTTTTTATTGCATTTCTGCCCGTTGCGCTGATTAGAAAAAGAATTAAATCCGCTTCAAATAAAAATATGAAAATAGGCGGTGATTTGACTACGAATTTCAATGAAACCTATTCGGGCAATAAAATTATGACCGCCTACAATTTGAACCAATACCAGCTGGACAAATTTGTGCAAAATATACATGATATGTTTGATGTAAACATGTCGCTCGTAAAGCGCTCAGCGTGGATGTCGCCGATTATGTATTTAATTGCGTCGGTCGGGATTGCGCTTGTATTCGGTTTTGGGACTTATCTGGTAATTTCAGGTCAAATGACCGGCGGCGGGCTGGCTTCGTTCGTTACTTCGCTTTTACTTTTGTACAAACCGGTTAAAACTATGGGCAACACGCTTACAACGCTCCAGACTTTGTTTGTTGCACTGGGCAGAACTTTTGAACTCTTTGATATGCAGCCAGAAATCAAAGACAAAAAAGGCGCGGCAACGCTGAAAAATGTTAAAGAGGGCGTGGCTTTTGACAATGTTTCCTTTGAATACGAAGAAGGCGTGCCTGTTTTAAAAAATATTAATTTTAATGTAAAAGTTGGTGAAACTCTTGCGCTGGTCGGCAATTCCGGCGGCGGAAAATCGACAATTGCAAATCTCATTCCCCGTTTTTATGATGTGAAGTCAGGAGCGGTGAGGATTGATGGTGCGGATATCAGAGATTTTACTCTGGAATCGTTGAGAAAAAATATTTCGATTGTTTTTCAGGACAATTTCCTGTTTTCGGGTACTATTCGCGAAAACCTGCTGATGGGCAACTTCAATGCCACTGAAAACGATATTCAAAAGGTCGTTCAGGCTGCACATCTCGACGAATTTTTAAACGAATTGCCCGATGGTCTTGAAACAGTGCTGGGTGAGCGTGGAACAACCCTTTCCGGCGGTCAGCGCCAGCGTGTTGCAATTGCCAGAGCGATGTTAAAGGATGCTCCGATTATTATTCTTGATGAAGCTACATCGGCTCTGGACAATGAATCCGAGGCTATTGTGCAAAAAGCTCTGGAAAACCTTATGGAAAACAAAACTGTTTTTGTTATTGCTCACAGGCTTTCTACCATACATAATGCTGATAGAATTGCCGTTATTAACGAGGGCGAACTCGCTGAAATCGGTACGCATGACGAACTGATGAGCTTGCCGGGCGGAAAATACAGACTTTTGTACGAAATGCAATTTAACAAGAGCGAAATCGCTGCTAATTAGGACTTTTGCGGGTATTTTAAACATAAAAAGAGAAAAAACAGGTTATTTTTTCTTTTTTGGAACCGGTGCTTGCGAATTTCTTGATGAAGTGCCCTGAATTCGTTTTACAGAAATAACTTCCGGTATCTGCTGGAGTTTTGCGATTACATCTTTCAGCCTGTTTATGTTGTCGACCTCGATTCCCATTTCTGCGACGCCGATTTTCTTTGCAGGCAGGGATTTTATGTTTGCGTAAGCAATATTTGTGTTGCATTCCGTAACCTGAATCATCAGGTCGCGCAATATCCCCTGCTTGTCCTGCATATCAATCCTGATTGATGCAACATAGGTTTTGTTCAGGTGTTCATCTGCCCAGCTGATGTTCATTATGCGCTCTTCGGGTATTCCATCAAGGCAGGTGCAGTCAATTCTGTGGATGGAAACCCCCTTGCTTCGTGTGACAACGCCGACAATAGGTTCTCCGGGGATTGGCGTGCAGCATTTTGCAAAAGAATAAAGCATGCCCTCAAGCCCGACAATATCATTTTTCGATTTTTTTGCCTTGGACGGGTTAATGAGCGGTGCAGCGGCGTCTTCCGGCTTTTTAATCCTGTTAGTAATTTTATTCAGCGTAGTTTCACCGTAGCCCAGCGCAGCAAAAAGCTCGTCTGGCTCGGTGTAATTCATTGCATTCGCAATTCTTTTCATTTCACCGGATTTAACGAGCTCATCAAGGCGCGCTTTTCCAAGCTCAGCCTCAAGCATATTGTGACCGATAACAACATGCTCTTCTTTCTGGTTTTTCTTATACCACTGCCTGATTTTTGATTGCGCAAGCTTTGTGACAACGAAATTCAGCCAATCGAGCCGCGGAGTCCCGTTTTTTGAGGTCATAATTTCGACAATGTCACCGTTTTTGAGCTTTGTATCAAGCTGTGCAATTCGTCCGTTAATAAGCGCGCCGGTTATCTTAAAACCAACATCCGTGTGGATTCTAAACGCAAAATCCACCGGAGTAGCGTCAACAGGCAGGTCAATAACGTCGCCCATGGGCGTAAACGCAAAAACCTGATCCGAAAACAGGTCGAGTTTTACACTTTCAACGTATTCTTCAGCATTGGAAACGTATTTTTCCATTTCAGCGAGCTTACGCATCCATGTGAATTTCAAGTCTTCATTAGAAATTGCTTTTTGAGAACCTTTTTCCTTATATTTCCAGTGTGCGGCGACCCCGTATTCGGCGACCTGATGCATTTCATGGGTTCTTATTTGGACTTCAATCGGTTTTGACTTCGGTCCGAGCACCGAAGTGTGTAAAGAACGGTACATGTTGCTTTTGGGCATTGCGATGTAGTCTTTGAAACGCCCCGGAATGGGTTTGAACTGCGAATGTATTATCCCGAGAACCTCGTAACATTCATTAACCGAATTTACAATCACCCTGACCGCGGAAATGTCATAAAGCTCGTGGAACGCGATGTTCAGCCTTTTCATTTTGCTGTAAATTGAATAATAATGCTTTGAACGCCCTGAAATTGAGGCTTTTATTTTATGCTGCTTTAAAAGCTGGGATATTTTTTCTATTAAAACCTGAATAGTTGCGTCGCGTTCTGCCTTTTTCAGGGCTACGAGCTGTGCGATTTCAAAATATTTCTCCGGATTCAAATATCTAAGCGACAAATCCTCAAGTTCAGCCTTTATTTTACCGATACCTAACCGGTTTGCGAGCGGAGCGAAAATATCAAGCGTTTCCTGCGCAATTCTTTGCTGTTTTGCGGCAGCCATGTAGTTCAGGGTGCGCATGTTGTGCAGGCGGTCAGCGAGTTTTAAGAAAACAACCCTTACATCGTTCGCCATTGCGATGAACATTTTGCGGAAATTCTCTGCCTGACGCTCCTCTTTTGATTTAAACTGGTATTTTCCGAGCTTTGTAACGCCCATAACAAGGCTGAGCACATCATCTCCGAAAAGTTCCCTGATTTCTTCGGGTTTAGTGTCAGTATCTTCAATTACGTCGTGCAAAAGTGCTGCTTTAATCGTATTTTTGTCTACCATCAAATCCGTTAAGATTTTTGCAACCTCAACAGGGTGAATAATATACGGTTCTTCGCTTATGCGGTATTGACCGTTGTGCAGACGCGCTGCAAACTCAAAAGCCTTTTTTATTTCCTCAATATCCTGCTCAGGGCGGTTTTGCGCCTTTAGCATTTCATAAAGAGGTTCAAAAATTGTAAAATCGGGTTCATTTTCTATCATAATTTGTAATGTTATTGTACACTTTTATAGAAAGGGTTACAAGTCAGCTAAAATGTGTATTTTTTTCAAAGAAAAAGGCAACGGAATACTTTTAAATATAAAAGCAGTCCCAAATTCCTCAAAAAACGAGATTTGCGGGGTTATGGAGAATGCTTTGAAAGTAAAAATCAAAGCACCTGCTGTTGAAAATAAAGCAAATGTAGAGCTTGTAAAATACTTTTCAAAACTGCTAAAAATCCCGAAAACCTCTATAGAACTCGTGTCAGGCGGAACCTCAAAAATAAAAACGCTCTATATCGACGGATGTACTATTGAACAATTTAAAAATTTTTGTGATACTATTGGTTTAAGTTATTAAATTCATTGAAAAGGACGAAAAATGCTTATATTTTTATGGACAATCCAGATTATTTCAGCACTTTTGCTGATTGTGTTAGTTTTAATCCACTCGCCCAAAGGTGACGGAATCGCTTCTATCGGCGGTATGGCGCAGGCTTTTTCATCACAGAAAAATGCTGAATCAGGCTTGAATAAGCTCACAATGTGGGTTGCGATTGTTTTCTTTATTACAACTTTCTTAACCGGATTCAAAATTATCGGTTAATTTAAAATTTTTGAATTTTGTTGCATTAAAAAAGCCGCTTTGTGCGGCTTTTTAGGTTATTTGCTCATTTGTGCTGATTTTTCTGCTGTTTTTCGGACTGTTTCAAAAAGTATTTCGGAAATATTGCTTTCTGCTAGCACTTTATTGCCTTCTGCCGTTGTTCCACCCGGTGTTGTAACCATTCTAATCAGCTCCTCCGGTGTATGTCCGGTTTCAAGAACCATTTTAGCTGCTCCGAGAGCGGTTTGGGCTGAAAGTTCCAGCGCTGTTTTGTAGTCTAGCCCTAATTTTTCGCCTGCACGGGCTATTTGTTCAATTATATAGTAGTAAAAAGCAGGCCCCGAGCCCGAAACACCGGTAACTGCGTCGATATCCTTTTCTTCACAGACTATTGCCTTACCGATTTTGGAGAAAATATCAACAATTTTCTCCAAATCTTCAAGATGCGCCGCCGAATTCTTGCAAACAGCGCTCATTCCTGCCTCGAGAAGTGCTGGTGTGTTGGGCATTACACGAACAATGCGCTGGTTTGCACCTAGGATTCGTTCAATTTTTTCAAAAGTTATCCCCGCAGCAATCGAAACAATAAGCTGTTTTTCAGTGATTTCAGATTTTAAGCTCTCTAAAATTTCTTCAACAACAAAAGGCTTTGTTGCGACGAGAATAGTGTCTGCACCCTTTATTGCCTCTTTTGCGTCTTTAAAAACAGAAATGCCGAGGTCATTTTGTGCTTTTTTTGCTGTTTCTTCGTTGACTTCTGCGGCTCTTATTGAGTTTTTATCAAAGCTTTGTGAGCTTAAAAGCCCTTTAATAACTGCGCTCGCCATTTTTCCAGCGCCAATAAATGCGATTTCTTTTTTCATTTTGTAACACCTTTATTAATCCATCATTGACTTTGCGTCATTTCTTATTTATCATAATACAACGCAATGAAATTTATTCAAGGAGCAATAAAATGAGACGCACATTAGAAGGAACAAAAAGAAAAAGACAAAAAGTCAGCGGTTTCAGAGCCAGAATGGCTACTTCAGCCGGTGTTAAAACAATAAACAGGCGCAGAGCTAAAGGCAGACACAGACTTGCTATCACTGCGAAGAAAAGAGCGTAGTTTATTGTTAAGTTTAAGTTTCCAGCAGGCCCTTACGGGTCTGTTGTTTTATGAGGGGTTATGCTTCCAAAACGTTTCAGATTGAAGAACAAAAAGGCTTTTGATGCGACATACAAACAAAGAAAAGTCGTTGCGAACAGACTTTTGACTGTTTATTGCGGCAAAAAAAAGACCAATGACCTGCAGCAGACAAAAATAGGGTTTGTTGTGAGCAAAAAATTTCACAAACGTGCCGTAAAAAGGAACAAAATAAAACGCCTCATTCGCGAATCCTGCCGCCTTTTATTAAAAGAGGATAAATTCCCTCAGAAACATCTTTCTCTTATCTTCCTGCCCAAAGACGCGGCGCTCACGGCTGATTTTAATACAGTTTTTAGCGCGGTCGAACATATTTGTACAAAATTGAAAAATTTTGACTAGAAAAACCTTAAAAACAGCGAGATTGCAGCATTAAAATAAGTTATTACAAGCAAAATCGCATTAATCGGGATTATCCACGCAGCTTTAACGGGATTGAAATATTTGTTGTAAAGCAAAAACAAAAATGTGAAAAATGGTAGCAGCACAGGGATAAAATAGCGTCCCTGAAGCCCGCTCCAGATTCCCGTATCATAAGGAGTAACCCAGGTTACATAAATAATTGTGCTTATTACAAAAATATTCAACAGAAACAGCCCGATGAGCCAGATTTTTTGAAAAAGTGTTGAAACCTGCTTTTCGCAAGCTTGTGGAGTGAAAATAACATTCAAAAGAATCACGATGATATATGTCCAGTAAACATAAGGCCTGAAAATGATATCCAGCCACCCCAGAATGCCCACAGTGCTGAAAAGAATAAGCTTAAAATACATTCCGAAAGTCAGTATAAATGAATGGAGGTACTCAAACGGGTGTTTGAGGATAAAAGCGGTTTGAAGTTGAGGATTTGCGCCGTGAACAGGTATATAAATCCCCAGAATAAGTTTTGACCACAAAACTGACGCAATAAACGCCGGAAAAAGCATTAAAATCATCGTTAAAACCGGCGATTTGAGTTTTTTTGATTCAAATATATTGCAGAACTTTTCTTTAGGGATAAAAAATGCAAAAAGTGTAATCAGAAAACTCTGCTTAACAAGCGCGATAAAGAGTGCAAGAAACATCAAAAAGAAAAAGCGTTTTTTGTTGAGAGGCGCTTTTTCATAGGAATATTGAAGTATTTTTGCAAAATAAAGTGCGCAAACCGCTATCAGCACGCCATCAGCAGAAACCGAAGCGCCCATTGAAAGCGACATTGGCATCAAAAGCAGCAAAAAAGCTGTCCATTTCAAAAATGGCATAGATTTTAAGGTAAAATAACCGACTGAAGTATAAAATAGGAGCAAAAACAGCTTAGCCGAGATTAAAAGCAGGTAAACCGACCCCGTGAACAATCCGGCTGCTGCAATTCCAATAGATTGAGGCAGATAGGCGGCAGGCGAGTAAAGGGCCATGTAAGATTGGTGACAGAAAAATTTTTCGCTGCTGTTTATTTTGATTTTTGCAGACTTTTTGATTTCTGAAAAGCTCGTTCTGGCGTTTTTGTCTGAATATAGCCTGAAATAACTGTTTCCGAAATCTCTAAATGCAGTTGGAAGGTAGTCGCCCATCAGATTTCCGAGCTTTTGGGCTTTTATTTCTCCATGAGCGATTGAATACGCTCTTGAAAAATGATATTGTTCGTCAGCCGATTGCATCGGCGGTGTTAAAACTATTAAAAGCAGCCCAAAAATGAGTGCGCAAAACACAAATGCGATTTCTGGTTTCAAAAATTTATCTTTTATGCCGTTCATTCTTCCATCCTGTACAAATCGTTGATGAGCACCTGCGGGCAAACTCCGATTTTTTCATATTTTTCTTTATCATAATCTTCTATTTTCTTAATCTCAATATCTGAATCAGAGGAGATTAGAATAACGTTTGTTACGTCAATAACCCGTTTATCAAGCCCGAAAAAAGCCTTATAATATATAAAATCCGAGGTATTTCCCTTAAAAATCAGGTTTTTCTTAAAGTTTTCTTTATAAATTTTGACAATTTGTTTGAAAAGCATGTTTTCCTGGTGCTCAAAATCAGGACTTGCGCAAAGGTTTGAAACAAATATCCCCTTTTTAGAAAGGCAGCTTTTTATGGAAGCAAAATATTCACTGCTCAAAAACCTATCGTCGATTCCCTCGTCAGATGCCACATCGACGACAATCAGGTCGTATTTTTTCTTGCACGTACGAAGATAAACAAGACCGTCTTGCAAAATAAAATTAACTTTTTCCGTCTTTTTGTAGCCGAAGTAATTTTGCGCAATTTCAAATATATTTTCTTCAATATCAACGACATCAACACTTTTCAGCCCGTCAAAAAGCGTTTCAAAGTCGTTAACAAGCCTGCCCGTGCCAAAACCGATGAGCAAAATCGATTTAACCGCGCTGTTTATGAGATAAGGGAGGGTAAAATAATTTATGTAAGGCAGATTCCCTTTGTATGCCGGCGTGTCAATAAAACCAGCCTGATAAGTGTCTTTAAAATGCAAAAAACGCCCGATTTCGTTTTCAACGACTTTTATTGTGTGAAAATCCGACTCTTTTTCATACAAAACCCTGTCATTGAACTCCTTATCGTTGATTATTTTCAATAATTCGTCATCAGGCTCGTGAATTGCAAAATCTTCGGGTCTTATAATCATTTTAATTTGAATCCTTTTTATTGTATAAATTATATATGAACCTATTTTTAAGAGCAAAACAATTTAGAACAAAAAAACGCCTCGGACAAAATTTTTTGATTGATGAAAGCGCAATTGACACCATTTTGAACGAAGTAAATGCAGATGACACGGTTCTTGAAATCGGAGCCGGCGCGGGGTTCGTTACCGAGCGGCTTGTTGAGAAGGCTAAAAAGGTTTATGCGGTTGAAATTGATGAAGACGCAATAAAAGAGCTGCAAAAAATCGATTCTGACCGCCTCAAAATCATTCATCAGGATATTTTGAAAACAGAACTTAAAAATGTTGAGGATACAGCATTTAAAATCGTTGCGAATATCCCTTATTACATAACAAGCCCGATTCTGGTGCATCTTCTGGGCGAAATTGACGATTTGTGCAACGAAAACCGCGCCCGAATCTCCGAAATCATCCTAATGGTTCAGTACGAAGTGGCTCAAAGACTCGTGGCGGACGAGAATTCGCCCTCAAAACAGTACGGGCTGCTTTCAATTCTTGCACAATTTTATGCGGACGTTGAAATAATGCAAAAAGTAAAGGCCCGTTCATTTTATCCGGCACCGAAAGTGGATTCTGCACTGGTAAAACTCAAAATCCGCAAAGAACCGCTCATAAAACTCGACGATTATTCATATTTCAGGCGAACCGCAAAAGCCTGTTTTGGCACGCGCAGAAAAAATATTAAAAATTCGCTGCTTAACGGCGGTTTTTTGAAAGAACAGATTGTAAAAGCGCTCGAATCTCTTAATATTGCCGAAAACACAAGGGGTGAGCAGTTGAACGTGTTTAAGCTTGCAGAATTGTCAAAGGAATTAAAAAAATATGAAGCAGATTAAAGTTCAATGCCCTGCCAAAATAAATCTTACGCTCGAAGTACTAAACAAGCGCAAAGACGGCTTCCACAACATAAAAAGCATTATGCAGACAATAAGCCTCTATGATTTTTTAACTGTAAATGCAGAATCTGGCGCGGGAATAGAAATTTTGCTCGACGGGAACTCGGATAAAATCCCTTATGACGAAAAAAACCTTGTTTTTAAGGCTGCTAAAGCGTTTTTCGAAAGAACGGGCATAAATAATGTAAAAATTTCTATTTTTATTGAAAAAAATATTCCAGTTGAGGCAGGACTTGCCGGCGGAAGCACGGACGGCGCAGGAACTTTCTTTGCATTGAATGAACTGTTCGGAAAACCGTTGAATAAGAACGAAATTGAAGAACTTTGTGCTTCTTTGGGTTCGGATTTGAATTTTTGTTTAAACGGAGGCACTGCTATTTGTTCGGGCAGGGGCGAAAACACTGAAAAATTGCCCACTCCAGTACTGAATATTTCGTTGATAAAGCCCATGAGCTTTGGTATAAGCGCAAAAGAAGCATATACAAAATTTGCAAACTTAAAAGATAAATCCGTGCCGGATAATACGAAAAAAATGGCTGAATTGCTCATAAACGAACGATTTGACGGCAAATTGCTCTATAATAGCCTTGAAAATGCCGTTATTGATGACTACAGAGAGCTTCGCGAAATTAAAACTGCACTTCCGAACGCAATGATGTCAGGTTCCGGCCCTACATTTTTCGTGCTTGAGGAGAAAGTAAATCAAAAATTTGAGAATATGCTCGTTATTGAGGGGCTGAAAACCACAACAGAGGGCGTAAAGGCAATATGAAAAAAGTTCTGTGCTTCGGTGACAGCAATACCTACGGTTTTATCCCGTCTTCGGGCGGCAGATACGGCAAAGATGTCCGCTGGACGGGAGTTTTGCAAAAACTTCTGGGCGCCGGGTTTAATGTTATTGAGGAGGGCTGCAATAACAGAACCTGTTTTGTGGAAAACCCTGACGGCAAGCTTTTTACCGGCATAAAAATACTGCCGGAGCTTTTAACTCCTGATTTGGACTTCGTAATTCTTTCTATAGGGGTAAACGACCTGCAGTTTCAGTACGGCAGGAATTTATCGGATTTTTCGACGGGAATTGGGGCTCTTATTGAACTTGTGAAATCAAAATCGCATTCTGCAAAAATTATCCTCGCGTCGCCCCCGATTATCAGAAAAAATATCCTAAAAAGCTTTTTTGCGGCAATGTTTGACAGTGAATCAATCGAAAAATCACTAAAATTACCCGAAATTTATGAAAAATGCGCCAAAGAAAAGGGCTGTATTTTCCTTGATTTGAATAAAATCGTAAAGACCTCGGACATTGACGGGCTTCATTACGAGGCTGAAGAACACAGGAAAATTGCGGAGGCTTTTGCTCAATTGCTTCTGAATCCGTAATTTTTTGAAACAGTGCGCCCGATTGCCGCGATTTTTCTTTCTATCCGGCTTCTGTTTTGCTTTAAATCACCGTTTGCGCCGATTTTTTCAGGATAAATTTCGTATTTTAGGCTGTATTCCGGATTTGTTACATTGGGCATAATGACATTTGCGCCGCTTTGCAGTGCAATTATTCTGCCGTTCGGGTTTAAGGTTTCCATTGCAGTTGTTGCCGGAATATTTATATTTTTGAGTAAAATTCTGGTCAATGCCATTACCTTTAAAGCAAGCATAAAACTGCCGGGGTTTGAATTTTTTAGCGGTGTTTGCGGATGCGGAATAAATGGCCCAACCCCTATCATATCTGCATTGAGCTCCTTAAAAAAAAGGATGTCATCTGCGAGCGACTCAACTGTCTGCCCCTCAAGCCCCACAAGACAGCCCGTGCCCGTTTCGTAGCCGAGTTTTTTCAAATTGTAGAGGCACTTTTTCCTGTTTTCAAAATCCATGTGCGGGTGCATTGCTTCGTAGAGTTTTTTATCCGTTGTTTCAATCCTCAAAAGGAATCTGTCTGCTCCTGCGTCTTTGAAAGCACTGTATTCCTCATAGCTGCGCTCTCCAATGCTCAAAGTCAGCGCTGCATCCAAGTTTTTTATGCCGGTGATGATTTTGCACATAATATCCCGGGTAAAATAAGCGTCCTCGCCGGATTGCAGCACAATAGTTTTATATCCTGAAGCCACTGCTTTTTCAGCACATGAAATTATATCATCAGGCTCAATTCTGTATCTGGAAAGCTCTTTGTTTTCGCAGCGAAGTCCGCAATATTTACAAGAACACCTGCAAATATTAGAAAATTCTATCAATCCGCGCAAATGAACCTCATCGCCGCAATATTTTTTTCTGGTTTCATCAGCGAGTTTAAAAAGTTGTTCGTTTTGCGTATCGTCTTTTAAAATGTCTATAATTTCGCTGCGTGTGTACAATTTTTTTGCCCGAATTTTCTAACAAATTCATAGTAATACAAATAAGAAAAATTTGTACGAATGTTGACATAGTGCCTGTGCTATGTCTTAATTAAAATGGACTAAATTGAGGGCCGGAACAGTATGAATGAGCTGATTGAAAAGATAAATAAACTTAAAAAAGAAAAAAACGCAGTAATACTCGCACACTGCTACCAGAATGTAGAGATTGATGAAGTTGCGGATTTTGTGGGTGATTCTCTTTATTTGAGCCGGATGGCTAAAGATACGGATGCTGATATTATAGTGTTTGCGGGTGTTTCTTTTATGGCGGAAACCGCAAAACTGCTTTCTCCTGAGAAAAAAGTGCTTTTACCCCGCACAGAATCAGGATGTTTTATGGCGGATATGATAGATGTTGAATATTTGAGAAAATTCAAGTCAGAACATCCCGGAGTGCCTGCTGTGTGCTATGTAAACTCGACTGCTGCGGTTAAAGCTGAATGTGATGTATGCTGCACAAGCTCAAATGCACTGCATATCGTAAAAAATCTGAATGTTCCGGAGGTTCTGTTTTTGCCTGATACATATTTGGGAAAATGGGTCGAATCAAAGCTTGATGGCGTAAAAGTCACTACTTACAACGGTTTTTGCCCCACACACCTGCTTATTAGGCCGGAAGATATGGAAAATGCCCGTAAAAAGTATCCGAATGCAAAAATTCTTGCACATCCCGAATGCCATTACGAGGTTTCTGCGCTGGCGGACTTTGTCGGCAGCACAAAAGCGATTATGGATTACGTTAAAAATTCAGATGAAAAGGAATTCGTTATTGCTACGGAAAAAGGCGTTGTTGACCGCCTGACGCGTGATTATCCCGAAAGAAAATTCTATCTCATAAAGGATACAATTGTTTGTAAAAACATGAAATGGAATACGCTGGATGATATTTATTACTCTTTACTCAATGAAGAGCACGAAATCACTCTCGACGCTTCTGTTGCAAAGAATGCAATGGCTTGCATTAACAGAATGTTCGAACTGAACAAATAGTTCTCAATGCGTCAAATTTTTCTTATTTCATCGGCAATTGTTTTGATTTCATCCGTTAAATCAGCAGAACTTTTGATGTTTTTCTGAATTTCTTTTGCAAACTCGGCTTTTTGAAAATCTCCGAGGTTGTTTATCCTGAAATATTCGCTCAAAACTTTTGTCATGGGCAAATCCGACTTAAAATCAGCCACACAGCACTGGAATATGTTTTTGTAACGGTTGTTTATCGTTCTTTTTATTAAAAATAGCGGAAAAAGGTCTTCAAACTCGCCATGCTCAATCAAATGAATTTTGTCGGTTTTTCTTAAAACGGATTTTATTGATTCGGCAGTTTTTTTTGCGTCAGCGTCCAGAAGTACAAAAATAGGCAGTTTTAGCTCGTCTTTCAATTCGCAGTATAGCTTTGCAACCTGATTTTTGCCGCCGGCGCTGATTAAATGCACTCCGTATTTGTTAAAATCATAGCCGTATGCCGCACAAAATGAAGGCAGGAGAATTTCTTCCGTTATTCCCTCGCAAAGAACGACTTTTTCAACGGGAAATTTCAAATTGTAGCGTTCCCGCAGTTCTTTTGCGCAAATATTGTTTTTTTTGTACAAAATCAGCCGTTTAAGGTTGAGCGGCGTCGAGTTATCCTTTCTTACCAGCTCAAGAACGCTCTCAAAATCAAGATTTGCATTAACAAGCTCCTTGAGCTCATCTGTGAGGTTATAGGAGCAGTTTTCTTCTTTGCTGATGAGTTTGTTTATTGGCTCGTTTGCCTTGATTGTGCTCAAATGCCCTTTTACCGAGGCATTCCATATGGTTTCAATGTAATTTATATAAGTTTTCGTGTCGAGTTTTTCAATTTTTGCACGGTTTAGCTTTGGAAAAAGAAGATATTTTGAAAGTAATTCATTAAACACGCGGTAATATTTAAATCCCGGATATTTGAATCTCGTCAGCCTGTCAAGGCTCAATACCAAATCCTGCCTGCTCACCGGATTGAATTTAATCTCGTCCAAAGTCTTTTTCTTCCTTGCTTAACATTCTTTATAAATATATATCAAAAATAGCAATTTTAAAAATTTTTGTGTTTTATAAAAGTATAGGTAGGGAAAAATTGTGTTAAATATTTCAGGCTTAAACTCAATATATTCACAAAATATTTATCAGGCAAAAGCTGATAAAGTTAATTCTGCGCCTGTTTCCGCGCCATTGGCACCTTTTAATGCACAAAAAAATTCATCCGTACCTTTTAAATCCCTGCCCTCTTTCGGTGCGCCGCGTTTGCGTACATCTCTTTCAAATAATGATGAAAAAAACAAATATAACACGGTTACAGCCCATCTGGATAAGAAGACTAAGAAAAATTTGAACGAGCTTTTGAAAACAGGCAAACTTCTTGACGCAAACTCGAATGACAGGTCAACAACCCTTGATAATCTTTACAAAATAGCAACGAATTCCCGCGTTGCAGGGCTGAGCAGCGGGAAGATTCTTGCGGAAGTTATTAACAAAATCCACCATCCCTACTCAATTACACAAAAATTCGGAGATATCCCGGCGCAAATGCAGCAGGAGATTCTTAATAACGAAAATAAAACAGCAAATCGCCCTGTTGATGCGTCTGAATTGAATGTACATTCCAGCACATGCCCTGCTGCAAGTATTGAGTTTAATCTGGCTCACAAAATGCCGGCAGAATTCGCAAGAATTGCCGAGGGACTGACTTCTGAAAAGATGAGTGTCACTAAAAATTTGAAACTCAACGAGCTTTCGCAGAGCACAATTGATATTATCTGGATGTTGAATGAATTCAACATTCCACATAAGCTGGGTAACTGGAATGATTTAACTGTCGAGCTAAAACCCGATAGAAATGCGATTGTAAGGGCAAGAGTGCAAAATACTTACCAAGATCCGGGCGAGCGCTCGCCTCTGGATGTACTTATGCAGTCAACATTTATGAATGTAGGCGCTCAGAACACTTATAACTCGCTAAATGACAAAAGAATCCCAAAATATAACGATGATGACGGTGGTTTAACTGATATTGAAAAGAATTTTGCCGAAGAAATGGTTACAGGCAAAGGCAGGGTTTGCGTTACTTATCAGAAAATAGAATACATCGATGATCCAAACAGCCAGAACGGCAAACTCGTTGGATATGAATGCCAGCCCCAGGAAACTCTGCAACATATCACTGACACGCTCAAAGGCGGTGATAATGTTATTATCGGATATATTTACACGGATGATTCAAATAACGTAATCGGCGGTCATGAAATCACCATCACCGGAATCGAAAAAGGCAAAGACGGTAAAAAATATTTCGTTTGCAACGATACTGATGATGGAATTGATGCCCCGATTAAGTATCCCGTTGACGAATTTTTGCCCAAAATCCACCATGCCGGCATTCCCCTGAATGTTCTTGAGGGAAAAGTCGAGTTTGTCGAAGGTTGGCGCGAGCTTATGCAGTATTACAAAGAATCAAAAACAATGACACAGGCTGCGTAGGCTATAAATTAACTTTTACAGGCAAATTTTCAACCTCCAGCCTGAAAACAGCCTCTGCGCCGAGGTCTTTAAATGCGATTACCTCCGCACTTTTGACGCATCCGGCTAAAAGAGATGCAATTCCTCCGTAAGCCGTAAAATATCTGGTTTTATAGCTTTTTATAAGCTCCGAGCTCTCTTTTGAGCGCGCGCCTTTGCCAACCATCGCGATTACGCCGTTTTTGAGCATTAAATCCGTGTATTTGTCCATTCTGGCTGATGTCGTCGGCCCGATTGGCCCTATAACTTCGTCCGGTGCGGCAGGACAAGGGCCTGCGTAGAATATAATCTTATTTTTGAGCTCCAGCGGCAAGTTTTGACCGTTTTCAAGTATTTCTTTCATTCTTGCATGGGCTGCGTCGCGTGCAGTGTAAATTTCACCGGACAAAAGCACCTCATCTCCGGGGTTTAGTGCCTTGATTTTTTCAATTTCACTGGTATTTATCTTTAAACCGGCGGTTTTTTGCTCAATAATTTCGGGTTTGTAGTCCGTGTTATTGTATTTTATGCCATTTTCACTTATAACACATCCGGTGTGGCGCATGCAGTGGCAATTTAGCGTCACAGCAACGGGTAAAGAGGCAATATGTGTTGGCGCGGTTAAAATTTTTGCGTCCAGCACTTCACAGCTCTCCAGATACTCAAGAAGTTCCTTTTTCAGCGCTGTTTCCTCCGCTGACATAGGCGAAAAGAACGCCTTTTTTGAAAGTAATGCAGCATAATCCATTGTTCCGCCTGCTCCAATCCCCAGAACCAGCGGCGGACAGGCTCTTTCACCTGCTTTTTCGATTGTTTCTTTAATGAATGCAAAAATATCCTCTTTTGTGTCGGCAGGATTGAACATTTTCACTGCGCCGTAATTTTCAGAACCCGCACCTTTAACCAGCAGATTTATCTCTATTGCATCCCCTGGGGTGAGTTCTGTATATATTATTGCCGGAGTGTTTGTTTTAGTGTTTTTTCGCTCAAAAATGGCATTTTTAACAACTGATTTTCTGTAAAATTTTTCTTCATAAGCTCCTGCAACCGCAGTATTGAGAGCATTTTCGAGATTTTCGCCTGAAATTTGCACATTTTGCCCGATTTTCACAAATAAAATAACCTGCCCTGTATCCTGACAGAGCGGACGGGATTTTTTCCGTGAAATTTCGATATTTTGAAGAATCAAAGCGTATTTTTCGTCGCCTGTACTTTTGTAAAGCCCTGAAATTTTCTCGTAAAACGGCTTTTCAATAGACGTATTTGCTGTTACGCAAAGATTATAAACTGCTTCTTTTATCTTGTCTGTATGAATTAGCGGCATAAGATTATCATATAACCTTATGCCGGCTTGTGCAAATTTTTACGCTGCGGTTGTTGTTTTTTGCTGTCTGGGCATTGAAGCTTTTGAAAGAGCCTGCGAATACTGATTCATATCGTAGCCTGCGCCGTTAAAACCGGGAACTGTCGGGATATTTAAGCCGCTTGTTGCCGTCATGGAACCGAATTGCCCGATATTTTGTGCTGCAGTGCTCTCTGGCTGAGTTTCAGCTGTATTTTGTGTTTCAATCTGACTCTGTGCTGCGTTGAGGATTTCTTCTGCCTGTGCAAGGATTGCCTGTGCTTCTGCATTGTTCGGATCCTGTTTGAGAACCTCTGCTGCCTTTTGTGCGGCGTTAGCTGCGAGTGAAATCTGCATTTCCGAGGAGTTTTCACATTGTTTTGCAATATGTTCGGCCTGAGTGCCGTTTGCTTTTTCGATTTCTGATTTTCCGACCACTGCTTTTGCTGCTTTGCCTGCAAAATACATTCCGATTGTACCGCCGATGAAGCCGCCGACGAATTTGCCGACTGCTGTGCCGATTCCGGGGCAGATTGCAGTTCCAATTGCCATACCTGCTGCTGAACCTGCAACTTCGCCCGCTGTCCAGCCAGCGGCACCTGCTGCAACTGAAGCAACAGTTTTTCCTGTCTGTTTTAGGCCTGCGCCTGTACCGAGAGTTTTGAAAGTAGGCACAATTTCTGTAAATAGTCTGATTGTACCGTCAATCGCAATCATCCAGCCTGCACCTGATTTGCCCATGAGCTGCCCGAAGCCTGTTGCTCTCAATTTTTTGTATCCGGGGATTAAATCAAGGGTTTTTCCAAGGAATTTTCTATCTTTTTGAAGTGCTGCTTTTTCAGCGTCTGTCATTTTGTGGAAAAGTTTATCTTTCTGTTCAACAAGAACCTTTTGGGCATTTCCGGTAAAATCGTAACGTTTATTTGCCGGATTAGCCAGGAAAGCCTCTTTTTCTGCTTTAATTGCTTCAAACGGGTGTTTAAAATTCTTTTTTAACCACGGAAAAGCTTGAATTCCGCCAAAAATCGATAAAAATAAAGGTGTTCCGGACAAAGCAGAACCTAAGGTTTCTTCGGGGCCAATTGAACCGTTTCCGAAAGTGTAGCCAGCCAGATTTTTAATAACGTTTTGATTTGCTACTGTCGCACCCTGCAAACCTTTCTGAAAACCGCTGTTTGCGTTTCCGAAATTCGGAACATATTGATTTGTGTAACCAATGTTGTTAATCATAACCTTACCGTAATTCTATAAAACTAACCTTACATATATAAAAACATTTGCCGCTGAAAAATTGCGCGATGTGAAAATTTTGTAATCATTTGTAAACAAATCCGAAGAAATTGGCAAAAAATGAGCTTTATTAGCATTATATAAACAGACGTTAAGGTGGAAGAAATGAAAATAAATTTTCGCGCTCAACAGCCATACTCCCAGCCAAATAGCCCGAACAATAATAACAATTTCCGTATTCGCTCTCTGGCTTCGAATGATATTCACAGCCATGTGGACGGACTAGCAAAGCTCGCCACGGAAACTGCAAAATTCAGAGCAGAAAATGCAAAAATGAACCGTCCGGAGCTGGTTTTTATGTGCGGTGACAGCTATGTCGGCGGAAATGAGCAAAAAAATAACTTGATTATAAAAATAATGAATTTATTAAAGCCCGATGCTGTTGTACCCGGCAACCATGAATTTGATTCAAAGGGCTCGACAGGCCTTTTGGAAAGACTAAAGGCAGCTAACTTCAAAACACTTGTCGCAAATTTGAACGTAAATCCGAATGGAAGCATGGATCAGCTGTTTAAGTCGGGAAAACTCGCCAAATCAACCATAATAGAGAAAAATGGCGAAAAAATAGGCGTAATAGGGCTTACGCCGGCTGATTTGTTTATGAGAATAAGTCAGGAAACAAAAGATTACTGCAAAGATTTTACTGTAAAAAACCTTCCGGACACAATCAAAGCTGTCCAGAACGAGGTAAAACAGCTCGAAAACCAGAATGTAAATAAAATTTACCTGCTTTCCCATATGGGTTATGACGCGGATGTTGCAATGGCCAAAATGCTTGAGGGTGTTGATGTTATTCAGGGGGCACATTCGCATGATACGCTTCCCGGGCTGATTCCAAAGGTTAATTTCTTCACTTCGCGCCGCGGTGAGCCGGTTATTATTACTCAGGCGGGCAAAAACGGGCATGCTTACAATATTCTTGACGTAGAATTCGATAAAAACGGTAAAATTGTAAAAGCTAAAAACGAAGTTAAAAGCCTTGAAAATGTTTCTCAAAGCATGCTTGTAAATGTTGCTCAAAACATATTTTTAGGCAAACCCAAAGTAATCGGTGATATTGCCGTCACGGTAAAAGCGCTGCCTGAGTACGCTCTGGAAGAAAATCCGCTTTGCTCTTTCCTTTGCGACGCTTATAAAAAATATACCGGTGCGGATATCGTTTATAATAACGGCGGGACAATGAGAGCCAGTGTTTACAAAGGTCCGATTACTGACGCGCAGATAAAGGATTTAATGCCGTATTTTAATGAAGTTTCGGTTTATAAATTCAGTGAAAAAGAGATTATTGAAACGCTGAATAATGCGATTGCCGCAACGAAAAAGTACAATAGAACCGGAGCATTGCAGGTTGCCGGACTTCAATACACAATCGGTAAAAATGACAAAGTTAAGGATGTTTATTTTGTAAAAGACGACGGTACAAAGGAAAAAATCGACGCGAACAACCCCAGAGCAGATAAATTCTACACCGTAGCCTACAATTCTTTCCTTTTTGGCGGTTCAGAGGGGCTGGCGAACCTGCATGCACCTGAAAAGAAAATTGCACAGGCTGATAAAAACGAAACCGAAATGTTAATTGAATATATAAAATCTTTTGACGGAAAGCCCATTACAATCCAGAAAACAGGCAGAATTCTCAGTGAAAGTCATCCGGAATTGAATCCAAAAAGCCCTTAGTTGAAGACGGCGTTTGGGGCGGCTCCACCGGCTGCACGACCTGTGGTTTTTCCTGTTGCGGCTGTTGTTTTTCGCTTTGCGTATAGGTTTTAAGCTCTTTCATTGAGCCGAGCGGGTTCACCCAGGTGAAAGATTTTATTGATTTGATACTTTCCGGATTTCCGGCGATGATTACCCTGAAATTCTTTGTTTCTGCCTGATATTTTGAGGTAAGCGCAGGGATTTTTGAGATATCCATCTGCGGAAGCTCGGAATTGTATGATGTAAAGAGCTTAGCAATGGTTTCGCCATAAGAAGTATGCTCGTCAAGAACGTTTTTAAGCGTAATATCACCTAAAACGCCCACAGAATCAGAAACATCCGGTGAAACTCTGCCCAGAATTTGCACATCAACATCGCCTGTAATAAGATTTGAAACCCCTGTTATGTGCATACTCATCTGCGGGCCTGCTGTAGTGACCGGGTTAAGATAAACAAGCCCGTTATTAAACCTTAAAACGCCTTTCAGAGAATCGACATATCCCGTATTTTTCGGCGCAATCGCTCTTTTTGCACTGTTAAGACTAGCATAAATCAATTTTTGCGAAAGAAGGTTCTGCGCATGCAAAAAATGCTCAAAACGTCCGAGCGGCCCGAGCTGCGCATTGGTAACAAGTATGTCGGCATTGCCTTTCAGAGTCTTCATTTGCACATTTTGCTCAAGTCCTGACATCGTAATATCAGAATCAAAATCCAACCTGCCGGAAATCTCCATATTAACCGGGAATATATCAGCAGCAGCTGCTGCTGATTGCAGCCCCCGCGCTTGAATTTTGCCTTTTGTTGAGGTGTAAAGCAGGTTATGTTCAATATTCGCTGCGATGTTTCCGCCGTATGCATTCGCCCGTAAATTGTTCAAATAAAGGACATTTTTTGATATTTTCAGGTCGGAATTTAAGTTTTGAAGCTTCAAATTGTTGATATCAGCGGATTTTATCAATACTTTTCCGGTAAGAACCTCAAACGGAGCCTCAAAGCCGGGCGCATACTTAGCTGAGGGTAAGAAAGCAGTGAGTTTTACAAGATTCTCCATGTCAAGATTCTGCGCTGTAATATTCAGGTTATTAATTTTTTTAGAAACCGCAATATCCGCAGGCAGCACGGCGTTAAGGTTAACAAAAGTATTTCCTGCTTTCAGTGTATCAGCCTGCACTTTTATATAGCTTTTTGCGGGCTGAATTTGAATCAGACCGGCGTATAAATCTTTCATTTTGACTTCATAAAGGTTTAAATAACCGGTAATTTCAGGTGCTGCCCAATATCCGCCAAGTTTTAAATCCCCGCTTACAAAGGCGCTGTCAACAGGATTTGCGCTGAACATTAGTTTTTGAGGAATTTTTATTTGAAAATTGTTAAAAACTGGCTTTTTGAAGTTTTTAACCTCGCCTCTGGCTGTCAAAAGGTGATTTAGCCTGCCAGTATCGATATTTTGAGAGAGTTTTACAGAAGGCGGCGGCTCATTAAGCGAAATTTCTTTTATTTTTAATAAATCTTTTTCAAGATGTAATTCTGCGTGCAAAAGCGTATTTCCGGCGCGTTTCAATAGAACAGGTGATATGTAGGCGTCAGGCATGGCAAGAGCATTAGCCTGAATATCCGCTTTTCCGCCTTTTGCGGTGAGGGAAGCGCCTATTGGGATTATGCCTTTTGAATAAATTGTGATTTCAGCAGGCAAAAGCGAGCGCAAAAACGCTGTATCCACTGTTCCGTAAAGTGAAAATTTTGAATCCTGAGTTTTTTTATAATCTTTAACCTCGCCCGAAACCGTTACAGAAGCTTTATCATAGCTGAATTTTGAAGGGTTCAGATTAAAATCTTTCTCGTTGAAAGTTCCCGTAATATCGTTAGCAATGAGGTTTTTGGGCAATGCATCCGGTTTGTATTTTACTCCGAAAGCTTTTAATGTGCCTGTCAGGCTTTTTTCTGACGCATCGGCCACTTCTGTCGTGATTTTGTCGATTGAGAGGCTGTCTTTCGCGTAATTTGCTTTAAAATTTTTGATTATTGCATTAATTTTAGGTGAAGCGTTCTCCAGCTTGCCTTTCAATACTGCATTAAAGGATAGAGTGCCGGATTTTATGGTAATTTTGTCCGATGGCTTCAAAAAAGAAAAAGCATTCATTAAATTTGCAAGGCTAAGGTCATTTGCACTCAAAGTCAGGTTTCCCCAGGCATTTTTGTCAATTTTTCCGCTTAATTCCACCGGCTGGTTGTTTACAAGCAGCGCTGATTTGTGGATTTTTACTTCATTGTCAGAAAAATCAACATCGGCGTTGATTTCGGTGATTTTTAACGGGATTGATTTGTGTTTTAGTGATGCCTTAAAAACACCGAGCCTGCCGGAAGAATTCATTGCTTTAAAGTCCGTATCCACTATAAAATCGGACGTGATATAGCCGTCCGCGTCAAATTCTGACAGATTGTTTTTTATGTTGAGCATTTCTGCAAGCGAAATCAGAACCGGTTTCAGATTTTTTAATGAAATCTTTTTTGTCGAACATTTTAAATATATTTTTTTTGCGCCGGAAAGTGCAAATTTTGCGTTCAGCATGGCTTTTTCATCTTTTGCGGCAAAAAATTCCGAATCCATTTCCCCTTTGTCTTTTTCAAATTTAAAATGAAAGTATGACGGCGGAATCCGGGTTCCGTTTGCGGATTTCATTGTGAAATTGTCATGTTAATTTTACCGCTCAGCTTTGAGTTTTCAGAAAGGGTCAAATCTGCGTCAATTTTCGCGTTCATTTTATGCTTATTGAAGTCTGAAAAGGGGATTTGAACCGGCTCCGGCTGAAAATTTTTGATTAATTTGTCAGAAAACGCCAGTTTTAAGTTAAAATCCGCTATTTTGCCGGTTCCGCAGAACAATGTGCCTGATGCGGCCAGTTTGTGGCTGTTCGTCAGGAGTTTGTTTGAAATTTTTAAATTCTGCGCTTCCAGCTTGAATTTTTGGGCTGTTTTTTCGTCCTTAATCTTAATTAACAGCGAATTTACATTTATCGACGGAATTTCATCTGAGATTTTAAGCCGGGATGATTCCTGTTCTTTGTAATTTTTCTCAAGATACTCCTGAAGAGTAAATTTCCCGTTTTTTAACAATTTTGTGGAAATTTGAACACTATCGGCAGAAACCTTTTCGAGCTTTAATTCCCTGTGGAGCATTGCAAGTGTAGAAAAATCGAGGTTTACATTTTTTATATCAAGAATCTGGGTCTTATTCGGGTAAAAAAGCTGAACATTCTCCGCGTCAACGCTCAAATTGAGCTTTGGAGATACTTTAATCCTGTAATTATGGATAACAAGATTAAGATTCGTCTGGCTTTTGACTGCGTCCGAAATTATGCCAGAATAATCTTTTGAATTAAGCAAAAACGGCAGCACGAAGCACAAAACAAGGTAAATCCCCCCGAAAACTGCGGCAATTATTAAAAAGATATTTAAAATTCTGCGGAATTTTCTCATAACATACACTTTCAGGCTAATATTCTATACCATTTTCACGGGCATGGCATGATTGTGATATAGTTGTTACGAAATATCTAAAAACGAGGAGATAGCGGGCAGATGAACAATTACACGGTAAAAATCGACACCGGCAAAGAAGCTTCGCTTCGTGAGTTTTTTGTACGGGAAAATGCTGTGATATCTGCACAGCAATACGCTTTCTGGCGCGCTAAAACCTCAAAATATACCGCTATTTTTTATAATTCGGGCAAATTTCTTCTTCAGGGGGCTGATATTAGCGAAATCGCTTCTAAAGTCGAGGCCTTTCTCGGCATAAAATCTGTGCCCGTAGCAGAAACTCCCGATATTACCATTCCGGCAAAACATATTGGCGTAGATGAGTCCGGAAAAGGCGATTTTTTCGGGCCGCTGGTTATTGCCGGTGTTCTAACCGATGAAAAAAACTCTGAAATTCTCTTGAAGGCCGGAATCAAGGATTGCAAAAAGGTTTCCGACGCACAAATCCCGAAACTGGCTGCTGCAGTGAAAAACAACTGCATTTTTTCAATTGTTACGATAAATCCGGCAAAATACAACGAATTGTACTCAAAATTTGGCAATTTGAACAAACTTCTTGCCTGGGGACATGCCAGAACCATCGAAAATATACTGGAAAAGGCAGATTGTGAATACGCGCTTTCTGATAAATTCGGCGATGAAAAACTCATAAAAAACGCATTAATGGGCAAGGGTCAGAATATAAAACTCGAACAGCGTTGCAAGGCGGAAAGCGATATTGCGGTCGCAGCTGCCTCTATTCTTGCCAGAGAGCAGTTTTTGAAGATAATGGCAGATTTTTCCTCAAAATACGGTGTACAAATCCCGAAAGGCTGCAATTCCGCTGTTATCGACGCTGCGAGAAAGATTGCGGGCAGATTTTCAAAAGATGAGCTCAAAAACCTCGTAAAAACGCATTTTAAAACTTTTCAAGAGGTTTAATGCTGAATTTCCTGTAATTTAGTGAAAATTTCCATCGGTCTGTCAATGAAAATTCTGCCGCCATGCTCAATAAGAAAATTTTTGTCCCGAAATCCCCATGTTACACTTATACAGGGCAATTTTGCATTTTTGGCCGTTTCTATGTCAACATCGGAATCCCCGATGTAAACAGAATTTTCAGGTTTTGAGTTTAAAAGCTTCATTGCCTCAAAAACGCTGTCAGGTGCCGGTTTTTTGCGAACATTTTCCGATTCTCCGATTGCAATGTCTATTAACGAGCCAAAATAACGCCCGCAAAGCTCTTTAACGGCTACATCAAACTTGTTGGAAACTACAGCAATTTTGCAGCCCTTTTCACGCGCGATTTTTAACATTTCAAAGATGCCGTTATAGGGTGCTGTGTGATTGTACATGATTTCTTTGTAATTTTTTTTAAATGTATCAAGGCAAGCCTCAAAATCCGGATTTTCAGCTCCGTTCGGGAGTGCGCGTTCAATAAGTTTCCGAACTCCGTTGCCTACAAAATTCCTTATTTCTTCAATCGAACGTTCCGGATAACCGAATTTATTTAATGCAAAATTCGTCGCATTTTTCAGGTCTTCCAGAGTGTTTAAGAGCGTTCCGTCAAGGTCAAAAATCAATGTATTTATCATATCTTTCTCCTACGGCTTAATATAACATAAATTTTTTGCATTGCGGAAAAATTAAAGTTATAATTGCATTATGGGTATCGAAAAAGGTCTTGGGGAGGAATTTCCCCAACATTTATGCAAAATGTGCGGTCAATGCTGCAAAGCCATAACAACTCCCTACACGCATGAGGAGTTGAAAGAGCTTGCTGCGCAAGGACAGGAGGAAGCGAGGGTTTTTGTTGAAATTTTCAAAAAATACCCCACCGTTGAAGACGCCAGAAAAGCTGTTCCCGCTCATGTCGAAAATATTCTTAAGGAATTAAAAAAGAACCCTGATTTTGACGAATCAAAGATTGCATTTTACTATTGTCCGCACCTGACAGAGCAAAACACCTGCGCTATCCACCCCACACGTCCGGATTGCTGCCGCAGAGCCCCCAGAAACGGCTGGTCACTTTTTCCTCCGGAGTGCGGGTTCAAAGGATGGCAGTTTCAGCAAAGAGAGCGGGTAAAAGCCACTGTAAGGCGTTTAAAAGAAACGCTTATGGATTTTGAACTGCTTGCAGATGAACAAATTCTGCCCTCCAGCGGAAAAAGCGTAAAACAGGTTCGCGAAGAAATTAACGAAAAAATCTCGCACTGGGAAAAATACGGATCGGCTCACTGGTAGACGTTTTTACGTTTTTTCTTAATACATTCCAATGATTTTGTGAATTGCAGCTTCAGCTGTATCCAAAATCTGATAAAGCTCGGCTTTTGAAAAGGGATTTCCCTCTGCCGTAGTCTGGAATTCAATAATTTTGCCGCTTTTTGTCATTACAACATTGGAATCCACCTGTGCGTGCGAATCTTCCGAATAATCCAAATCAAGCTTCACTTCACCGTCAATCAAACCAATTGAAACCGCCGCAATAGGCTCCAAAATCGGATTCTGAGCAATTTTCCCGTCCGCAATAAGCTTGTTTATTGCGTCTTCAAGCACAATATATCCGCCGCAAATGCTTGCGCAGCGTGTTCCTCCGTCAGCCTGAATTACATCTGCATCAATTGTGATAGTAAGCCCTGTTAATTTTTCCAAATCAACGCACGAACGCAGGCTGCGACCGATTAAACGTTGAATTTCCTGTGTTCTGCCGGAAATTTTTGTGCGTTCTCTCTGGCATCTTGTGTGGGTTGAGGTCGGCAAAAGCGAATATTCCGCCGTAACCCACCCGCGCGGGTCGTCTTTTTCCATCCATTTAGGCGCTTTTTCGTCAACGGAGGCGGTTACTATTACTTTTGTATCACCAAATTGAACCAAAACAGAACTTAGAGCGTGTTTTGTATAATCTTTTATAAAATTAATTTCTCTTAATTCATCGTTTTTGCGTGAATTTAAACGTTCTGACATTTTATATCTCCTTTGGTTTGTAAATCTTGACCGGATGCTCCGGAGACGCCCGGTCAGGCCGGGAATGAAAAATAATTCCTGTCATCCCCGCGAAAGCGGGAATCTCCTGCAAAGCAGGTCAAAATCTAATTTTTACACCACAAAAACTTATTTTTGTGGTAATTTTATCATAGCAAATAAGATAAAAATAGGAAAAATTATGACAAAATTTTACTTAACAACGGCTATTGACTACGCAAACGGCGCACCCCACATCGGGCACGCTTATGAAAAGATACAAACTGACGTTATTGCCCGTCATTTCCGCCAGAGATACGACGATGTCTATTTTCTTACCGGAACGGACGAACATGGTATAAAAATCCAAAAAACAGCGGCTGCACAGGGTATTACCCCTAAAGAACTCTGCGATATTAACGCGGAAAAATTCAAAGAATGCTGGAACGGGCTCGATATTTCTTACAATCAATTTATAAGAACGACTGATAGGCAGCATGAAGAAATTGTTCAGAAAATCTTCAAAAAATTGCAGGATAATGGCGATATTTACAAACATTCTTACACCGGCTTGTACTGCTCCGGCTGTGAATCGTTCCTGAATCTGCGTGATTTGACAGAGGACGGACTTTGTCCAGATCACCTCAAAAAACCTGAGGAAGTTAAGGAAGAAAACTACTTTTTTAGACTTTCAAAATATAAAGACAGAATTATAGAGCACATAAAAAGCAATCCGGACTTCATTCAACCGGATTTCAGGGCAAATGAGGTTTTGAACCAGCTTGAACATATCGAGGATATCTCTGTTTCCCGCTCAAAAGATTCGGTAAGCTGGGGAATACCGGTTTTGGGTGATGATTCGCAGATTATTTACGTTTGGATTGACGCGCTATCAAATTATATCACAGCTCTTGGCTATGACCCTGAAAATCCGCATGAAAACTTCAAAAAATACTGGCCTGCTGATGTTCAGGTCATAGGTAAAGATATTTTGAAGTTCCACGCGATTTATTGGCCGGCATTTTTGCTGGCGCTTGATTTGCCGCTGCCTAAAACAATTCTTGCGCACGGCTGGATTACGATTGACCAGACAAAAATGTCAAAATCCATCGGAAATGTCATCGCACCCAAAGATGTGATGGAAACCTTTGAACTCGCTCATCCTGACGCGTTCAGATATTTCATGATGGTAACGGCTCCGACCGGACGGGACGGAAATTACTCTGATTTGGACTTCAAAGAAAGAGTTAACGCTGATTTGGCCAACAATATCGGCAATTTGCTCAACAGAACGCTCAATATGCAGGTAAAATACTTTGACGGCGACATAAAACCGGAATTTATAACGGATTCTCATAATGAAATCGCAAAAGAAGCCCTGAATACCGTAAAATCCGTCAAAAAGCGTTTTGATAACTACGAAGTTGCAGAAGCTGCGCAGGAAATTGTTAATTTTTCCAATGTTGTTAACAAATACGTAAATGACACAGCGCCCTGGGGGCTTGCGAAAGAGGGCAAAATGGCTGAATGTGCGCAAGTTCTCTACAATGTACTCGAGGCTATGCGGTTTATCGGTGCGCTTCTTGCGCCTTATACGCCTAATATTTCGCAGGATATTTATGAACAGCTTAATAGGTCGGAAAAACCCGCTGAAATTAAGCTGGATGACTTAAAATGGGGCGAAATTCCCGCAGGAAAAATTACAGAAAAAGAAAAAATTAAACCTGTGTTTCTGCGTATGGATTCTGAAATCGCAGGTGCGGCAAAGAAAGGATAATTATGGCAAAAATTGTGGCATTTGCTCCTTTTCAGGTTGATAAGCTGTATTCTCCGCTTGGAAAAAGCGTAAACATTAATATCCAAAACGGAATGCGCAAAAACGGGAAATATTCAAACATTATCAATGAAAACAACATGAGCGCGCTCAATAATTACCTTGAAAAAAACAACGCAAGCGTTTACATTGAAGATTTGGGCGGGGATTTTTTCCATGACGTTAAATTCCATGTTTTTAAGCGAGGAAAAACACAACCAAACGTGTTTCCGTTCAGTTTTGCGGAAGCAAAAGAGGATTTTGGAAACTGCATGCGCTCGCTTTACAAAAATGTTGAAAATGCCCTAAAAAGTTTGAAGAGCTAGGCTTTACATTTTTTTACTAAGTAGCAAAAAAATTTCTGTACGTTTTTATAATAAAATGTAGTTGAAAGGGTTAAAAATATGAATAAAATCACCTTTGGGGCCGCAAAATTTACTAAAATTCCGCAAATTAAACCCCGCACAAATAAAAACGCAACAGCAATGTTGAAAGAAACCCCAAAAGAAGAGATAAATGAGCGCCTAATACAAAATATAGCAGCTTCTCCGGTAATGGGTTTTAGCAATTTGCCTATTATCAGAGCTATTCTTGGTGCTGCAAAAGATGGAACTAAAATAAAATGATAGATATTGAACAAAAACAAAAATTAGAAGAGCTTGCTTTGAAAATAAACAAAGCGAAGGAGTGCCTTTGACCTTTCCAGCATAGAAAAGAAGGCAAAAGAGCTTGATTTAAAACTCCAGAGCGAAGAAATCTGGCAAAATCCCCAGAATGCCGCAAAACTCTCGCAGGAGCTTACAGAATGCAAAAATACCCTCGAAAAAGCTGAAAATTGGGATAAAAAAATTGAAGATTGCAATATCCTTGTTGAGCTTTACAACGAAACCGGGGATGAATCAATCTGGGAGGAGCTTCAAAATACTCTTGAATCCCTTGAAAAAGAGATGAATGAATGGGAAGTGCAAACAACGCTTTCCGGTGAATATGACGCCTACGATGCGATTTTGACTGTAAATGCAGGCGCAGGCGGCACAGATGCGCAGGATTGGGCGCAAATGTTACTCAGAATGTACTCCAGATGGGCAGAAACAAAGGGCTGGAAAGTCGAATTGCTGGATAAATCGGACGGCGATGAGGCCGGAATCAAGTCCGCAACAATAAAAGTAAGCGGAAAATATGCTTTCGGGCTTGCAAAAGCCGAAAGAGGCGTTCACAGGCTTGTCAGAATCTCTCCGTTTAACGCCAGTGGAAAACGCCAGACGAGTTTTGCGTCGCTTGAGGTTAGCCCTGTGCTTGAGGATTTTGAAAAGGCTATACATATCCCGCCGGAGGATTTGGAGGTTGATACAATGCGCTCGGGCGGCGCCGGAGGGCAAAATGTCAACAAGGTTGAAACTGCCGTCAGAATCCTGCATAAACCGACCGGGATTGTCGTAAAATGCCAGCAGCAGCGCTCCCAGCTTCAAAATAAAGAAACAGCAATGCAAATGCTTGCTTCAAAACTGCTCGCAATCAAGCAGGCTGAGCATGATAAAAAACTTGCGGAGCTTAAAGGCGAAAATTTTGATATAAATTTTGGCTCCCAAATCCGCTCATACGTTTTTCACCCGTACAAAATGGTTAAAGACCACAGAACGGGCTTTGAGGTCGGGAATGTGGATTCAGTTATGGATGGGGAGATTGACGGGTTTATTGAAGCATATTTAAAACAGAATATCAATTCTTAATGTAAATAAATTGCCGTAAGCTTTCAATTATTTTAGAATTAGAATATGTTCGGAACAATGGAGCTTCAAATTGAATATTTACTGCTTTTGCAGCAGCTAAGAGATGCGACAAACGGAGTTTTTGATATATTTTTCATGTCAGCAACGTGGTTTGGCGAAGTAATTATCCCTCTGGGATTTTTAGCTGTTATTTACTGGTATTTTGATAAAAAAGCTGGAATTTTCATGCTTTTTAACTTTGCTTTGACCCTTTGTTTGAATGTTTTTTTGAAAATGACTGCCTGCATAAAGCGACCGTGGCTTATTGACTCCAGAGTTAGCCCGATTGAGCGGGCTTTGCCTGCGGCGGACGGATATTCTTTTCCCAGCGGGCATACGGCAGGAGCAATGAGTGTCTGGGGTTCTGCAGGATATTTATGGCGAAAAAACAGATTGGTGCTGGGGTTAATGGTGCTTCTTGTGGTGCTCGTTGCGTTTTCGAGAAACTATATTGGCGTTCACACTCCGCAGGATGTCATCGTTTCCATTATAATCGGGCTGTTTATTATTCTTTTTACTGATAAAACATTGAAATGGATAGATAAGAAACCCGGAAATGACTTGATTTTCTATACAATAATAATGATTATAGGGCTAATTTTATACCTGTACCTGCATTTGAAATGCTGCGCTCAAATGCGGACATACAATCCGCTGGTTGATACAATAAATCCGCTGGATATGAAGCATGGCGTTTACGGCAAGCTTGCTTTTGTTTACGGCGCTTTTACAGGCTGGATTATGGAAAAAAGGTTTGTAAACTTTGAGGTTGTATTCAAAAAATCGCCAAAAACGCTTTTTTCTGTAATTTTTGGGCTTTTATTGTTTTATCTTGTTATGTTTTTGGCTGATAAATTCTTTGCTGCAATTTTTATAAAACGCTATGCGTCCGCAGCAACAGCCTTTTTCATTGCATTTTATATTTCTTTCATTTATCCGTTCATTATGAAAAAAATTCGCCGCTAGTGTATGGCAATTAAAATGCGTTTGTATTATATTTATAGTAATTATGCCAATGAAACATTCAAAATATTCAGTAGTTATAGTCGGCAGCGGTATTTCAGGACTTTATGCCGCAATTAAGTTGTCCGAGAGCATGAACCTCCCTGACGGGATACTTTTGCTGACAAAATCACAGCTCTCTGAAAGCAATTCCAGATATGCGCAAGGCGGTATTGTCGGAGTTTTGCCCGAAAATGCACCCGATTCCGTTAGTTTGCATGTTGCGGACACAATAAAAGCCGGCTGCGGACTTTCTGATTTTAATGTTGTAAAATTTATCTCTGAAAACAGCCAGTACGCAATAAAAGACTTGATGAGCTACGGCGTGGAATTCGACAGGGACAAACACAACGGGCTGACTTTCACGCTCGAAGGTGCTCACAGCGTAAGAAGAATTCTCCATGTCGGCGGTGACGCTACAGGTTACGGAATCGAAAAAGCGCTCGTAAACAAGGTTAAAAACGATAAAACTATTTCTGAAAATATCTCAATTTACGAGCAATGCCATGCTGTTGAACTTTTGATTGACGCAAAAGGCGAATGCAGGGGTGTTATTTCGTTTAATGAAGTTACGAAAGAATTTGAAACCATCTATGCAGGTGCCACTGTGCTTGCTACAGGCGGGGTCGGGCAGGTTTACAAATACACAACAAACCCATCGGTTGCTACAGGCGACGGGTTGGCACTCGCAGTCAGGGCAAAAGCCGAAATTAAAGATATGGAGTTTATTCAGTTCCATCCTACGGCGCTTTCGCTTGATAATGACGAATCAAGGTTCTTGATTTCTGAATCTGTCAGAGGTGAGGGCGCAAAACTTGTAAACAGCAAGGGCGAATACTTCATGGAACGCTATCATGAGCAAAAAGACCTTGCTCCCCGTGATATTGTTTCCCGCTCAATTGTCAAAGAGCTTGAAGCATCTGGCGAAGAAAGGGTTTTTCTTGATGCATCGCTTATTCCGATAGACACATTTACAACAAGATTTCCGAATATTTATAAAAAATGCCTTGAAAATGGCGTTGATGTCACAAAAGACTATATTCCGGTTTCACCGGCGGCGCATTACTGCATGGGCGGCATAAAAACGTCTGTTGACGGAACAACCTCTATCCGGCACCTATACGCTATTGGCGAAGCGGGCTGTACTTCTTTACACGGAGCTAATAGACTCGCCAGCAACTCGCTTCTGGAGTGCGTTGTTACCGCTTTTGAACTGGTGAACACGCTTTCCTTTGAAAATCTGCAGGTTTCTGACGTGATTGACGATTCTATCCTTTCTACAATCAAAAATTACGCACCCCAAGACGAGCCGGAGGATGCAGATTGCGATGTAAATGCTCTAATTAACAGGCTAAAAGATACAATGTGGAAAAATGTCGGCATAATTAGAGATGAAAACTCTTTATTGCAGGCACTTTCCGACCTCAAAAAAATATCAGAAGAATTCGGGCGGAACCGTTTCTGCACAAGCGCAGAAGAATTTGAGCTGCGTAACCTTTTGCATGTTGCGCTGGTTATTACAAATATGGCACTCAAACGTAAAGAGTCAATAGGTGCACATTTCAGGTCTGACTCGCCCGCTGTTCCGGAAAAAATTTCTGTCGAGGTAAAAAACAATGAATCATCAGTTTCTGTTAAATGATTTTATTATAGAAAAACACGTAAAAAACGCTCTGGAAGAGGATGTCGGCTATGGAGATATTACAACGGACTTTCTATACTCGGATTCTGAATTTCTTACTGCGTATTTGAATACGCGCGCGGATGGCGTAATTTGCGGGCTTCCTGTCTTCAAAAAAGTTTTTCGAATCCTCTCAAAGGATGTCAGGATTGATTTTGATGTGCAAGAGGGCGAAAAAATCCAAAAAGGCCAAACCCTCGCTAAAATTATCGGCCCTGCAAGAGCGATTTTGACTGGTGAAAGAACCGCACTGAACTATATTCAGCGAATGTCCGGTATTGCAACAGAAACAGCAAAATATCAGGAAGCAATCAAGCCATACAGCGCTTTTATTGTTGATACAAGGAAAAATACGCCCGGATTCAGGCTTTTTGAAAAATATTCGGTTGCTGTGGGCGGCGGAAAGCTTCACAGGTTCAATTTAAGCGACTGCGCAATGGTTAAAGACAACCACATTAAACATGCCGGTTCAATTACAAATGCGGTGCAAAGCCTGCGCCAAAATGGCTCTCACGCACATAAAATCGAAGTCGAATGCGATACTTTTGAGCAGGTTAAAGAGGCAGTCGAAAATAAGGCTGATATTATTATGCTCGACAACATGGGCGTCGAGGATATGAAAAAATGCGTAGATTTTATAGCCAAACGGGCTATTGTCGAGGCCAGCGGAAATGTTAAACTCGATACTGTTAATAAAATCGCATCAAGCGGAGTTGATATAATTTCAACCAGCGCAATCGTAGCAAATGCGCCGGTTTTAGACCTCGGATTGGACATGTAATATGACATTTAACATTCTGGTCTGCATTAAGCAGGTTCCCGACACAAATGACATAAAATGGACGGCAAATAATACCATTGACCGAGCAGGAATGGATTTAATCATAAATCCTTACGACATGGGCGCAATGCAGATTGCGCTGGACGTGAAAAAAGCGATTGTTGACACAAAAATAACCCTTTTATCCATGGGGCCGACCCAGGCTGTTGAATCCTTATCATACGGGCTTGCAATGGGTGCTGATGAGGCGTTTTTGCTCTGTGATAAGAAGTTCGCCGGCTCTGACACACTCGCTACATCGTATTGCCTCGAATGTTTTATCAGAAAATTTGTGCCGAATTTTAATTTGATTCTTTGTGGTCAGCAGGCTGTTGATGGTGATACGGCACAGGTTCCTCCTGCGCTTGCACAAAAGCTTTGCGTGCCGTCTTCAGTGCTTGTTTGCGAATTTCTTGAATATAATGACGGAAAACTTACCTTAAAACGCGAAACTCCGTGCATTAAAGAAGAAATTGAGATAAAAACACCCGCGCTCCTTGCTGTTAATTCAAGAGAGTGTGTGAAAAAACCGCTTATTGAAGATTTCATGCGCGCTCAGGATATCCCTGTGAAAATCCTCAGTGCAGCAGATATAGGTGCGGACGATTCACAAATCGGTTTTGCCGGTTCCCCAACAATTGTAAAAAAAGCATTTCGTCCCGAAATAACACGGGAATGCCGGATTATCGATGATTTTTCGCCGGAAGCAGCTGCAAAACTCCTTCTTGAGGCGGTTAAGGAGGTGCATTCATGACAAAACTCCTTGTTTTTGCGGAAACTCACAACAATTTGATAACACCTGTTTCAATCGAAACAATTACCTACGCTGCAAGCAGCTTGAAAAATGTTGAAATCAATGCTCTAATTGCAACAGCACCCGAATATGCGGATGAGCTGGCTGAACAGCTCAAAAATAAAGGACTGGATAACCTTTTTCTTCTGGTAAGTCCTGTTTTTGCTGACAATGAAATTTGTACGCTGACCGGTGCGATAAGCGATTTTCTGGCACAAAACCATCAAAATATACTCCTTGTAGGAGCAACCGCACTCGGAAGAGAGCTTGCTCCCCGCGTAACCTCCAGTTTGAACCTAGGATTGACAGCGGATTGTACAATGATTGATATTGATGAGCAGGGCAAACTCCTTGCAACGCGTCCGACTTACGGGGGGCAGCTTATGGCTGTTATTTCTTCAAAAACTGACCCGAATTGCGCGACAATACGACCGGGAGCTCTCGTCACAACCGGTGAAATTCCGCAAAAATCAATGAATATAAACCGTATTGAGCCTCAAATTTCACGGAACGAAGAGGCCGTAAAGGTTATAAAACGCGAATTTAAAGCTATTGACAACAGCCTTGAAGCAGCAAAAATCGTTGTTGCGGGTGGCGCAGGGCTGCGTTCTTCCGAAAATTTCGGAAAAATGTACAGACTTGCCGAAAAATTGGGCATTTCACCGGCGTCTTCAAGGGCTGCGGTTGAGCTAGGGTGGGCAGAGCAAACAATTCAGGTCGGACAAACAGGGCACACAATTGCACCGGATTTGTACATTGCACTCGGCATTTCGGGGGCTATTCAACACCTTGTCGGTATTACAAACGCTAAAAAAGTCATAGCAATCAATTCTGACCCTAACGCGCCTATTTTTCAGTGTTGTGATATTGGCATAGTTGCCGATGCACAGCAGGTTTTGGATGCACTTTTGGCGGAATAAGGACTTTTTACTTAAACAAGCCCCTCTTTAATCGCCTTAACAGCAGCCTGAGTCCTGTCGTCAACCACCAGCTTTTGAATAATATTGCAAACGTGCGCTTTTGCAGTATGTTCGCTTATTGTGAGCGTGTTGGCAATTTCAAAATTCGATTTTCCGTCAACCACGAGCTTTAATACTTCATATTCCCGTTCCGTAAGATTTGCGTGCTGCGCCCGGAAAGTCGCTCTAGAACTTTGTTTTTGGGGGATGAAACAGGAGGATTGGTTCCTTATGAGCGGTACGATTTTAGGGTCAAGCCAGATTGCGCCGTCTTTTACGGATTTTATAACCATAATCAGCAGTTCTGTGTTGATATCCTTTAGAACATAGGCGTAAGCGCCTGCACTGAGCGAGTCCATGACCTCTTTTTCCGTCGTGTGCGAGGTTAACATTATGATTTTCTGGTCGGGATTGTCGTTCAGAATGCGCTTAGTTGCCTCAATTCCGCTTATATCGGGCAATCCAATGTCCATAAGTATAACATCCGGCTTTATATTCTTTGCTTTTTCGACAGCCTCTTTCCCGCTTTGTGCTTCCGCGATGACTTTTATGTCATTACAGTCCTCAAAAAGCGATTTAAGCCCTACCCGCAGCAGTTTATGATCTTCTACCATTAATAACGATATACACTTATTTTCCGGCATAATATTTCTCCCACTCTATTATTTATTAGTAATATAAAATAGAGAAACTTTTTGTTCATTACCGCTGAAATTCTGCCGCCTGTTATAAATTTTTGTTTTATAAAAATAATATCCATTTATTACGTTACGATATATAGTGATAATATTAAGTGCATTGTAACAATCGCTTAAACTTCTGAAAATATTGCAAAAATTTTAAATTTCAGGGATATTATAAGCAATATACCTGTCGAATAAACATTATGAAAGGAATAAATTATGAATATCAAAGCGGCAGCGCTTTATACAGGGCTTACAGCGGCCACTCTTCTGGGCGGATGCGCTAAAAAGGCTGAGCCTATGGCAAAAATTGTCGAAAAGGCCCAAACCGAGCTTATTAACAAAAATACCTTGAGTGCGGCTGATTCAGTGGTTTCAAGGGCTATTTATAAAGCTAGACTTGCAGAAATAGAGCTGGAAGCAGCCAAAGCAAAGCTGGAAGACGCAAGATTTGCTGTCGCTTTTAAGCTGGATTCAATTAAGTCTGCAAATAAGCCTGCAAAAACTGCAGAAGATGCAGT